>JAFSYB010000066.1 GCA_017443765.1 Muribaculaceae bacterium | reverse complement strand
GTTGTAGAATCTGCACACGCTCGGCATCGCCCAAGCAAGCTTGGCGTTGCACTCACTCAATTGCAGATTTCGCGCAGCTTGAGGCAAAATCTACTCAGCAATCAATCCCAATACGACTCAAGCAATTTATAGAACCCACCTATAGTTACAAACCATCAGTCCCTCATTGGTCCCATTGGCCAAATTAGCTCAATAATAAACTCATTAATAACTCTAAAAAATACTACAATGAAAAAGACAATGCTTTATTTGGCAGCACTGCTGTGCTGCATGACGCTGCTCACCGCCTGCGGCGACGACAAGGACGAGCCCGGACAGGTGACCACGGCCACCGGCACCTACACCATTACCTTTGGCACCGACTTTTTCAAGGCAGCCAAGCATGTGAACATCTACTACAAGGGTGACGATGGCGCCAACAAGAACGATGTGATCACCAGTGGCACCACATGGACAAAGACGGTGACCACCACGCGCGTCCCCGCCGAGTTGGGTTTCAAGATTGTGATTGAACCGCGCGAGGAGAACGAACTCACTCAGGAGACCTACAATGTGCACTTGACAGGTGCCATTAGTGGTGCCGTGAGCACGGGTGGCTCGTTCTCGAACAGCCAGACGATGATAGGCTTGAATGCCGTGTCCAAGGACAAGGTGATAAACCAGCTCAACCGCAACAAGGAGCACACCTACGGTTACAAGCTCGGCAAGGACGGCAATGCCGCGCAGTACACCCCCACGTTCTGACAACAACATCGTGTGTGACTAAAACCACCAGGGGCTGTTCCGTGCTATATGCATGGAACAGCCCCCGCTCTTTCGACGAGCGTGGCCGTCATTTGCAAGGTTTCCTGAAGCAAGGTTTCCCCGCAAAAACGCATTTTTTCACAAAAAAATTTGCACAATCCAGAAATCGGTTGTACCTTTGCAGCCGCAATTGGGGATAATCCGATTGCGACACTTCAACGAGGTGCGTTAGTTCAGTTGGTTAGAATGCCTGCCTGTCACGCAGGAGGTCGCTGGTTCGAGTCCTGTACGCACCGCAAGAAGAGTCAAGAAATGGCAGCTTTCCATAATGGTTGGCTGCCATTCTTCGTGTTGCCTCGCGCACCAGGCCGGCCATCATGTGCATTGCACGAGGAAGCCGAGTGCAGAGTAGAGCGCGAGCACAACAAGCGTGGCAAGCACCGAGCGCCACAGGCAGCCCAGAGTGCTGTGCGGCTCGAGCACAACAAGCGTGGCAAGCACCGAGCGCCACAGGCAGCCCAGAGTGCTGTGCGGCTCAAGACAGCCCCCTCGCGACGACTTCTTGCGCTTCTTCTTTTTCGACTTGGTCCGGTTGGGCGCAGGCGGCCGCTGTTGTGACGGTGGTGAGGGCTGGTTCACAAAGCTGATGGTTTGGCGCTGTTGCGTCGATGCCGAGCGCTTGCGATGAGGCGGTGGCACGCCATTGCCCGCCTCGCGCTTTGGCGGCGAGGATTGGGTCGTGGCAGGTGGCGGTGATGCCGCCCGGCGCCGTTTATAGCCCGGCACCACATCGGTGCCGAGGCACTGCGGACACACCACAGTGCCTTGCGTCTCGGTCAACTGCTCGGCCGAGATTTCCAAGGTCTTGCCACATTTATCGCAGGTCCAGTGCATGTGGGTGTTGTCACTCGTAATGAATCGTCGCCTTGCGGGTCACGCGCCACGCCCCATTGTCCATAACAGCCTCGCCGGGCTGGTCGGTGACGATGCGCGTCATGCCTGCCGCGCGCTGGATGGCGTCGCCGGCACAGGCACGTGTGAGGTTCTCGGTGGGCATCATCAGGGCAAAGCGGTGCACATCGGCATTGTCGATAACTGCAAAAGAGCCGTGCACGCCGTCGGTGGTGGTGAGTACAAACAACGAATTGCCCAGCTCAAATTGCGCGCTCACCCTTGAAAACGCCCCGCCGTCGTCGGGCTTGGCCAGATAAAGTGTCTGCGGCCCGGCGGGTGCTGGCGATTCGCTGCGCTGTCGCGCTGGCCGCGGCTTCGCGTCGGTTAGTGAGCGCACGGCAGCGGTGAGACGGGTCACCTGTTGTTGCATTGCCGCCATCTCCTGAACGTGTTGCTCGGCGAGGCGGCTCACATTCTCGTTGGTTTGCTCCAGAGCCTGATTGTAGGTTTCTTGCAGGTCGGCCAGCTCGCGCCGGGTCAGAAAAGCCAGCACTCCACCGCCCACGGCCAGCAAGGTGGCCAGTCCGGTGGCCAGCACCAGCCAGCCCAGTCCGGTCGAAGGCCGCTCGGCCATGGGAGCGGGCGCGACGCTGGCGGGTGTGTCGGGGGCTGTGGCGGCCACGCCGTTCATCTCCTGCACCTGCACAGTGGTGTCGGCGGCAAGCATGGTGTCGTTCTGCCATGTGAGTGTGTCGTCTTGAGCTGCGACCACCACGGCACCCAGCAGCAACAAGACCGATATTAGTTGCTTTCTCATAATATTATTAGATTTGGTGGGAAAGTGGCAGTGAAAGCCTACCGCATCACGCCGGTTAGGCGTCGTCGGGGTCGCTGACCACTTGAAAGTCCTTGTTCTCGTCCTCGAAATCGCTTTCCCAATACTCATCACTCCATTGGCGGTGATTGTTGTCGTCGATCATCTTTCCGCTGCCGCGTGCCTGCCGCGGCGTTTCGTCGGCCTCGGTGGTGGTACCGGGCGTGTCGAAGATAAACTCATCTTCGGCGCGTTCGCGGTGCCGCTCGTCGAGGTCGCGGTGCGTGAGTGTTTCGGGTATGCGGTTGCGCTCGTCGTTAATGGTGCGCCACAGCAAGTCTTTGAGCTCGGTGAGCCCCTGCTGGGCCACACTGGAGATGAACACCGTGTCGATGTCGCGTGGCAGCTCCGACCGCAGCTGCTCAATGAGCTCGTCGTCGAGCATGTCGCACTTGGTGATTGCCAGCACACGGGGCTTGGCCACCAGGTCGGGGTTGAAAGTGGCCAGCTCGTGGCTGAGCACGTCATATTCGTGGGCAATGTTGTCGCTATCGACTGGAATCATGAACAGCAGCACGGCATTGCGCTCGATGTGACGCAGGAAGCGCAACCCCAATCCCCTGCCCTCGCTTGCCCCCTCGATGATGCCGGGGATGTCGGCCATGACAAACGACTGCTGGTCGCGGTAGCCCACAATGCCCAGGTTCGGCTCCAGGGTAGTGAAAGGGTAATTGGCTATCTTGGGCTTGGCCGCCGAAATCACCGACAACAAGGTCGATTTGCCGGCATTGGGAAAACCCACCAAGCCCACATCGGCCAGCAACTTCAGCTCCATAATCACCGCGCGCTCGATGCCCGGTTCACCGGGCTGTGCAAAGCGGGGGGTTTGACGCGTTGGGGTCTTGAAGTGCTGGTTTCCCAGCCCGCCGCGTCCGCCCTTGAGCAATCGCACCACCTGGCCGTGTTCGGTGACATCGCACAGAAACTGCCCGGTGTCGGCATCATAGACCGCCGTTCCGCAAGGCACCTCGATGGTGCGGTCCTGTCCGTTTCGCCCCGTGAGCTGGTTTTCGCCGCCAGCCTGGCCGTCGGTGGCAAAGATGTGGCGGGTATACTTCAGGTGGATGAGCGTCCACAGGTTGCGGTTTCCTTTCAGCAAGATGTGTCCTCCTCGCCCGCCGTCGCCGCCATCGGGGCCGCCCTTGGGCACATACTTAGCCCGGTGCAGGTGAGCCGATCCTGCACCGCCCTTTCCACTGCGGCACAGGATTTTCACATAGTCGATAAAGTTGCTCTCAGCCATAACGTTGCATCAAAAAACCACTTTCGGTCAGCAGCCTCCACAGCCGTCGCAGTTGCAGCCGCCATGGTCGTGCCCGCAACCATCGTGGTCACAACCGCAGCCGCAGCCATGCTTGGGTGCGAGTTCCTCGGGGGTGGCATCTCGCACCATGAGCACACGGCCTGCATAACGCACGTGCTTGCCGGCCAGCTGGTGATTGAAGTCGAGTGTCACATTTTCCTTATCGATGGCTTTCACCAGGCCAAGCATGTGCATGCCATCTTCGGTCTGCATGGGCACGTGCGCACCCACAAAGACACGGTCGGAGTCGAACTCGCCATCAATATTGAACTTGTAGCAAGGCACCTGAATCACCAAGTCCTCGTTTCGGTCGCCGAATGCCTCGGCGGGCGTGAGCGTGAAATCGAACTCACTGCCCTGCTCCAAGCCTTCGAGACCGCGCAAGAAACCCTCAATCATGGCCAGGTCGTTGCCAAAGACAAAGGAATCGGGGCGTTCGGCGGTGAACTTATACACCGAGATATCGCCCTTTTCGCTGACAACAAATATCCCATACGCCAGCTGAACAAATTTTCCGTAAGCAATCTTATCCATAAAAACTAAAAAATATCTGATTATCGAATCGTGGGCGTTGACACGTTGTCGCAGCCGCGGCCCACGAAATGCGCGACTAACAAATAGACTGCAAATATAGGCATAATTTCCGAATTACGTGCTCATCGGGGGCGAAGCTCGCACACAAATTGCATTTTTTTACAATTACCCGTGCCCTGCAGCTCAATCATGGTCGCAGCAAAGCTGGTTTTCGTTCATGCGCCACATATACTGCTGGATGAGCGCCTTCATTTGGAGTTCCATCTCGGCCTGCTCGCGACGAGTGCCGCGCAGGTTGTGGCGCAGCAGCGGGTCGGCCCGATAGTCATAGAGTGCCGTTGTTCGCTCGCCATCCCATTGCAGGAGCAGCTGCCCGCGCACCAATTGGTAGATGCCATTGTTGTAGTTGAATGCCCACGATTGGCTGGGCGGCGTGGCCAGCAGGTCGTTGCCAAAGGCAACATAGGGCAGCCGGCAGCCTGCGAGGTGCAACAGGGTGGGTGTGATGTCGGTCTGCTGGGCCACGATGTCGGTGCGCTCGCCAGCGGGCAGTGTGCCGTCGGGCGTGAACAAGATGATGGGCACGCTGTACAGCCCCAGGTCGGTCTTGTAGCGGGCGTGCGAGGTCTGGTTGGTGTGGTCGGCCACAAGCACAAACACGGTGTTGCGGTACCAGGGCTGTTGTGCGGCGCGCTCAAAGAAGCGGCGCAGAGCCAGGTCGGTGTAGCGCACACACTTGTGAATCTCTTGGCCTCCCTCGTCGCGCAGCGAATCGGCATACTGGTCTGGCACACGGTATGGGTGGTGCGACGACGCGGTGAACGCGCCCACGACAAACGGCTGCGGCTGTGCCTCAAGCACATCGAGCATGTATTGCAGGAATGGCTCGTCCCAGATGGCCCATTTGCCGTCGAAGTCGTCCATGCCGTGGTATTTGGGCGACTGGCAGTACTCGTCGAGGCCGTAGTAGCGGTCGAAGCCGATGGCGTGCGCAAAGGCGCTGAAGCCCATCGAGATGTTGTGACCGCCGTGGAAAAACGCGCTGCTGTAGCCCTGCGGCTTGAGCAGTGCGGGCAAGCCCTCGATGCGGTTGAGCGAGGCCGGCGTGAGGAAAAAGGTTTCCACCATCATGGGCAGTCCGGCCAGGATGCTCGGCATGGCGTCCATCGACTTGCGACCATTGGCGAAACTGTAGCGGAACGTCATCGAACGTGCCGCCAGCGAGTCGATGAACGGCATATAGCCCTGGTAATGGCCTCCGTCCAGGTCGCGGTTCATCGAGCCGATGTATTCCTTGCCCATGCTCTCAACAATGAGAATCACCACGTTTCGACCGGGGCGGCTCAGCGAGTCGGTTGCTGCGGGTTGGTGCACCGGCGTGTAGGTGGCCTGCATCTGTGCCGGGGTCATGTAGTGCGGGGTGACAAAGGGTTTCTTGCCTATCGAGCGAATGATGGAGAAGGGCGTGTTGAGCACCAGGGCGGCTTCAACGGGGCGGTTCACCCACTGGTTGGCGTTGCTCACGGTGATGGGGCGTGTGCCGGCGGTGGCGCTGCCGCGAATGCCCACAATGACCAGCGGTGCCGCCACAACCAAGGCAAGCACCTGACCGGCATAATAGCGCCAGCGCGGCGGACGCACGTGGTGGTCGGCTATCACAAAGCCACGCCACAGCAGCCAGACAAGGGCTGCGAAAGCCACCACCAGATACCAGTGCCGCAGTAGCTCGCTGCCAAGAATGCCGCCCAGGTTGCCCTCGTGGGCAAACTCACTAAGCACCGTGACTGTGGTGCGACGTCCCGTGTACTGGAAATAGACCGCATCGCACAGGTTGCTGCCCACGGCTAGAGCATTGGTGACGACAAACAGCCAGCGCAGCCCCCGATGGAAGTCCGGGCGTTCCTTGGCGTGCCACGGCAGCAGCAACAGCACCAGGTAGAGCGCGTTGACATAGAGTGCCGCGCTCAAGTCGAAGGTGAGCGCACCACGCAGCTCGCTCCACAGCAGCGCCCACGACTGCCACGGGGCAAACGTGCTCCAGTTCTCGCAGTAGAACACCACACGCGAGAGCATCATCACAGCAATGGCCAGCAACACATTGAGCGTGCCGGCCGCCACACGCGAGCGCAGAATACTATTGCCTTGCTTCATAGGGTTCTTCTTGCAGGTCCACATCGCTGACGCAAACCCAGCGAAAGGGAAACGGGAAAGCCCGATTTACCACTTTTAGCGAGTTCTATTCCGTGCTTTCCAAGTGCGAGATGTCGATGTGCCCCGGACCGTCAACACGTTCCACGTGCCGGTCGGCTTTTCCGTTCAGCGTCACGTTGCCCGCGCCAGTGAGCGTGGTCTCGGCAAGGCTCGTCGTCAAGCCATCGACGGTCACGTTGCCGGCTCCCGAGAGTTCCACAACGAGCCTGCGGCAGGTGAGCGCGGCCAGCGAGACGTTGCCCGCCCCGGCAAGCGCAATGCGCATTTGGTCGGCTGCAAGCCGTGCCTTGGCCGTGAAATTGCCCGCTCCGTTCAGGCTCACAACCGTGAGCTGGGGCGAAGTCACATGCACCGTCACACTGTCGAAGCGAACGCCTTCGGCCCCAGGGCGGTCACCCACGTGCAACTCGCCGTCCTCGACCCACACATTCACATGATTCAGCACATCGCCCGGGGCTTCGATGCGCACACGATGCTCCCCGCCAGAGTCATAGGTGATATTGGCCGCGCCATCAAGGACCACCGCATCGAAAGGCTCCATTACCATTTCTTGCTGTTTCATGTCGTGTGGAGCGGCGGCCGCGCTGTCGCCGCCAGCGTCGTTGCCATTGCCGGCAGTACCCGTCGACTGGCAGCCAAACAGCAACATCATCAAGACGGACATTGCCGCCAAGAATAACAGTTGTTTCTTCATCATTGCAAGTGCGTGTTGTTATACATCGCCGCAAAGGTACACAATATTGCACAATGCGCAATGCGCAATAGGGATTTTTTTGAGGGTTGCGCATTGCACATTGGGCGTTATTGCGTAATTTTGCGCCGTGAAAAAAGTCATTAGGCATGGAAACAACAAATCGCAACCTCGATGGTTCATCACCAACATTCGCACAAGACAGGCTGATACACTTCGACGAGGCCACGCACACCTATAGCGTGGACAGCATTGGGACACTCACACCGGTGAGCAACGTGGTGAAAATGTTCTTCAAAGAGTTCGACGCCGAGTACTGGAGCCTGAAGAAGTGCAACGGCGACAAGAGTGAGGCTGAGCTGCTGCGCGAGCGGTGGCAGTGCGCCGGGGCATTCGCGAGCCAAGCCGGCACGTTCCTCCACAAGCAAATCGAAGACTACCTGAACCACCGCTTCGACGGGCAGATGCGTTGCACAGTAAGCTATGAGGGCAAACGGCTTCACTTGAGCGAAGAGGTTGACGTGAGCTGCGAGTGGCAGTATTTCTGCGACTTCGACCGGGCAACCACCTACCGCCCATTCCGCACCGAGTGGCGCGTGTTCGACACAGCGGCAGGCATTGCCGGCACCATCGACCTGCTCTGTTCACGCGATGATGGCACTTACGAGATATATGACTGGAAACGCAGCAACAAGATTGACCCCACCCAAGTGAACAAGTTTGCCAGCGGCCTGCATGGACTGGAACACCTCACCGACACCACCTTTACCCATTACTGCCTGCAGCAGAACCTGTACCGCCACATTTTGGAAAAGAACTACGGCCTGCGCATTGCGCGCATGCATCTCGTGGTGCTGCACCCTGCCCTGGAGGGCTACCGCGTGGTGCAGGTGCCCCGCATGAAGCATGAGGTGGCGACAATGCTCAAATTTTTCAAGCAAAACCACTGACTCGCTTTATCATTATGATTTCATTCTTAATCAGTCTGCTGGCACTGGTGGCCGGCTATTTCATCTACGGCTCGATTATTGAGCGCCTGTTTGACCCCGACGACCGCACAACGCCGGCACTGGAACACCCCGACGGTGTGGACTACGTGTCGATGCCCATGTGGAAAGTGTTCATGATTCAGTTCCTGAACATCGCGGGCACGGGTCCCATTTTCGGTGCCATTATGGGCATCTGGTTCGGTCCGGCCGCCTTGTTGTGGATTGTGCTGGGCAGCATTTTTGCCGGAGCCACGCACGATTACCTGAGCGGCATGCTCTCGCTGCGCCACAACGGCGAGGGATTGCCAGCCCTGGTGGGCCGGTACCTGGGCAAGGCCACCCAGCGGGTGCTGCTGGTGTTTGTGGTGCTGCTGATGCTGATGGTGGGCGCGGTGTTTGTCTATAGCCCGGCCATTATCCTGGAGAGTTTCGGCGGCACAATGACACTATGGATAGTGATTATTATCGCCTACTATATCGTGGCCACACTGCTGCCGATTGACAAAATCATCGGCAAGGTGTACCCGCTGTTCGCCGCCTCGCTGCTGTTCATGGCACTGGCGCTGATGGTGGGACTGCTGGTGAAATGGCCGTCGCTGCCCGAGCTGTGGGACATTGGCCAAATGAGTGCCTGGCGCGGCAGTCTGATGGTGGGCGGCAAAGACGCCATGGGATTGACGACATTCGTGCAGAATAATCCGTTGTTCCCCTGCCTGTTCATCACCATCGCGTGCGGAGCCATCAGTGGCTTCCATGCCACACAAAGCCCGCTCATGGCGCGGTGCATGACCAGCGAGCGCCAGGGTCGCCGCGTGTTCTACGGCTCGATGATCACCGAGGGTGCGGTAGCGCTGATATGGGCCACCGTGTCGAGCTACTTCATCTACGCCGGCGGTTGGCGCGAGGTGGTTCCCGCCGAGCAGGCCGAAGCGTTCCTGGCGCAGGTGGGCGACCCCGAAGGAAAGACGCTCATCCAGCAATTCGGTGCCCCGGCGGTGGTGAAGCTGGTGTGCACAGGCTGGCTGGGCATCACAGGCGGCGTGCTCGCGGTGCTGGGCGTGGTGGCGGCCCCGATTACAAGCGGCGACACGGCGTTCCGCAGCGTGCGACTGATTCTGGCCGAGACGCTGCACATCGACCAGCAGTCGATTCCCCGGCGACTCGTGGTGAGCATTCCTGTGTTTGTGGCGGCCTTCGCCCTGCTGATGTGGCAGATTGGCAACCCCGACGGTTTCAACGTGCTGTGGCAGTACTTTGGCTGGGCCAACCAAACGCTTAGCGTGTTCACGCTGTGGGCGGTGACGGTGTGGCTCACACTCAAGGGCAAGCCCTATGTGGTGACCCTTGTGCCAGCGGTGCTGATGACCATGGTGTGCACGACATTCCTCGTGGTGTCGCCGCAGGCACTGGCACTGCCGCAATGGCTCGCCTGGGCAGTGGCCCCGGCAGTGGCAGCCATCGCCCTCATTTGGTTCTACATCTGGAAACGCAGGAGATGTTAATTTTCAGCTGTTGGTTTCCAAATGGAGCAACAACTTATCAATCAGATACTTACCACTTACCGCTTATTACTTACTCACTTATATCCTTGCTTTCTTATGTCCACCTACACAGTAACCGACCCCAAGAAGGTGACCACCAAGCGCATCAAGGACATGATGCAGGCTGGCGAGAAAATCGCGATGCTCACCTCCTACGACTACACGATGGCCTCGCTGGTTGACCAGGCGGGCATCGACATCATTCTGGTTGGCGACAGTGCATCGAACGTGATGCAGGGCAACCAAACCACCATACCCATCACCATCGACGACATGATTGTGTACGGCCGCACGGTGGCCCGAGCGGCCAAGCGAGCGATGGTGATTGTTGACATGCCCTTTGGCACCTATCAGGGCGACCCCATCGAGGCACAGCGCAACGCGGTGCGCATCATGCGCGAGACGGGGGCCGACGGCGTGAAGCTCGAGGGTGGCCGCGAGATGCGCGGTGCCATCGAAATGATACTGCGCGCCGGCATACCCGTGATGGGGCATCTGGGCCTCACGCCGCAGAGCATCAACAAGTTCGGCACCTACGCCACCCGCGCCACCGGCGAGGCCGAGGCGCTGCGCCTGATGAGCGACGCCCGCGTGCTGGAGGAAGTGGGCTGCTTTGCCGTGGTGCTCGAGAAAATCCCCGCCGTGCTGGCCGCCCAGGTCACCGAGGCCATCCACGTGCCCACTATTGGCATCGGCGCCGGCAGTGCCACCGATGGCCAGGTGCTCGTGGTGCACGACATGCTGGGCCTGAACACCGCCTTCAAGCCCAAGTTCCTGCGGCTGTACAACAACCTGGGCGAGCAAATCGTGGACAGCGTGGGAAACTACATCGGCGATGTGAAGCGCGGCGACTTCCCCAACGAAAACGAGCAGTACTGAGCGCGGCACCACAGTGCAAGAAGCCGGCCACCGCAAGCGGCTGAAACCAAACAAACCAACCACTTGTCGTGTGGCACGGTTTATGCTAACCGTTCATTACTATTCAGCAAATTATAGCGCCCACCATAATGTTTTGCCATTCCAAATAAATGCATTACCTTTGCGGTGGAAAAAACGGCCGGTCTGGCCAAACACAGCCCCACCGAGCCGCCATATTGTGTATTTAAAGCCCGAACACGACAATGAGCAACATACTCTCCTACAACAACAAGACCTCGCGCAACGGCGAGGAGGACTGGGTGGGGATTGACCCCTACGGTGACGACGAGATTCAGCAAATCAAGGATCCCGACGGCGGGCTGTCGCGCAACCCACGCACGGCGATTCCCAGTCCGTTTGCACAACTCGACCTGGTGAAGAACGCCTTTGCCGCACTGAGCAACCCTCGGTTGAGCGGGGCGGCGATGAACGAGCGGCTGGTGTCGAACGCCCTCGACGTGGCACAAATCCTGTTCGACTACGAAAACCACAAGGACTACGTGCGCATCGTGCGCTGGAACCGCGACGAGCAGCTTGCCCAACTGGAGCAGAACCCGCGCCACCGCCTCTACGGCGAAACGCTGCGCCTCTTCCTCCAGGCCGACAAGGTGTACAACTTCGACGACCTGCGCGACTGGTACGTGCTGCTATGCGGCAGCCAGGTGATTGGCGGCACGTCGCCAGCCTCGCTGGTGATGGCTGCCCCAGTGAGTGCGCCCATCAGCACGGTGAAGGTGGAGCAGGGTGTGACGCTGTTCTCCACCGACCGCCCCCTGTGGCAGCGCGACGAGGAGTTTGTCTATTACCTGTTCCTGCTCTTCAACGCCTACCCGGTGCTGCGCCGCAAGGTGGGCATGGTGTACGGCTATATGGTGAACAACCTGCCCTATATCGAGCGCGAGCGGCCTGCGCTGCACCACCGCATCACGCAGGCCCTGCCCAACCCGGTAGCCCTCGACGAGGAGCGCGCCGCCGTGGTGCGCGACATGCTTGAGCACTGCTACGACCCCTTTGACGGGGCTACCGACGTGAGCGTGCTGGGTGCGCGGTTCTTCCACAAGCGCGTGACCGACATACGCACCAGCGCCGCCGACAGCGACTTCGTTATCCAGCCCACCATACCACAGCCCGACGGCAAGACAATGCCGCTGGTGCTGCGCTCGGGCTTCAACGGCAGCGTGGACCATTACCGCTACATCGACAAGGAGTGGGACAGCGCCACCGAGGTGCTTGCCGGCACTGTGCCCATCGACCAGCGCAAGCTGCCCGACACCAGCATCCAGTACCCATTCCTCACCACCGCCGACCTGCTCACCGAGAACCTCATCCGCTTGAGCAACGCCATCGACGGCGACCATTTCTTCGACGGCAACCTGCGCGGCAAGGATCTCACGCCCACACGCGGCTACCTGCTGCCGCTCAAGCCGGAGTTCTTCCGCTGGTTCCGCGCCGACGACCTCAAGGGACACGTGGCCGGACGCAACATGGTCGATATTGACGAGGGCGCCGACGGCAGCGTGACCGTCACGCTGCGCATCCCGGTCAAGAAACGCTTCATCGAGCTCACCCGCCGCTATGTGCACACCGCCGACTACACCTGGGCTTTCGACGAGAGCCGAGGCACCGGGCGTGTGGTGGACGCCATCATGAGCGCGGCGGTGTTCCCCTTTGTGCGCACCGAGCGCAACGACGACTACACCGTGCAGCTGTTCACCATGCTGGGCGACGGCACGGCAAGCCTACGTTTCCTGCGCGACGGAGCCGACAGCTCGCAGGTGAAAGTCAGCCAAAAGAAACGCGCACGTGCCGTCTATACCACCGAGTACTACGACATCAACGGCACCTGGGACTATGCCGAGGCCACCGTGCAGAACGACCTGGGCACGTTCACCGGCATCATCCTGCCGCTGTGGCAACCCTATGCGCCATCGGCGCGCGAGATGATTTTCGCCGTGGATTTCGGCACCAGCAACACCCATGTGGAGTGGGCCGAGCGCGGGCAAACCAGCCAGCCGCTCACCTTTGCCCACGGCACAGCACAGGTGCTGGTGGCCTCGCTGCTGCGTCCGGGCAGCCTCGACATTGCTGAGCAGTTGCAGCGCATCGAGTTCCTGCCACGCGACATCGACGAGGTGTATGGCTTCCCCTTGCGGTCGGCACTGGCCAGCAACACGGGCAACGATGGCGGCCGGCGGCTGTTCCACGATGTGAACATCCCATTCCTGTACGAGCGCAAGTTCTTCGACGGCTACGAGGTCACCACCGGCCTGAAGTGGCTGGGCGACACCTCGCTGGCCAAGGAGTTCCTGCGCGAGCTCACCCTGCTCATCAAGGCCAAGGCACTGCTCGAGAACGTGGACCTGAACAACGTGAGCGTGGTCTATTTCTACCCGGTGAGCATGGGTGGCAGCGACCGCCGCAAGTTGCAGGACGCCTGGGAGGAACTCTTCCGCACCTACCTCGGCGCCGCACCCGACCACTTGCAATGCTACCCGGAGTCGGTGGCTCCGGCTTACTTCTACAAGGGAGCCGATGTCACCGGGGCCAGCTACGTGTCGATCGACATTGGCGGCGGCACCAGCGACACCGTCATCTACCAGCCCTCCGAGGACCACATGCGCAGCGTGCCGGTGGCCATCTCGTCGTTCCGCTTTGCCGGCAATGCCATCTTCGGCGACGCCTTTGCCGACCGCGATGCCGACACCAACCCGCTGCTGCAGCACTATACCCGCTACTTTGCCCAGCTCATCCAGAACGACCGCACCACCAACATTGCCTACCTCACGAGCATCATGCAGGACATCATGCGCGGCAAGCGCAGCGAGGACATCAACGCTTTCCTGTTCTCGATTGAGAACGTGGAGGAGCTGCGCGACCTGCGCGAGATTGACCGCAACCTGTACAGCTACAACCAGCTGCTGCGCAACGACGGCCAGCGCAAGCTCGTGTTCTTGTACTTCTACGCCGCCATCATCTACTACATCGCCCGTGCCATGCACGCCCGCAAGATGGTGATGCCCAAACAAATCTATTTTAGCGGCACTGGCTCGAAAATCTTGAACATCGTGGGCAGTCTGGGCCAGGTGACCGAGCTCACTCAGACCATCATCGAGCGCGTGTACGGCCAGACCTACACCGAGCGCTTTGAAATCAAGATTGAGACCGAGTGCCCCAAGCAAATCACCTGCCGGGGCGGCATCAAGCTCGAGAACCAGCGTCTCGACCGCCAGGCCGACACCGCACAGTTCACACCGCGACGCGTGAACGAGATGAAGTATTGCTACTCGATGCTCGACGATGCCGGTCAGCTCACCTTTGGCGACATGAACGACCCCACACGCCGCACACAGCTCGTGGAGCAGGTGAGGCAGTTCAACCAGTTCTTCATCAACTTGTGCGACAAGGTGACGAAAGACGAGTTCGGCATCGACAACAGCGTGTTCACCTTGTTCTGCAACGTGCTCGACAACGATGTGTCCAACTACCTGGTGGCCGGCATCAACGCTTTCCTGCAAGGCCGCTACGAGCCTGGCGACGTGGTGGAGGACGTGCCGTTCTTCTACCCCATCATCGGCATCATCCGCTACAACCTGCTCAAGAACCTCACCAACGAGGTCATCAGCCGCCAGCAGTGACGAGGCTTGTTAGCCACCAGCCGCCACCACGTTGAATGCGGCCTGGCGCAGGTGCTGCCAAAAAGAGGGATAGCTCTTCTCGACCACCCCGGCATCACACACCACGATGCCGGGGTGGCGCGTTGCCGCCAGGGCCATCGCCATGGCGATGCGGTGGTCGCCGTGCGCATCGAGGCGCGGCGCAGGCTGCGGCACGCACGCCTCGAAATGCCAGGCCATGCCATCGTCGCCCTCCAGTTGGAGTGCATACCCCAGCTTGCGCAACTCGGTGCGCAGGACCTCGCGGCGGTCGCTCTCCTTGTGGCGCAGCGTGCGCAAGCCAGTGATGCGGAAAGGCCGTCCCAGCAAACACAGCGTGGTGATGAGCGGCGGAGCCACATCGGGCGTGCCGGTGAGGTCGGCAAACGTTGAGCAGCAGCAACATGGTGTGCGGCTCATGTCGAGCGTGAGCGCTTCGCCCGGCAGCCATCGTGCCGTCATGCCCATTTGCTCCATGACCGCGAGCAAGCGGCTGTCGCCCTGCCAGCTGTCGGGCCGCAAGCCCAGCAGGGTAATGCGCGATTCGGGCAGCAGCACTTGCAACGACAGCCAGTAGGCGGCCGCGCTCCAGTCGGCCTCAATCTCGAGGTCGGCCGCGCAGTAGTCGCCCGCCGGAATAGTGATTGTGCTGCCCTGCCATGCGGCCTCGATGCCGTGGTGGCGCATCACACACAGTGTCATGTCGATGTAGGGAGCCGAAACCACGTCACCCTCGAGCACGATTTCCAGGCCGCCCACCACCGGGGCAATCATCATCAATGCCGACACGAACTGCGAGCTCACATCGCCGCGCATCACCACTCGGCCTCCGTGCAGGCGACAACCATGAACGACCAGCGGCAGCGCATCGGCACGGCCCGGACAGTCGATGTGTGCCCCCAGCGCGCGCAATGCCCGCACCAGTTCGGCCATGGGGCGCTCGCGCAGCCGCGATGTGCCATCAAGCGTGACCACATGGCCAGGCTGGCTGGCGTGGTAGGCCGTGAGAAAGCGCAGTGCCGTGCCAGCCATACCCAAGTCCACTGTACCGCTGCAAGCCGCCAGGCCGCGTTGCATGGCCTGCGTGTCGTCGCACACAGGCACACCCGAGAGCCGCCCCGGCTGGCGAGTGAGCGCACGAATCAGCAATGCCCGAGCAGTAATGCTCTTCGACCCGGGCAGCAACACAGCCACCTCAACACGCTTTGGAGAATGAATGATGTAGTCCATCGGAGAATTGACGATAATAAACAGCACAAAGGTATTGCATATTTTATCGCCAGCAAAGCAACTGTGGAAGAAATTTTGAGGCAGGTTCTATAAATTGCAAAAAATGTAATGAATAGTCTTAGCGGCATTTAGACTCGGACCAGCTTCTTTTACCTCAAACCCATGAACAATAACACACTATTAATCAGAATCTTGAGGAAAAACCCGCTAAATCATAGCCTCAAAATTGCGTAAACTGAACGCAATGAAGCTTGCCTTAATTGCCTTGCCCAACTTTAACGCTGAAAAATCTTTCGGTGTTAAAGTTGGGCTAACCTACCATGGTTAAGGTTAAGTGTAAATTGTTACCCAGCATAGTTTTTCCCCCTCGATTGATTTTGTGGTATGATTAATTGTGTGTAAATTTGCGGTCGAAATCAACACCCCCAACGTCATGACGATTGCAAATCCCATCTACGACACCGTGTTCAAGTACCTCATGGAGGACGAGCGCATTGCTCGTACCATCCTCTCGGCCCTGCTCAAGAAGGACGTGGTGGCCGTGGAGATGCGGCCTCACGAGTACACCAGCGGCGAGAAGGACATGCTCACGATGCTTCGCATCGACTTCGGAGCCACCGTCCGTGACGACGACGGCCGCGAG
>JAFSYB010000065.1 GCA_017443765.1 Muribaculaceae bacterium | reverse complement strand
CGGTGAAGCAGGGTGCGGGTGATTCAAACTCAATGCGAATTGCACGAATTAGGGGACACCTGCAAAAGTCCGTGTGTTTCTGTGTCGGCGCGGTAGTGTGATAGACGGGCAATGACCTCGAAGAGGTCGGACGGGTCGAAGACCCGGCTCCATGTTAAAGACCAAGCTGCGAGCCTCGACGAGGCTCGCAGCTTGGTCCCGGGCACTCACCATCGTCGTGCCTCGAAGAGGAACTTCAGCAGTGTCGGTATCACGTGAGCCTTAGACGTTTCACTCGGAGTTCGAGTGCTCAATCATGTCGTGGTATACCTGGCCACGAAGTTCCTCTTTGAGGCACACCCTGAGGCTTGTCGTCGTCTAATTCGCCCAATACGTGCAATTCGCATGGCGTACGAATGACCCACACAAAACGTTACCGAGCCACTTTATTACCCCCACCTATTAAATATTTGCGCGTTCGCTATTGCGCTTTGTGCATTATTTCGTAATTTTGCAGGTTATTTCAAAAAAAACGAATTATTGACACATACCTATATGCAGACAGCCAAAGAAATTCGCGAAGCGTTCAAGCGCTATTTCGAGAGCAAGAACCACCACATCGTGCCGTCGGCCCCGATGGTGATTAAGGACGACCCCACGCTCATGTTCACCAACGCGGGCATGAACCAGTTCAAGGACATCATTTTGGGCAACAAGCCTGTGCAGTGGCCTCGCGTGGCCGATTCGCAAAAGTGTCTGCGCGTGAGCGGCAAGCACAACGACCTCGAGGAGGTGGGCCACGACACCTATCACCACACGATGTTTGAGATGCTGGGCAACTGGTCGTTTGGCGACTACTTCAAGCAGGGTGCGATTGAAATGTGCTGGGAGTTCCTGGTCGATGTGATGGGGCTGGACCCCAAGATTCTCTACGCCACGGTGTTCGAGGGCTATGCCCCCGAGGGGCTCGAGCGCGACAACGAGGCCGCCGGATATTGGGAGCGATTCCTGCCTGCCGACCACATCATCAACGGCAACCGAAAGGACAACTTCTGGGAGATGGGCGAGACCGGCCCCTGCGGCCCGTGCAGCGAGATTCACATCGACCTGCGCCCCGACAGCGAGAAAGCCGCTGTGCCAGGTGCACAGCTGGTGAACAAGGACAACCCGCTGGTGATCGAGATTTGGAACCTCGTGTTTATGCAATATAACCGCAAGGCTGATGGCTCCTTGGAGCCGCTGCCGTTCAACGTCATCGATACGGGCATGGGCTTCGAGCGCCTGTGCATGGCCCTGCAGGGCAAGCACTCGAACTACGACACCGACGTGTTCCAGCCGCTCATCACCAAAATAGGCGAGATTGCCGACAAGTGCTACGGCGAGGCTCACGACACCGATGTGGCCATGCGCGTGATTGCCGACCATGTGCGCACCATCGCCTTCAGCATTGCCGACGGCCAGCTGCCCGGCAATGCCAAGGCGGGCTATGTGATTCGCCGAATCCTGCGCCGCGCCGTGCGTTACGGCTACACATTCCTGGGCCTGAAGGAGGCATTCATGTACCGCCTCGTCGACACCCTCATCGACGGCATGGGTGATGCCTATCCCGAAATCAAGGCACAGGCCGACCTCATCAAGCACGTCACCAAGGAGGAGGAGGACGCCTTCCTGCGCACGCTGGAAACCGGCATGAAGCTCATCGACCGCGTGATTGCCGACGCCCGCAAGGCCGGCAAGAACGAGATTGAGGGGCGCGAGGCGTTTGTCCTCTACGACACCTACGGCTTCCCGCTCGACCTCACCCAGCTCATCCTCAGGGAGAACGGCATGACCGTGAACGAGGCCGACTTCAATGTCGAGATGCAGAAGCAAAAAGAGCGCGCCCGCAACGCTGCCGCTGTCGAGGCCACCGACTGGGTGGAGCTGCGCGAGGGAGTGACCGAATTTGTGGGCTACGACCTCACCGAGTGCGACACCCAGCTGCTGCGCTACCGCAAGGTGAAGCAGAAGGGCGGTGAGTTCTTCCAGCTTGTGCTTGCCCGCACGCCGTTCTATGCCGAGATGGGCGGCCAGGTGGGCGACCGCGGCACTCTCACCGTGGCCGGCGAGACAATTGAAGTGGTCGACACCAAGCGCGAGAACAACCTGCCCGTGCACATCACCAAGCAGCTGCCCGGCGACCCCTCGGCACCCGTCCATGCCGCTATCGACGTGGCCGCACGCCGGGCCATCGAGTGCAACCACACCGCCACCCACCTGCTTCATGCCGCCCTGCGACAGGTGCTCGGCACCCATGTGGAGCAAAAGGGCAGCTACGTGGATGCCAAGATGCTGCGCTTCGACTTCTCGCACTTCCGCAAGGTGACACCCGAAGAACTGCGCCAGGTGGAGCACGTGGCCAATGCCCTGGTGCGCCGCGCCACCGTGCGCGACGAGCGACGCGATGTGCCCATCGACGAGGCACGCAAGATGGGTGCCATGGCTCTCTTCGGCGAGAAATACGGCGACCGTGTTCGTGTCATCAAGTACGACGAGTCGGTGGAGCTGTGCGGTGGCACCCATGTGCCCAACACCGGCGCCATCGGCATGATCAAGATTGTGAACGAGAGCAGCATCGCCGCCGGCATTCGCCGCATCGAGGCGTTGACCGGCGAGGGCGTGGAAACCATGCTCGACACGATCCAGGACACCATGCTCGAAATCAAGTCGCTGCTAAACAATGCCCCCGACGCGCTTGTGGCACTCAAGAAATCGATTGCCGAGAACGCCTCGCTGCGCAAGCAGGCCGAGTCGTTTGTTCAGGAACGCGTCGGCAGCCTCAAGGACACGCTCAAGCGTGATGCCCGGCTCAACGAGCATGGCGTGAGCGTGATGCGTTTCTCAGGCCCCGTGCTTCCCGATGTGGTGAAGGGCGTGGCCACCGCACTGCGTGCCGAGGGCTTGAGCCACGCGGCCCTGATTGCAGCCACCCAGCACGAGGGGCGTCCCATGCTCACCGTCATGCTCACCGACGACCTGGTGAAAGCTGGTCACAACGCCGGCCAGATGGTGCGCGAGGCGGCCAAGCTGATTCAGGGTGGCGGCGGCGGACAGCCGGGATTCGCCCAGGCCGGCGGCAAGAACCCCGACGGACTAAGCGCAGCACTCGACACCCTCGAGGCCATGCTCTGACGCACCACACTTAAATTCGGGGCACCTGCAAAACCCTGTGTGAAATCTTGAGTAGGCCGCCCCATCGCCGACAGGCGATAACCACTGTGAAAACCCCACCATGACAGGAGTGCAGCGACTGAATGGTGGGGATGTGGGCAATGTATGGTGGTGTTCCTCGGCGAGGAACACCACGCTAAATCCACCACCGGGGGCAGTCTACGTCAAAGCCGCCCGCACGTCCGGTGAACCGTAGGGTGCGCACGTCCGGTGAACCGTAGGGTGCGCACGTCCGGTGAACCGCAGGTCGCAGGGTGTGCCCACCCGGTGGACCGCAGGCCGTAGGTCTGCATGAGGCCGTGGGCCTCAAAGTGAAACAAACCCCACGGCGCATACATCGAAGATGTGTGGCGTGGGGTGAGCAACGCCTCCAGCGGCAGGGCCTCGAAGAGGGCCAACTGCAGTAAGTAGTCGCGCCCTGCGGGCGGAACCACGAAGTGCTCGCGACCGAACGGGAGCCCGAAGGGCAAGCGCAGCGCAGCAAATTTATCAGAATTGATTTCAGAATTTTTCAGCGGAGAGTTTTCGCCTTGTCGT
>JAFSYB010000064.1 GCA_017443765.1 Muribaculaceae bacterium | reverse complement strand
CTCGCGGCCGTCGTCGTCACGGACGGTGGCTCCGAAGTCGATGCGAAGCATCGTGAGCATGTCCTTCTCGCCGCTGGTGTACTCGTGAGGCCGCATCTCCACGGCCACCACGTCCTTCTTGAGCAGGGCCGAGAGGATGGTGCGAGCAATGCGCTCGTCCTCCATGAGGTACTTGAACACGGTGTCGTAGATGGGATTTGCAATCGTCATGACGTTGGGGGTGTTAAATTATTCAAGTGCAAATGTACAAACAATTGCGCAGATGGCAAAATATTGCGCACGATTTTCGGGTAGCGCAAACGTTTGCACCGGCTTTTTTTTGCAAATGCGCACAAGATGACGCAATAAGGAACAATTATTTTGTATATTTGCAAATTTGAGTGCGAAACTAATTTTAAAACTTACGATACAATGCTAAAGACCAAACCAAACCTGAGTTTCACCAAGCTTTGGAACATTAGCTTCGGCTTTTTCGGCGTCCAAATTGCGTATGCCCTTCAGAGTGCCAACATTAGCCGCATCTTTGCCACCTTGGGTGCCGACCCACACGACCTGAGTTACTTTTGGATTCTGCCCCCGCTCATGGGCATGGTGGTTCAGCCGTTGGTGGGATTTTTCAGCGACAAGACATGGACGCGTTTCGGCCGCCGCATCCCCTATTTGTTTGTAGGTGCGGCTGTTGCCGTGCTGGTGATGTGCCTACTGCCTAACGCCGGCAACCTGCAATTCACCATCATGAGCGCGATGACATTTGGTCTGCTCTCGCTCATGTTCCTCGACACGAGCATTAATATGGCCATGCAACCGTTTAAAATGATGGTGGGCGACATGGTGAACGAGAGTCAGAAAGCCAAGGCTTACAGCATTCAGAGTTTCCTGTGCAACGCGGGTTCGCTGGCAGGCTATGTGTTCCCCTTCCTGTTCACCGCCTTTGGCATCGCCAGCGTTGCCGCCCCGGGCATCATTCCCGATTCGGTAAAGTGGTCGTTCTATGTGGGAGCAGCGATTCTTATCCTGTGCGTGCTCTACACCATGGCCAACGTGAAAGAGTACCCCCCCGAGCAGATGGCCGCCTTCCAACAGGCTGCGCAGGCCGAGCACAAGGCTGAAGTGGCTGCCGGCGGCAGCAAGAACAAGGCGTTGAATGTGTTTCTGCAGGTGGGTGTGGTGCAGTTTTTCTGCTGGGCCGCGTTCATGTATATGTGGACCTACACCAACGGCTCGATAGCCGACACAGCCTTTGGCGTGGACATGACCGACCCGAACCATGCGGCCACCAAGGCATATCAGAGTGCCGGCGACTGGGTGGGTATCCTATTCGCCGTGCAAGCCATCGGCAGCGTACTGTGGGCACTGATGCTGCCGCGTTTCAATAACATCAAGGTGGCCTATGCCTTGTCGCTGGTGATTGGCGGTATCGGCTTCGCCATGGTGCCATACTGCCAAAACCAGTATCTGCTCTTTGTGCCCTATTTCCTCATCGGTTTCGCATGGGCCGCGATGCTCGCCATGCCGTTCACGCTGGTGACCAACGCACTGGAGGGCAGCAAGTATATGGGTACTTTCCTGGGACTGTTCAACTGCACGATATGCATCCCGCAGATTGTGGCGGCCCTCCTGGGTGGTGTGCTGCTCAAGGCCATGGGCGACTTCCAGGGAAACATGCTCCTGCTGGCCGGCATCCTGCTTATTGTGGGGGCTGTGTGTGTGGCCTTCATCACCGATTCCAAGAAAGCAAAAGCGTGAGGTGTACCCCGTCAACGAAATCTTCCACTCGCTGCAGGGCGAGGGTTTCTACACGGGCACGGCGAGCGTGTTTGTGCGGTTGAGTGGCTGCAACCTGCGGTGCGCGTTTTGCGACACACGGCATGAGCCGCACACCATGATGTCGCTGCCACAAATTGTTGCCGAAGTGAACCGTTACCCCACGGCTCCGCTGCTGGTGCTCACCGGCGGCGAGCCGGCACTGTGGGTGGATGCCGAGCTGGTCAAGGCACTTAAAACATTGACCGGCAAGCGCATCGCCATCGAAACCAACGGCACACGACCATTGCCGCCGGGCATCGACTGGGTGACGCTATCGCCCAAGGGCGGTTTTCCCGGCGGTGATGTGCAGCCGTGCGTGCTGCGCGAGTGCGACGAGCTCAAGGTGGTGTACACTGGCCAGGACCTGTCGAAGTACGACACCATCGGCGCACACCACCGTTTCCTGCAACCCTGTTACTGCAATGATGAGCGACAACGCCAAGCCAACGTGGTTGCCACCGTGGCGGCCGTGATGGCTCACCCGCAATGGCGGCTCTCACTGCAAACACACCGCCTGTTGGGCATTCAATAACATTTCATCAATCTACCTATTGCGAATCACCTTATAGAATAGGTGAACTCATCAAACTGGGTCACACCCATGGCCTGAAGGCGATTGCGGCTGGCGGCCACGTGGTCGGGGGTATTGTGTTCGGGAATGAGCGGCAACCGCACCACGATGCGGTGGGCCATATCGGCTCCACGGTCGAGCAGCCAGCGCAGGTTGTCGAGGGCGAGTGCCACCTCGCGGGTGGTATAGGCACGGTAAACGTCGGGATGTGTGTCCTTGATGTCGATGATGTAGTCGTTCACACAATCCACCACCTGTTCCAAATGACTTCGCTCCACATTGAGCGCGGTTTCCATGGTGATGCGCCACTGCCGGGGCATCAGGCGGGCAAACTCGGCAATGAACGCACTTCGCAGCAAGGGTTCGCCGCCGCCGAAGGTGACACCGCCACCCGTGGCCAGGAAATATAGATTGTCGATGGCCACCTCGTCGAGCAATTCCTGTGGCGTGACGGTGCGCCACACCTTGGCTGGGTCAAGGCACTGCGCGTTCAAGCAATACCGGCAACGCAACGTACAGCCGTGGAAGGCCACCAGTGTGGTCACTCCCTGGCCGTCGGTGGCCAGCCGGTGGCGCACAATGCCGATGAGTGGAGCCGTCGGCGGCAACCCATTGAAATCGTCCATTATTACTCCGGCTTTTCTCCGTCCTTGTCGGGCTTTGGTTTGTGGGGGCGCACCAATCCCGCAGTTTGCCGAGGCGGTTTCTGTGGCTTCTCCTGGGGCGGGTTGGCAAGCGTGTCCGTGTCGCCCTGCCCCACCTCGTACGGCTCGAGGCTGTCGGGCATCACCACATCGCCAGCGAGGGGTTCGATTTCGGTGCTGTCCACATTGTTGGGGTTAGACACAGCGCCTTCAAGCACCTCCGCTTTTCCCGCTGTGTGGTTTCCAATCAGGTTGCAGGAACTGAGCAAAGCCCCGGCACCGAGGCTCAGCCCGGCAATGGTCACTGCCTTGCCCAGGTGCTGCCGCAGGCGTAAATGGCGCTCGAGCCACCGCATTTCGCTTTCGCATGCGGGACACGTGCCCGCGCAGTCGCCCTCGTGCGTGCACTCGGCGGGGTGATAGTCAATCTCGTTGGCCCGCGCAATGTCGGCACGGATACCTTTCAACGTCTCGCAGATGTGTTTTCCTCGTTTCATAACTCCGAAAGATTGGAACAGCAAATTTACAGCTAATTGTGCTTCCAATGAGAAGAATAAACAAATTTTAACACTTCTCAAAGAGCTACTTAATGCGTAGATGCGGCTCACGAAGTTGCGATTTTTTAAAAAATTTCAGTTTTTTGAATAAAATATTAGGCATTCTCAATATCATGTTGTAATTTTGCAAGCTGTAAGGCCAAGCGTTGCTTGACACGCTCGCCAAATGGCTTACGAACCTACTGTAGAACCTTAAATACTTTATTGTATGAAGAGACTTACAATCATGACATTAGCCACTGCGGTGGTTTTGAGTGCCGGGGCATTTACCTCGGGCAAGTTCAATTACAGCATTGTTGGCGAGGGCGAGGTGGAAATCGCCCGTCCCACCGACACCAGCCAAGACGGTGCCTACACCGACGTGACTTCGTTCCCGTCCACTGTGACCTATGGCGGAACCACCTACACGGTGGTAGGTATCGGCGAGCGTGCTTTCCAGTATGCCGAGGTGATAGGTGCCGTCATGCCAAACACCTATCGCTATGTGGGGCCATGGGCCTTCTTCCAGGCCTATGGAGCAAGTGTGAAAATCGGTGCCAACGTCGACTCCATCGCTCTTGGTGCCTTTGCCGGCAACAAGTTCGGGAACTTCCTCTGCGACCTCAACAATCCCAAGTATTCGCTCATCTATCCCGGCGATGTGGACGAGGATGAGACTTGGGTGGGCGGTGTGCTTGCCGACAAGGCCAAGGAGACCATCATCGCCTTCCCGGGCAACAAGAAGGACGGGAACACCTACATTTACACCTATACCGTGCCCCGGCGCATCAAACACATTGCCAACCACGCGTTCAACCGCAACCCCATCCTGAAAAAAGTCTATTTCCACGACGGCGTGGAGGACATCGGCGAGTATGCCTTCTACGGCTGTGAGAACATGACCTCGGTGGAGATTCCCGGCAACACCCGGCTGAGTTACGGCTCGTTTGCCGCCATCGAGTTCACCCTGCAGCAAATCATCTTGCACGAGGGTGTGACCGAAATCCCGGGTTACTGCTTCTTCGATGCCGACCCGCTCACCGACCTGCAGCTGCCCAGCACGCTCGAACTGATTGGCGAGGGAGCTTTCAGCCACTGCGCCAACCTCACTGAGTTGACTTTGCCCGAAAACCTGCTCGCTTGCGACCCGCAGGCATTCTCCAACTGCACCAAGCTTGCCACCGTGAACGTGAACGACAAGTGTGTGTTCCTCGGCTCGAACTGCTTTATGAACTGCACTTCACTCACCACGTTTGACTTGAAAAACGTGCAATACCTGGGTTCCACCGCATTCAACAGCTGCACGGCCCTGAAGACGGTAACGGCAGCAGGCTTGCAGGTTGTTGACCGTGCATCGTTCTACAACTGCTCGGCATTGGAAAGCGTGACATTCCCCGAGACGTTGCGAGAAATTGGCCCTGTCGCCTTTATGAAGTGCCGCTCGCTTACCAACGCCGTAATACCCGCCGGCGTGCAGGTGGTGGGTGACGGATTTGCCTGTGGCGCCACCGCACTCACTGCCATACAGCTTGCCGATGGCAACACCAACTATGTGGTGCAGGACGGCGTGCTTTACACCAAGGACATGAAACGCCTGGTGTCGCTGCCCGGCTCGATGCAAGACTCAGTCTTTACCGTACCCGCCAGCGTGGAAATCATTGGCGAGCAAGCCGGCCGATGGACTAACCTGACCAAGCTCAACACCGGCAACGTTAAGGTTGTCAGCCAGACGGCTTTCGGCGAAAGCTCCAAACTGGCCGAGGTGACTTTTGGAGCCGCCTGCGACAGCATCAACGCATACGCGTTTGGCAACTGCCCGGCCATCGTCAAGGTTACCAGCCTGAACAGGATGCCGCCCGCAGGCGGAGCATTTGACGAGGCTGTCTACACCGCAGCCACGCTTTACGTTCCGCAAACCGCCATCGAGGGCTACCAAGGTCATGCGAACTGGGGCAAATTCGCCCACATCGAGGGCATTGGCGGCGACGAGCCTGACGTACCCGGCGACCTGAACGGCGATGGCAGCGTGGATGTGGAGGACGTCAACGCCATCATCAACCTCATCCTCGAGAGCATCTCGGCCGACCAGTTGGCCGGCAACACCGATGTCAATGGCGACGGTGCCACCGACATTGCCGATGTGAACGAAATCATCAACCTGATTCTTGCACAGTGAAAAATGATGGTGGGGGATTGACAGCATCGTTGCCAATCACCCACCAATTAATTCGCCATATCATCACAAGCTTTACTTTATTAACCTATGAATCAAAGATTTTTGCTTTCCGGTTTGGCTGTGGTTTTGGCTATATGCGCCTCGGCCTTCACTTCTGGAAAATTCAATTACAACATTGTTGGCGACAATGAGGTGGAAATTGCCCCTCCTGCCGACATCAGCGAAGACGGTGGCTACAAGGATGTGGTGGATGTGCCGTCGAGTGTGACCTACGGCGGAAAGACCTACTCAGTGGTGGGCATCGGTGAGCGTGCATTCCAACATGCCGAAATCGCAAGTATGCTCGTTCTGCCGTCAACCTATCGTTACATTGGCCCGTGGGCTTTCCACAGTGCCTATGGTGTGGCGGTTATGCTCAGCGAGAACACCGATTCACTGGGTGTGGGCGCATTTGCCTACAACGAGCTTAACAACCTGCTTTGCAACGAGAACAATCCGAAATATTCGCTCATCTACTCCCGCGATTTGCCCGAGGGCGAAACCTGGGTGGGCGGTGTGCTCGCCACCAAGGACAAGCAGACCGTAGTCGCTTTCCCCGGAGGAAAGAAAGTCAACGGCAGTTACGTCTCGACCTACAATGTGCCCTCCATTGTCAAGCACATCGCGCCTCATGCCTTCCACGGCGCACCGCACCTGAAACGTGTCGTGTTCCACGACGCAGTGGAAGACATCGGCGAATACGCCTGCTACGAGTGCCTGGAGATGACCCGCGTGGAGATTCCCGGAAACGCCAAGTTGAGCTATGCTGCCTTTGCGGCGTGCGAGACCAACTTGAGCACCATCATCTTGCATGAAGGTGTTACCGAGATTCCCGACTACTGCTTCTTCGATGCCGAGAACTGCACCAGCCTGCAGCTGCCTTCCACACTCGAGCGCATCGGACAATATGCATTGTGCTACTTGGAGAATATCACTTCGGTTACCTTGCCCGAGAATATGCTGATACTCGACATGGGCGCATTCTCCAACTGCTTTCGATTGTCGACAGTCAATTTCAACGACAAGTGCCGTTATGTGGGACCGCAGTGCTTCGCCTCTTGTGATGCGCTGGTGAACATCGACCTCAACAAGGTGGAAATTGTTGACAAACTGGCGTTCAACGGTTGCTCCAACCTGACGAATGTCAAGCTTGACCATATCACCTACTTGGGCCGCGCACCGTTCTATCAGTGCAGCAAAATCACCAAAATTGATTTCCCTGAAACACTGGTGTATATGGATCCCGTCACCTTTATGATGTGCCGGGCACTTAACGAGCTGACCATCCCCGCCAGCGTGCAGTACATTGGCGGCGGCACAGCAGCCGGAGCCACGGCACTCAAGGAAATCAAAGTGGCCGAAGGCAGCAATTACTTCACCACCATCGATGGCGTGCTCTACGACAAGGCACTCACCACCCTGGTGGCGATTCCCGGTGGATGGGAACCCACCGAACTCTACCTGCCCGCCTCGGTCACCACAGTGGCTGAGCAAGCGGGACACTGGTGCAACATCACCAAGCTCAACGCCCCAGGCGTGAAGACGTGGATTAAATCGGCTTTCAGCGAGTGTGCCTCGCTCGAGGAAATCCTGCTCGGTGCTGCCTGCGACAGCATTGGCGAAAGCGTTTTTGCAGGATGCACAGCCCTCAAGAAAGTCACCAGCCTGAACGGGGTGCCGCCCACTTGCGCTGAAAGTGTGTTTTCCGAAGCCGTCTTTACGGCAGCCACGCTTTATGTACCCATGGGCTCAAAAGATGCCTATCTGGCACATGAAACTTGGGGCAAATTTGCCACTATCGAGGAAATCGAGGTGGAGATTCCCGGAACGCCCGGCGACCTGAACGGCGACAGCACTGTGGATGTGGAGGATGTAAACCTGATCATCAATCTCATTCTTGATAACATCTCGGCTGACCAGCTTGACGGCAACAGCGATGTTAACGGCGACGGCGTGACCGATATCGGTGACGTGAACGAGCTGATTAATATAATCCTTGCCCAATAATTTAACGTCCGGTCGGCCACCATGTGTGTGCCGGCCGGTTTTTCCAAAATCCATAATCTCACTAATCTTTTCACTATGAAATTGAGACTACCATTCCTCGGTTTTGCCGCCCTGGCTTGCCTGGCTGGCAGCACCCAGATTTTCCAGTCGGGCACCTATTTCTACAACGTTGTCGATGCCGCTGGAGCAAAAGTCGAAATCCAGCGTCCCATCAGCGGCAACAAGTACACCAAGTACACCAACATCAGCGGCACATTGCCCGAGGCGGTCACCTACAACGGCACCACCTACACGGTGGTGGGTGTGGGCGAGCGCGCCATGCAGGAAGCCACATTGTCGAGCGACCTCATCATACCCGACTCCTACACCTACTTGGCCGACTGGGCATTCCGCGAGGTGAGCGGCAACTCGGTCACCATCGGTGCCGGGCTGGTCAACCTGGGCCTCGGCACATTCTCATGCAACAAGTTGAAAGAGTTCAAGTGCTCGGCCAACAACCCCCTGCTCACCGTACTCACCTCCGGCGACGACAGCAACTCGGCGGGCGTGCTGGTCAGCAAGGACAAAACCGTGCTGGCGTTCTTCCCCGGTGGGAAAGGAACCAGCTCCTGGTGGGGTGGCTCACAGGCCATCAGCCGGTATACAGTGCCCAGTTTCATCACCGAAATCGGCGACTACGCTTTCCAGAAACATGAGAACCTGCGCAACATCACTTTCCACAATGGAATGACCAGGATTGGCAACTATGCCTTCTACGAGTGCCTGGAACTCACCTCCATCAGCATCCCCTACGGCTGCCAGTTGGGTAAAGGAAGTTTTGGTGCTTGTGAGTTCAACCTCACCAGCGTGACGCTCGGAGGCGGTCAAACCGAGATTCCCGACTATTGCTTCTTCGACAGCGACGCGCTGCGGAGCATCACCTTGCCCGAAGGCCTGGAATCCATTGGTGATTATGCCTTCAACTACAGCGGCATCAACAGTGTGAAATTCCCCAGCACGCTCAAGAGCATCGGTTACAACTCATTCTCCTACGCTCCCAACCTCACCAGCGTCACCGTCAACGACGCGCTCGAATACGTTGGCGAACGCGCCTTTGGCATGTTGGCCATCACCAGCATCGACCTCAAGAACGTGAAATACCTGGGTGACTTCGCCTTCCAGAGTTGCAGCTCACTGGCTTCGGTGTCGATGAACCATGTGGAGCGTATCGGAAAAGCAGCCTTCTTCGGCTGCGAGGCACTCACCACGCTATCCCTTCCCGAAAGCCTCACCACCCTCGACGGCCTCACTTTCTTCAACTGCTCGAAACTGCCGGAGTTGGTGATTCCCAGCAGCACAAGCAGCATTGGTCTCGGTATCGCCGTGGGCACCTACGCACTTCCTGAAATCCAGGTGGAGGAGAGCAACGAGTTCTATACCGCAGTGGACGGTTGCCTCTACGACAAGGCACTCACCGAGCTCTTGGCTGTGCCTTGCGGCAAACCCGACTCCGTGCTCACCGTTCCCGCTACCGTCCAAACTATCGGCGAGCAGGCCGTGCGCTATGCCCGGGTGAAAAGTGTGGTCACCGGCAACAACCTCAAGTACATTGCTGCGAATGCCTTTGCCACCAACCCCGTGTTGGAGGAAGTCACGCTTGGCGCACGCCTCGACAGTATCAAGGAGCAGGCATTCCTCAGTTGCCCGGCCATTATAAAGGTGACATCGCTCAACCCCGTGCCACCCTACGGCGGCGTGTTTGACGAGGACGTGTACAATGCAGCCACGCTCTTTGTGCCACGCGGCAGCAAGGCCGCCTACCAGGCCGACGCAAACTGGAGCAAGTTCCTGAACATCGAGGAAATCGAGGTGGTACAACCCGGCGAACCAGGCGACGTCAACGGCGATAACGCTGTAGATATCGACGACATCAACTTGATTATTAACATAATCTTGGATGTTGTGAACAACGGCGATGTTGCCGGCGATGCCGATGTGAACGGTGACGGCACCATCGATGTTGAGGACATCAACGCACTCATCAATATGATACTTGCCCAGTAACACCCCTCACCGGAACATCTAAAACCGGGGCTGCTTTCCTGAAGCGACCCCGGTTTTTCTTATGAGCATTCCCAAAAAAGTTAGAGAGCCAACAAAAAAGTTTCCTTTATGCTTGCACAAAAACGTCAGATACTTTATCTTTGCAGCATCAATGTAAAAATCCGGCTTTATTAGAAGATTAATTATGAGAAGATTGTCGTTCATTTTCATTCTCACAGCTTTGGCCGTAGCCTTGAGCGCAACGGCTTCGAGCGTGTCGCCCATTGCGAGTGCCGGTGGCCTGAGCGTGGTCATCACTGCCGAGGAAGCCATCGACGGGGTAATCTACAACAGCCACGCATGTTTCCGTGCCGATGCGACCAACACCAGCACAACAACCGAGTTCAATGAGCCTGTTATCGCCCAGCTATTCCTTGCCGCCAAGGACGAGCAGGGTCAAGTCACTGTCGGCGACATGGTGGCCGAGAGCCAAAGCGAATTCAGGCTGGGTCCCGGCGAAGCCGCGTCGTTCCGTTTCGACTTTGACAACCTTGCCTTTGGTCGCACCTATGCAATGACCCTTTGCGGTCGCGACGAAAATGGCGAGCTGGTGAATCTTGTCGAGCCCGGGTACATGGTTAGCTGCGACATCCGTCGCGGCCTCGTGGTGTGGACCAGTCCTGGCCCCGGCGTGGGCGTACCTGCTTCGGGCAACATTGCCATTCCCGATGAGGCCCTGGCCGCACGCCTCGAAGGGCTTGACATCACACAAGTCAAGCCAAACGCCAACCCAAACACCATCTACCTGATTGGCGCCAATGAGCCAGTGCCTCCCGGTCTGGAGAATTGCAATGTGGTTTGCGGCGACCATGCCGGCAGCATCGCCCTGCGCGATGGCTTCCCCTATTACACCCCGCAATGCTTCACGGCGGCCGAGGCCACCTACGAGCGCACGTTCGCAAGGTCGAGGAGGCCAAGCGAGAACACCGCTTGGAGCACCATCGTGCTGCCTTTCACCCCCGAAGCCATTACCGCCAATGGCAAAACGCTCACCTTGTGCGATGCCGACGACAGCGACAGCGGCCAGCTGTGGGTGGAGTGCTTGGCCGGCGATAACAACGGCCTACCCACCTTTGAGTGCGTCACCGCGATGGAGGCCAACGTGCCGTACCTTATCGCCGCTGCACGCACCGCGAAGAACAAACTCATCACCTGGCGAGCCGCTAACGTACAGCTCCAGCCAGAACCCGAGACTGAAATCAGCGGTGACATCTACCTCATGGCCGGCGTGTATGTACCCGTGAGGCTACACGGCATCTTCGTCGGCGAGGGGTCGTATGCGACGCTGATGCGCAGCTCTGTGGTGCAGCCTTTCCGCGCCTATTTCAAGGTCATCGGCGAGGGAGCCAAAACTCAAGGGCAATTCGACTTCCCCGGCGATTGCTGGATGCCGGCTGGGGGTGATGTCAACTTCGATGGCGAGGTTGACATTGAAGATGTCAATGCACTGATTAACATCATCCTTGACTATGCCATCGCTGACGAATACACCGGCATAGCCGGTGATGTCAACTTCGACGGCATCATCGACATCGACGATGTGAACGCCCTGATTAACATCCTGCTTCAATAGCCTTTAGCTGTTCACGCGGCTGCGGCCTTTTTTCGCGGCCGGCATCACACCAAGAGCCGGGAACGTGCTTCACAGCACATTCCCGGCTCAAATGTCCAGCCCCCTCAACGTGATTTACGGGGACATTCGTTTGCGCTTCTTAGCCAAAAGCCTTACCGAAGTCGCAGAAGGAGTGCCAGATGGCGGAAACCGTCATGCGCAGGCAGTTCTCCTTGATGTAAGCCTCCGAAACCTCCTCGTCGAGCAAGTAGCAGTGCTCGAAGCGGATAGTTTCTTTCATCATGTAACCATTCACAATCTTCGCCTTGCGGTTGTGCTCGTTCAAAATCTTAAGCACACGGGTCTTGTCGCTCTCTTCCACAGTGAGATTGTGAGCTTGGCCAAAAATCCAAAGCCAGTTACCGTTCACGTTGAAAAACACAGCAACATCGTGGTTGAAATTCTCATCAGCCCTGAGCAAGGTAAAGATGTCACCATCATCATCAATCCGCGTGGACACGCCCACATCGTCCAAATAACCGCGAATCAAATCGCGCGAAATCTCTTTAAGCATAACAATTGTGATTAAGTAATAGATTTAAAAAAACAAAAAAACTTAGTGGTATCCACTAAGTCCACAACGAATCATAAAAAATGCAGAACACGTCTGCACAGTGTGATTGGCATTAGACTTAAGTGTTTCGCTGCAAAATTACAACCCTCATTTAAATCCTGCAACAAAAATAATGGAGAAATTCCAAAAATTAACTTTATTTAAGTTCTTACATCTTATCATTGGCCGCTACTCGCACGGCGCGATGGCGTCGCCGCTGCGCTCAAGTTCCACAGCATAGGGGGGATGGCGGCATAGGTTACCCTCGACTATTGCTTCTTCCAAATATTTTGTAATTTTGCGGTGCCAAACGATTGAATATGGAAATACTGCATCAATACTGTTACCATCAGGGCAAGGTGGTTGCCAAGGCCGTGGCCTACGTTTTCCTGTCGCTGCTGCTGGTTGGCCTCGGCGTGTTCTGCCACGTGCGCTGGGAGCTGTCGTTTTTGTTCACCGACTGGAAGGGGTGGCTCATTATTGTCGTCTATGGCCTGGTCACGTTAGGCACCATACTGTCGGCCATTGACTTGTTTCGGAAAATCGGCAAGGCCCGGCGAAGCATACCGGCCTTTGCCCTGGGCGAGGACTGCTTCGTCACCTACGACCACCACGGGCTGGCAACAGCGATTCCGTTTGAACGCTGCGAGGAGGTGCGCGTGAAGCGCACTTACCACTACCGTGGCTCGCTGCCCACACTCACGCTCATTATTCGCTATCGCGACAAGGCAGACCCAACCGTCACCACCACCGTAGAGTTCAACCTCAGCGAACTCGACCGCCCACAGCACGAGATTAGCAAGCATCTGAAAGCAAGCTCTATAAAAAGCTTGAGTTAGATTTAGACAGCATTGCCAAGGTGCAGCCAGGTTTATCCAAACCACCCATCACTTTTGTTGCCCTTTATAGAATCCGCCTTTAAATCACCGTGAAGTTCACGATGTCTATGCCCTTGTATCGGGCAATTATAGAGCCATTGAACCAAAGCAGAATACTTCCATCGGCCTTGTCCCCCTCTCTCTTGACCATTTCGATAGACAGCGCATACCAATCGTCGCCATAAGAGTTTATCTCTAACAGCCACGACCAATACAAGCCCTCATCGCCCGAGAGCAAGTGCTGTGGCACGCCATCGACCCACATCGTGGCCACTTCGTTCCCGTCATAATCTTTTTCAGAGCCAACGGCATAGATGTGGTCTCCGACGCAAGTCACCGAACTGATACTTGCCATGGGGAAGCCAAAGCCACTCTCGTCATGGACATCGAACAGGCGCGGAAGCACCTGCAACTGCTTGTCAACCCAGAGACAAGGCTCCTCGCCCATGCGGCCGCCCACCACGGTGTGCGTGCCACCCCACGCGTATATGGCAAAGGCCGAAGCATTCACATCATAGCGCGACTTGGGTAGGATTTCTTTGACATACCTGCCCCCTTTCTCGGAATACAGCACGGCATTGTGGTATTCACCATCGTCACCGTGATAGTCCCACCCGGCCACATAGCATTTTCCCTCCGACACCGCCATGCATTTGATCGCCGGACTAAATTCCTCGCAGTCTTGGAGAGGGAAAATACCACTGTTTCTCAGCACGTTAGGATAGTCAAACATAAAGATATAGTAATCCCATTTACCTATACCCTGGGTTTTGTGCTCCACATCGTCGATAAAATCGATGTGCAGGGTGTTCCACTTGCCATTTTTCCAGTAGCCCACGCGGTCCCTTGTACATTCTCCCGACACGAAAAAGTCGTCGCCGTCGCTGATAATCTCACTGGCGTTTTTGCAGTTGGGAAGCTCCATGATTCTTTGACCCGATTGGTCGTAGATATGCCCCTCGCTGGTGAGCAGCAGCACAGTGCGCTCGCTCACGGGCTTGACGGCTTCACCGGGCTCGTCGTGCTGGCACGACGACAGTAACAGCAACAGGCAACTCACAAGCAGAAAACAAACATTACATTTATGCATATCATCGTGATTACTGAAATTACTCATTAAAAACGGCGGCACACACCATCGAAAAGTCTAAAGAACGTCTTGCTTAAAGGTGGAATGAAGTCAAATTGCCCTTGGTGATCAGGCCATGCACATGCGGTAGATGGCTTCGACATCGGCCTGTCGCAGGGGCTTGAAGCCGGGGAGTGCGTCGCCGCCCACGGCTTTGCGGGCCATGGTGGCAAAGTGTGTGTCGTCGATGCCCACCTCGGGGAGAGTGCGTTGCAGCCCCAGCGTGTCGTAGAGGAAGTGGGCCGTGGCGGCGATGGCCTTGCGGGCAATCTCGATGGGAGGCAGCGAGGCATCGATGCCGAACACATTCACGCCATACTGCACATAGCGCGGCAGACGCTCGTCGTCGAGGCAATACTCCATCCAGCGCGGGGTGAGGATGGCAAGCCCCAGGCCGTGGGTGATGTCGTAGTAGGCCGACAGTTCGTGCTCCATGGGGTGGCACGACCAGGCCTTGGTCTTGCCGCCGTTCACAAAGCCGTTGATGGCCCACGACGAAGTCCACATCAGGTTGGCGCGGGCCTCGTAGTTCTCGGGCTCGGCCATTGCCACGGGTGCGAAGCGGATAATGGTCTTCATCAACCCCTCCATGAAACAGTCGAGCATGAAAAGGTCGTGCTGTGTGGTGAAATAGACCTCGATAATGTGCGAGAGCATATCGGCGGCACCGCAGGCCGTTTGGAAGCGGCTCACCGTGAAGGTGTTGGTGGGGTCGAGGAACGACACACGCGGCAGGAGCTGCGGGGCCAAGCGACCGATTTTGTCGTGCGTCTCGGGGTTGCTGATCACACCGCCTGTGTCCATCTCCGAGCCGGTGGCCGACAGGGTGAGGATGTCGACAATGGGCAGGGCGCGCTCGATGGGTGCGCGCTTGGCCAGGTCGAGGAAGTCCCATGGGTCGTGGTCCACGCAGGCACCGGCGGCGATGAACTTGGTGGCGTCGATGGTGGATCCGCCGCCCACGGCAAGCAGCACATCGATGTGGTGTTCCTTGCACAGGCGTGCACCCTCGCGCACCGAGCCAATGCGCGGGTTAGGCTCGATGCCCGGCAGCTCGTAGAGTTCCAGCCCGGCCTCGCGCACGGCTTGAACCACGCGGTCGTAAAGGCCGACGCGCTTGATGGAGCCACCGCCGTAGGTCATGAGCACGCGGGGGCCAAATTGCTTGAGTTCAGCCCCCAGGTGCTGCAGGTGATCCCGGCCAAAGTATACCTTGGTGGGAATGTGGTAGATGAAATCGTTCATAGTAGGTAATGGTATAGGTCGTGGGGTGTAATTATTGATTGGCAAAGGTACTAATTATTTTGCAATTCTCCATAAAATGATGCGCATTTTTCATTATCGTTTTTTGGGGGGTGAGTGAAGCAGCGACGCTGGGTCAGGGCTGCAATCGTCACCATTTGGTCACATTTCCTGTGTTTGGATAAACCTGGGCACGGCATCGGTGGTGTTGTCGCCAATGACGATGTGCGCGGCGTCACGGACTTCGGCAACGGCGTTGTCCACAGCCACGGCCACATCGGCGGCACGGAGCATGTCGAGGTCGTTGAGGTTGTCGCCAAAGGCCACCACACGGTCGGCCCCGAGCTGCGTGGCCAACTCACGCATGGCATGGGCTTTGGTGCAACCGTAGCGATAGACTTCAAGCAGCCCGGTTGCGGGGTCGAAGATATCGCGGTAGAACATGGCGGTGCATGGCACTGAATCGGTGATGTCGCGGTGTACACGGGCCAGAAGGTCGTAGTCGTTCATGGCAAAGATGAGCAATGCCTCGTCGGGGCTGTTGGTTCTCGCCTCGGTGCCAAGCCGGAAACGCTTGAGCCTCAGGTGCTGGCGCTCGCGCACGAAAAGCCGCTCGGCAGCATTGAGCGTGCCGGCATGATGAGCCTCCAACTGGTCGCCATGGCAGCGGTAGACGAATGGGTGCAGGTGGTGACAGGCAAAAATTGCCATCACCTGCTCCACCACATCGTGCGTCAGCGCAAGCGTGCGTGCAAACCGGCCGGCAGCGGCATCCCACCAGGCCGCCCCGGTCATGGTGAGCAGCGGCAGGCGCACGTGCACCTGCTGCATGAGCGGCACCACGGTGGCGGGCGTGCGCGCCGTGGCCACGGTGAACAGCACGCCGTGCTCGTCGATGAGCCGGTTGAGCAAGGCCGCACTGGCCGCGCTCACCCGCGAATCGCGACCAAGCAGCGTGCCATCGAGGTCGGTTACATAGAGGGTGGACATTAATCTTGCGATTTTTGATGCAAAGTTACAATATTTTCGCGAATTAGCCGCATGATGGCACTCGATGCACACGATTCCAGATAAAATGGGTCTGCCTTTAGGTGGGTTCCGGCCTCGCTCGCTTTCTGCAACAATGCCTGTGCCGGCACTGGCCGTATTTCGCAATTATTTGTACCCTGCGCATTGTGCATTGTTTAATAATGTGTAACTTTGCAGCATGAAATCGAGCGGAATCACGAAGCACTTGAAGTATCACCTGCTTGCGCTGGCCACTGTGGTGGCCTGGGCGGTGTCTTTTATCAACACGCGTGTGCTGCTCGATGCGGGTGTGTCGCCCATCGAATTGTACGTTTACCGCTTCATCATTGCCTACGTGTGCATGTTGGCCTGGTCGCGTTTTCGTGTGCGCGTGGCTCCGTGGCGCGACGAGGTGCTCCTGGCCGTGCTGGGTGCCACGGGCGGCTCGGCCTATTTCATCGCGCAAAACGTGGCTTTGCAGCACACGCTGGTGAGCAATGTGGCGGTGCTGGTCGACACCAACCCGCTGTTCACCATCTTGCTGGCGGCCATCTTCCTGCGCGAGGAGCGGCTCACCTGGCCCAAGGTGGCGGGCTCGTTGATTGCTTTCGGCGGTGTGGCACTGCTCACGTTCCGCAACGGCTTCGTGTGGGGTCATGGACTGCTGGGCGACGTGCTGGCACTGGCGGGAGCCTTTGTGTGGGCTATCTACACCGTGGTGCTCAAGCGACTGAACAACCGCTACAGCACGCTCGAAATCACGCGCAAGACGTTCTTCTACGGCATTGTCACCGCCACACCGTTTCTGCTGTGGGAAGGCCTGCCCACACCGCTATCCACCTGGCTGCGCCCCGATGTGCTGGGGCACCTGCTCTACCTGTCGCTGGTGTGCTCAATGCTGGCGTTCCTCACCTGGAGCATCGTCACAAAAGGCGTGGGACCGATTGCCGCCAACAACTACCTCTACCTGGGTCCGGCGGTGTCGATGGCGGTAGCCGCCATGGCCTTTGGCGAGCGCGTGGGCGCATTAGGCTTGCTGGCCTGCGCACTAATCTTGGCAGGCGTGATTATCGTCGAGCGAGAACACCTGCCCAAAGCCCAATTAGTCCAATAAGACCCATTTGCCTAATTAGCCCCATTTGCCCCAAATAATCACCTACCCCCCATAAAACATGAAACGATTCCCTAATTTGCTCATTGCCGTGCTGCTCATTGCATTGCTTGGCGGCCTGTCGGTTGCCGAGGCACGCACGCTGAGTGAGCGCGAGGCGCGCCAGGTGGCGAGCCGCTTTTTTGTTTCGCGCGGTCTGGATGTCCAGATGCAGCGACAGCCCGTGACTGCCAGCACAGCCCGCCGCGCACCAAGCGCGACACCGGCCTACTATGTGTACAACAACACGGAGGCGGGTATGCCTCGCGGCTTCGTGATTGTGAGCGGCGACGACCGCGCCTTGCCCGTGCTGGGCTACAGCGACAGCGGGGCCTACGACCCGGCAAACGTGCCCCCCGCCATGCAGGAGTGGCTCGAAACAATGGCTGCCGAGCTGGGCGAGCTGGGCGAGGACGATGGCACGAGCTACGCGCCGCACCGCGCCCTGGGAGGCAAAATCGCCCCAATGGTCACCAGCAACTGGGACCAGAACGAGCCCTACAACCTGCAACTGCCTAACAGCCAGGACGGCAACCGCGCCGTGACCGGCTGCGTGGCCACAGCAATGGCGCAAATCATGTACTACCACCGCTGCCCCGCCGGCAGCTGCACGGCCATCCCGGAGTACACCACCGAGACGCAGAGCATCTACCGCCCGGGGCTGGCAGCAACCACCTTTGACTGGGCCAATATGCGCGACAACTACAAGGATACCGACACCGGCACGCCGGCCAACGCTGTGGCAAAGCTGATGCTCTACTGCGGCCAGGCCGTGGAGATGGATTACAAAAACGGCGTGTCGAGCGCTTCGAGCCACGACATTCCGAAAGTGTTCCAAAACTACTTCGGCTTTGCGCGTTCGATTCGCATCGTCCAGCGCGAGCAGTTCACCCGCGAGGCGTGGGAGGAGCTGCTCTACGCCGAGCTTAAGGCCAAGCGGCCGGTGGTGTACTCCGGCGCCACGATGGCCAATTCTGGCCACGCGTTTGTGTGCGACGGCTACGACAACACAACCGGCCTGTTCCACATCAACTGGGGCTGGAGCGGCGGCAGCAACGGCTACTACGCGCTGTCGGCCCTGACCACCAAAATCCAGGGCACAGGCGGCAGCAGCGGCACCGAGGGCTACATCGCCCGGCAAACGATGGTGGTGGGCATCCAGCCCGCCAGCCAGGGTATCGACCCCACAACGGCATTGACGTTCAGTGGATTGGAGCTGTACGCCACATCTTACAACCGCACTGGCAGCAACGCTGATTTCAACAACGTGAAGGTGCGCGGACGCTTTAGCAACTACACCGGCTCGACGCGCAGCGTGAACACCGGCTGGGCACTCTACAAGGGGAACACCCGCGTGGCGGTGGTGTCGAACGGTTACACCTATAACGACCTCAAGCCCGGCTGGGGCGGCACGACCGACTACCAGTTCAGCTTCGGAGCGAATCTGTCGACCGGCACCTACCGCCTGGTACCCATCAGCCGCGTGTCGCCGAGCGGTGCCTGGGAGGTGTGCGTGGGGGGCGATGCTAACTATGTCGAGGCCCAAATCACCAGCACACGGCTCACCCTCACGCCCTACGGAGCAAATGGCAAGCCCAGCTACAAGGTCAACGATGTGGCTTTCGACGGCTTCCGGCACGCGGGCAAGACGGTGAGTGTGACCGCCAATGTCACGAACAACGGCACCTCGCTGAACGACAAGATTTACCTGTTTGCCGACGGCGTGAAGACCACGATGGAGGTGCTCGACATCAACCCCGGCAGCACGGGCACGGTGACGTTCTTCTACCGCCCCGAAACCACGGGCACCAAGACGCTCACGCTCACGCTCAACGACGACGGCACCAACCCGCTGGCCACACGCACACTCACCATCGAGGCCATGCCTGCCGCCAGCCTGAGCATGCGGCACTCCGCCACCAATATGCAGAGCGGTGCCGTGAGCGGACGCACCCTGAAAGGAAACAGCACCACGGTAACCACCACAGTGACCAACAACGGGGCGGCCTACGCCGAGGAAGTGATGGCCTACCTGTGCCGGGTGACCAAGAAAAATGACAATGGCGGCTATTCGGGCACGATTGTGCAAACGGTCACAAAACCGCTCACGCTCGCTGCCGGAAGCACGGGAACCATCACCATGACATTCGACGAACTTATTACTGGCGAGATGTATTTCATCAACTACTATTACTTCTCGAGCGGCGAGAAGAAGAGTGCCAGTGGTGTGAGCACGTTCACGGTGGCCGGCGGCACCACGCCGGTGCGCGGCGATGTGAATGGCGATAGGGTTGTCGACGTGGACGACTTGAACATCATCATCAACATCATCGTCAAGAAAGCCACGCTCGCACAGTGGCCCAAGGCCGACATTGACGGCAGCGGCAACGTAGATGTCGACGACTTGAACACCGTTATCAACATCATGGTGGGCAAGGCATGAGGTGGCTGGTAGTTGCGGCGACAATTGCCATCGTGCTGTCGGCCGTGTCGGGCTGTGGCGGCACTGCGCAGCCTGGAGCGATGAACGACGCCGGCACCGACTCGCTGTCGGTGCCGGTGTCCAAGACACACACGGTGGTGCACAGCGGCCCCGCCGACAGCACGGTGCACCGCATGACCACCCATGTGCCACCAGGGCGCCTCAAGGAATTGTTCAACGACACCAACGACCTGCAACTATCGGCAGCCCAGCGACACGGCATACACCCCATCACGGGCATCGCCACAGCCTACCGAATCACCAAACCACTGGTGCGGCTGTCGACCTGCGATGCATACGCCGTGAACAATATGCACTACTCGCTGCCCTATCTGGTGCCGCGTGCCGCACGGCTGCTGCACGACATTGGGCAGGCGTTCCGCGACACCATCAAGGCCCGCGGCGGGCGCGAATACCGCATCAAGGTCACCAGCACCCTGCGCACCGACTACAGGGTGGCACGCCTCAAGCGCCGAAACCGCTCGGCAACCGAACAGTCGTGCCACCGCTACGGAACCACCTTCGACGTCAGTTGGACAAATTTCGACTGCCGCGACTCAAGCTACGTGGTCTCGGAAGAAGACCTGAAGAACATTCTGGCCGAAATCATCTGGGACAAGCGCCAGCAAGGACGCTGCTACGCCATCTTTGAGCGAAAACAAGGGTGTTTTCACATCACGGTTAGATAACGAGCAATCGAAAAAACGAGCAAACGAATAAACGAAATAGCTAAGCACCGCAATGCGCGCTGCCCTGGCACTCCTTTTGCCTCACTCCCATCACAAGCGCAGCGAGCGGTCTATCCACCACCCACTATGACTATTCAAGAATCCATCACCAACTACAAGCGGTTTACCGGCACGGCCACGTGGCGCGTGGCCGCGGCGCTCATCGACTGCGACGGCGTGCTTCTCGACACAATGAAGAACCACACCCGCGCCTGGCTGAAACTGATGCAGAAGAACGGCATCAAGTGCTCGCGCGACGAGTTCTATCTCTACGAGGGCATGACCGGCACCGAGATTGTGAAGAAAAAATTCAAGGAAGGAGCCGGCAAGGTGCTCACCGACGACGAGGCCCGTGCCTACTACGGCGTGAAAGGCCGTTATTTCCTTGAGTTGGGCGAACCCGGCAAGGTGGCTGGCATCGACCGCGTGCTCTCCACACTGCGCGATGCCGACGTGCAGCGCATCGTGGTCACCGGCTCGCAGCAGGCATCGGTGCTCAATCGCATCGACCGCGAGTTTCCCGGTCTGCTCAGCACCGAGCGCGTGACTGGCCACGATGTGCATCACGGCAAGCCGCACCCTGAGCCTTTTTTGAAAGGAGTGGCCAAGGCCGGCGTGCCCGCCAGCCAGTGCATCGTGATTGAGAACGCGCCACTGGGCGTGCAGGCCGCTCATGCCGCCGGTTGCTTCACCATTGCCGTCACCACCGGCCCCGTGAGCGCGAAAGCCCTCACCCGTGCCGGAGCCGACCTTGTCTTTCCCAACATGGACGCCCTGGCCGACGCACTGCCAGAGATTCTCAAGGGCAAGTAATGCAACGCCTCGCCTTCACCCTCGACATTGCCGCGACACTGCGACAGACCCTCGTCACAGGCGGCTACAACCATGCGGCGGTGCTCACCGACACGAACACGCGCCGCCTGGCATGGCCCCTTGTGGCCGATGCCCTGCCCCGCGACGTGCTACACATCACCATCGACACCGGCGAGGAGCACAAAACCGTTGAAACGCTGTGCCGCGTGTGGAGCGAGCTGCAACACGCCCGTGTCACCCGCCACACCGTGCTGGTGTGCGTGGGCGGCGGCTTGGTCACCGACCTGGGGGGGCTGGCCGCCGCAACGTTCAAGCGCGGACTGCCGTTCATTCACGTGCCCACCACGCTGCTGGGCGCGGTGGATGCCGCCGTGGGCGGAAAAACCGGCGTGAACTTTGGCGGACTGAAAAACGAGGTGGGCGTGTTTGCCGAGCCTGTCGAGGTGCTCATCTCCACCGCATTCCTCGACACCCTGCCTCACAAGCAACTGCTGGCAGGCTACGCCGAGATGCTCAAGCACGCGCTACTCAGCGGTGCTGACGCACTCACCCCACTGCTGCACAACAACTTGGCAACCATCAATCACCAACCGATGCTCGACCTGGTGCGCGAGTCGGTGGCGATAAAACAGCGCATCGTGGAATGCGACCCGCACGAGCTGGGGCCGCGCAAGGCACTGAACCTGGGGCACACCGTGGGGCACGCCATCGAGAGCCTGCTGCTCGACCACGGCACCCCGGTGCCTCACGGCATTGCCGTGGCCTGGGGACTGGTGACCGAGCTGGTGCTCTCGCACCTGATGCTGCGCTTCCCCAGCGCGGCGCTGCACGAGGTGGCAGCCTTTGTGCGGCAGCACTACCCTGCCCCACCCATTACCTGCGACCACTACGACACGCTGCTGCAACTGATGACGCACGACAAAAAAAGCCTGGCCGGCGAAATCAACTGCACCCTGCTGCGGCAGGTGGGCGACCCTGTGGTGGACAACGCCGTCGCGCCCGGCGACATGGGCACAGCACTCGACCTTTTCCGCGACCTGATGGGCGTGTAACCCGCCAATGCCAGTCAGCAACAATGAAAACCCAGCTGTTACGCACCCCCGAAACACCTTGCTATGTAATTGACGAAGCCGCGCTCACCTGCTCGCTGCGCAGCTTTGCCACAGCCATGAGCGAGCTATTCCCCCACAGCGTGGCGGCACTCTCGGTGAAAACCAATCCGCTGCCCCACCTGCTGACGCGGGCACGCGAGATGGGCTACCTTGCCGAGGTGGTCTCGGCCGATGAATACGAGCTTGCCCTGCGGTGCGGCTTTGCAAAAAACCGCATCGTGTACAACGGCCCGCTCAAGTCTCGCGACACGTTTCTCGATGCCATCGAGCATGGGGCGCTGGTGAACCTGGAAACTTTTCGCGAGGTGGGCTGGCTGGCAAGCCTGGACCACCGCCGCGTGCACCCGGTGGGCGTGCGCTTGAATGTGAACGTGTCGGCCATCTCGCCCGATGACCAAAACCACGACGAGGATATGAGCCGCTTTGGCTTCTCGGCCGAGAGCGGCGAACTCGACGCCGTGTTGGCGGCTATCGGCGAGATGCCCCATGTGCGCTTCGAGCGCCTGCACCTGCACCGCAACTCGCGCACCCGCAGCCGGCGGTTCTACGAGCGACTGCTCGACTACGCATTGGGGCTGATGCAGGCTCGGGGCATCACCCTGCGGCAAATCGATGTCGGCGGCGGCTTTCACAGTATGCTCCCCGCCCACCCCACGCACCGGCAGTATGCCGAAACACTTGCCCGTGTCGTGACGCGCTACCAACCCATCGACACGCTCACGCTCATCACCGAGCCAGGAAACGCCGTGGTGAACACCTCATTCACTTTCGTGACCCAAGTGATTGATGTGAAACACCACGACGGAGCCTGCTTTGTGACCGTCGATGGCTCGCGCATCGATGTAGACCCGCTCTTTCGCCGAAACGACCACACCATGCGCATCGTCAGCTCAGGCGGCACAGCCCCTGTCGTGGAGCGACAAATCGTGGGTGGCTGCACATGTCTGGAATTTGACCGGTTGATGGAATTACGCCATCAGCCCGCACTGCGCCCCGGCGACCGCTTGGCATTGAGCCACGCGGGAGCCTACACGCTCACCCTCACCCCACTGTTCACCCGCCACTGGCCGGCTGTGTACAGCTACTACAACGGCCAGCTCACCCGCGTGAGCAACCGCTACTAATAGCCTTTAGCCCCGAACACGCCTCAAGTACCTTATTGAACCCCGACTTACGAAAAGCCAGCAAGGGACAATCCCGGTGGATTGCCCCTTGCACACTTTTCGCAGCCTTAATTGTTGGGTTGTTAATCAAGGGCGTTTGCTTCGGTCAATGATGCCTCACTTCACAAGCTTGCCAATGGCCTTGCCGTCGCGCATGATGATGTTCACGCCATTGAACGGGCGGTTGGCGGTCTGGCCCATCACATTGATATAGGTCACCTGGCCGGCAGCGGCGTTGAGGTCGGTGATGGCGGTGACGATGTTCTCGGTGAACTCGGCGTTCATGGTGATGGGAGCGCCGGGCATCTGGAACGAGTAGGTGTTCTCGCCCTCGTCGGTGACGGGCACGCTGGCGCGGCGCAGGCCGGGAGCGGGCTCGTCGACGGTCTCGACGGTGAAGCTGGCCACCTTGTAGCCCTCGGCGGG
>JAFSYB010000063.1 GCA_017443765.1 Muribaculaceae bacterium | reverse complement strand
TCGGCTTGATTTCCGAAAAGCGTTGCAAAGGTACTGCCTTTTTGCGAACTGGCCAAATATTTTGCGATTTTTTTTCGCAAAAGGTCAAAAAAACTGCTTGTTTTGCGGCTTGCGGCGCGATTGGCACTCGTTTTTTCAGGGCAGGGGGCTGAAATAGCGCGTGGCAGCACCGGCGGGTTGCAGCTCGGGGTGGAAGATGATGAAGTAGTCGCGCAGCAGGCGGTCGGGGTGGAAGGGGAACTGCTCGAAGAGGCGGCTCTCGTTGGTGTCGCACACATAGACCTTGCGCTGTTGAAAGGCGCGGAACTGGTCGTTGAGCGCGTATGCGCCCTTGAGGTCGCTGTAGCTGTGGACGTAGAACGACTTGATGAGCCACACATCGGCCTGTTGTGCGCGGGCCAGCACCTGGTTGAAATCAAGGTTTAGCGACCCGGTGCTGCGGTCGTCGGCCCAGGGGTAGCTGCCACCGGCATCTTGCAGGATACGTGCCATGTAGCTTTGACCGCCTGGCACGTTCCACACGCCGTTGAGTACCATCTCGGTGAGTACCATGGGCTTGCGGGTGGCTTGCGCGGCACTGTCGCGGATGGCGGTGTAGCTGGCAACCACCTCGGCATAGATGCTGTCGGCCTCGCGCTCCTTGCCGAGCAGCAGTCCGTAGAACTTGATCCACTCGGCACGCCCCAGTGGGGTGGATTCCATGTAGTCGGCGCACTCGATGATGGGAATGTCGAGTTTGGTCACTTGGCCGTAGGTGGCATCTTGGTAGGGCGATAGCAGGATGCCGTCGGGCTGCATGGCGATGACGCGCTCCACCGTGGGCGACATCGAGTCGCCGCAGTCGGCAATCTCGCCCCGTGCCACGCCGGCCAGCACGGCACTGTCGGTAAAGAAGCGCGTGTCGCACACCCCGCGCACCGAGGCGAACATGCCCAGCTCCTTCATCACGCTGGTGTGGACGCTTGAATAAACCAGAGCCCGGTGCAGGGGCGTGCGCACCACGGTGCCCTGGGGCAGCTGCGCGGGCAGTGTGTCGGCGGCAGGCACCAGCACATAGCGGTGGAGCACACCGCCTTGCCACGGGTCGCCCATGGTGGCAAGGGTGTAGCCCTCGCAGCGCTCAATGTGTAGCAGCCGGGCCTCGGCAATCATGCCGTCGCCAGCAACGCCCCGCCCGCCACCAGTGCTGCCTCCCGTGCAGGCCGAGAGCAGCAAAGCCAGCGCAGCAATCAATAAGCCAAAGTTCAGTTTCATAGGGGTGCGGAGTGGAAGGGTTGTGAGGCATCACTTGATGTGCGTGCCCTGATTGAGGTTGGCCAGCTGTGTGGCGTTGGTGATGATGACCTCGCTCACGCCGTGGTCGATGGCGCTGAAGGCGTTGTCGAGCTTGTTCACAAACCAGTCCTTGATCATGTCCATCTCGCGCATGGCCTTGTAGCGCGTGCGCTTGAGTTCGGCCACGACGGTGTCGGGGTCGTCGATGTTGAGCAGCACGCCTTTCTCCTTGAAGCAGTAGATGAGGGTGACGTTGTAGCGGTGTGCGAGAGCCTTGGCCACCTCGGCCGCCATGGCGTCGGTTTCGTTGAACAGCAGCCCACCCTTGGCGTCGTATGTGAGCGGGGCAATCACCGGGGTGATGCCGGCGTCGATGAGCCGCGACAGGGCCTGCGCGTTCACCTGTCGCACCTCGCCGGTGCTGCCCATGTCGGCGCCGTTCAGCGGTGGTTGCTTCACGCTGGTGATGATGTTCAGGTCGGCTCCGGTCATGCCCAGCGCATTCACCTTGCGGCCTTGCAGCAGGGCCACCAGCTGCTTGTTCACCAGGCCGCCGTACACCATTGTGAGCACATCGAGCGTGCCGGCATCCACCACCGGGCGGCTGTCGACCATCTTGATGCGGACACTTATTTTGTCGGCCAGTGTCGAGGCCAGGTTTGAACCGCTGTGAATCACCAGTCGCCGGCCCGTGAGCGAGGCAAAGCTCCTGATGAACACTTTGAGCAAGACGGGGTTCTCCACAATCTTGCCCGACACTTTCACTATCGTCAGTTTCTCTTTCATTGGGTCTGTTAAGTTGGTGTTTGGTGTTTGATGGCAGGAGGTTGTGAAAAGGCAGTTATCCCGTCGGGCTTGTCGTGGCGGCCACTCCCCTACTCCCCAGACATCAGATAGGCTTTGATGAAGTCGTCGATGTCGCCGTCCATCACGCCGTTCACGTCGCTTGTTTGGTGCCCAGTGCGGTGGTCTTTCACGCGGCGGTCGTCCATCACGTAGCTGCGAATCTGGCTTCCCCATTCGATTTTCTTCTTCGAGTCCTCGATTTTGCGCTGTTCCTCGCGGCGGTGCTCCAGCTCCTTGTTGTAGAGAATCGACTTCAGGTTTCGCAGGGCGTTCTCGCGGTTCTTGGGTTGGTCGCGTGTCTCGGTGTTCTCCACCAGGATTTCTTCCTCCTCGCCGGTGTAGGGGTCCTTGAACTGGTATCGCACGCGCACTCCACTCTCCACTTTGTTCACGTTTTGTCCGCCGGCTCCGCTGCTGCGGAAAGTGTCCCATGAGATGCGTGCCGGGTCGAGTGTGATTTCGATGGAGTCGTCGACCAGCGGGGTGACAAACACCGAAGCAAACGAGGTCATGCGCTTTCCCTGAGCGTTGTAGGGCGACACGCGCACCAGGCGGTGCACGCCGTTCTCGCTCTTCAGGTAGCCGTAGGCAAACGCCCCCTCGGCGCTGATGGTCACGCTCTTGATGCCCGCCTCGTCGCCCTCCACGATGTGTTCGATGGCCGTTTTGTAGCCGTGTCGCTCGCACCAGCGCAGATACATACGCATGAGCATCTGTGCCCAGTCCTGGCTCTCGGTGCCGCCGGCGCCAGAGTTGATTTTGATGATGGCGTCCATCTTATCCTCGTCGTGGCTGAGCATGTTGCGCAGCTCGAGCTTCTCCACCTTGTCGATGGCGTCGGCGTAAAGCTCGTCGAGTTCGGTCTCGTCGATGAGCCCTTCTTTCACGAAGTCGAAGCCCGTGGCCACCTCCTCGGCGGCGTGTGCCACTTCGTCGCAGCTGTCGATCCAAAAGTGGAGCGTCTTTATTTTTTTCATTTGTGCCTCGGCGGCTTTCTGGTCGTTCCAGAAGTCGGGTACATGGGTGCGGAGTTCTTCTTCCTCCACTTCGATGCGTTTGCTGTCCACATCCAGGTAACGGTTCAGGGCGGCGGTGCGCTCCTGCAAGTCTTTGAGTTGCTCTTGGGTAATCACTTCTGTTGAATGGGGTAATTTAGGGTGTGATAAGGTTTCTCGTCAGGCGTTTTTCTTCTTTCGGAAGTCGGCGGCGTACATGGCGTCGATGAGCGGTGCGTAACGCTTGTTGATGACAGCGCGTCGAATTTTCAGCGTGTTGGTCAGCTCGCCGGCTTCCATGGTGAATGGTCGCGGCAGCAGCACGAATCGCTTGATTTGCTCATAAGATGCCAAGTCCTTTTGGTATCCCTCGATGCGCTGCTCCATCATGCGGTGCGTGTCGGCGTTGTTGACCAGCTCCTCGATGCTCGAAAATTTGATTTTGCGCTTTTCGGCCCACGCCTTGAGTTCCTCGAAGTCGGGGACAATCAGTGCCGACACATACTTGCGCCCGTCGCCGATGATGGCCACTTGCTCGATGAATTTGTCCTGTCCCAGGGCGGTTTCGAGCATTTGCGGGGCGATGTACTTGCCGTTGCTGGTCTTGTACAAGTCTTTCAGCCTCTCGGTGAGAATGAGCTGCCCCTGCTCGTTGATTTCGCCGCAGTCGCCGGTGTGGAACCACCCGTCGCTTTCGAGCACGGCGGCAGTTTCTTCGGGTTTGTTGAAGTAGCCTTTCATCACCGTGGGGCCTTGCACAAGAATCTCGTTTTGCTCGCTGATGCGCACGTTCAGGCTCGGAATGGGGTATCCCACCGTGCCCAGTGTCCACCCCTCGTTTTCGTAGAAGCACACCGAGGCGTTGGTTTCGGTCAGGCCGTAGCCAATCACAATGTTGATGCCCACAGCGTGCAAAAACTCGGTGATTCTGTCGCTGAGCATCGCCCCGGCAGTGGGGAAGAAGTTGCCGCGCTCGATGCCAATTGCGGCACGCAGCCGGGTGAACACTTTTTTCTCAAAGTATTGGTATTGCCTCTCGATGAGCAATGGCGCTTTTTTGCCCAAACGGGCATATTTCAGGTTGCGCGTCTTTCCCACGGCAATGGCTCGCTTGATGAGCATGCGCAGCACTGTGGGTGCGGTGTCGAAGTTGTCGCGTATGGCGGTATACACTTTTTCCCAAAACCGTGGCACACTGCACATGATGGTGGGTTGCACCTCCTTGACCGTGCGCTGGATTTCCTTGGGGTTGTAGTTGATGGCCACGCGGATGCCCACCGTCATGCACACCATGGTGAACCCCAGCTCAAACACATGGCTCAATGGCAGGAAACTCAGCGAGAGGTCGGTGTCGGGGTGGAGCGGCAGTCGCTGATGGTGTGCCCACATCGCGGCGTTGAAATTGCTGTGGGTGAGCATCACGCCCTTGGGCACGCCGGTGGTGCCCGATGTGTAGATGAGGTATATCAGGTCGGTCTCCACGCCCTCGGCACTGCGCTGCTCCACAGTGCTGGCCACCGCCGCGCCCGCCTGGCGTCCCATAGCCAGGAACTCCTCCCAGGTGATGACGCGCTCATCGTGCTCACTGCGCCGCACGGCGGGGTTAAGCGTGACCACATGGCGCAAACCGGGGCATTGCTCCAGCAGCTCCACGGCAATGGCGTATTGCTCTTGGTCGCCGGCCAGCAGCAGTGTGGCGCCGGAGTCGTTGATGATGTAAGCGGCCTCGTCGCGGCTGCTTGTGGCGTAGATGGGCACCGGAACGGCACGGTTGCAGAATGCCGCAAAGTGCGTCACCAGCACTTCGGGGCAGTTCTGCGTGAACAGGCACAGGCGCCCCTGAACCTCCACGCCCAACTGGCACAGCGACCGAGCAGCCGCCTCCACTTGCTGTTGGAACTGAAGCCACGACATCGATGTCCATTGGCAGGTTACGTAGTCACGGTAGCGCAGTTGCTCGCGGTCGCCAAACCGCTCAACCTGCTGCGGCAGGAGTTCGACAAATTTATTCATAGTGGGCTGTTCTCTTTATGATGGCTGTTTGTTGTATGGCCGGCTAAACTCTAAAGGTTGCAAATTTACGGAAAAAAATCGAGAGCATTGCCGCTTTGTGCCGAAAATCAGAGAAATGTTAACATCTATTCCTATTCCGTCCCGCAGTTTCACGCGTGTTAAGGCATTTTGTGGCTGCCGTGCGCCGGGCGTGAGCCGGCACGGGCCGGTGGGTGGGGGCGGGTCATGGGGGGCAGAGGCGTTGGGCTTGGGCCAGCGTCTCGGGCTTGCCCACATCGAGCCAGCGGTAGGGCGCGGCGGGATGGTAGCCCTTGACGAGCTGGCGGCGGCAAATCTCAATATAAAAAGGTGTGATAGAGAACACCGCTCCCGCTGTGGCGGCATGGCGCTCCAGCAAGGGGAAGATGGCGGGCGAAATCACGTGCAGCCCGCCGAAGGCCAGCTCTTGCTGCACGGCCGGTTCGTGACGGAAGCCATCGGGGCGGGTCTCGCCGGTTTTTTTGTTCACCCACCCTTGCAGGCGGTCGTTGCGGTCAAACACAAAGTAACGCTGGGTTTCCCTTTGTTTCACGAGCAGGGTGGCCATTGCGCCGCCATGCTCGTGGCTGCGGTAGAAAGCGTTCAAGTCCAGGTCGGTGAGGATGTCGGCGTTGTGCACAAGGAAAGGCTCGTCGCCGTCGAGCCATCGGCGTGCGGCCAGAATGCCCCCGCCTGTGTCGAGCAGCAGCTCGCGCTCGTCGCTGACATGGATGTCAAGCCCAAAATTGTCATGCGCCGACAAGAAGTCGATAACCATTTGCGCAAAATGATGCACATTGACGGTGACGTCGGTAAAGCCCGCCTGGCGCAGGCGCACAAGCACGCGCTCGAGCATAGTCGCTCCGCCCACCTCGACCAGGGCTTTCGGGCGGTGGTTGGTCAGTGGCCGCAGGCGGGTGCCCAGGCCGGCGGCAAACACCATCGCTTTCATTCGTCCACGGGGTTGAAGGTGCGGTCGTGTCCGCTCTGCTCGCGGTGGGTGAGCTCCACGCGCACGTTGAATTTGCGGTTGATGTGCTCGGCGGTATGCTGGGCGGCGTACACCGAGCGGTGCTGGCCGCCCGTGCACCCGAAGCACACCATCAGGTCGGTGAAGTTGCGCTTTTTGTAACGCTCCACGCTCTCGTCGACCAACGCGTACACATGCTCAAGCCACTGGTCAATGGTGCTTTCCTCTTGTAGGAATTTGACAACATTCTCGTCGAGGCCTGTGAATGCCTTGTACTTGTCGTATTTTCCGGGGTTGTTCAGGGCGCGGCAGTCAAACACGAAGCCGCCACCGTTGCCCGACGGGTCGTGTGGGATGCCCTTCTTGTAGGCAAAACTCATCACGCGCACGGTGAGCGACTTCTCCTCGCTGGTGAAATCCTTGAGGTTCACCAGCTCGTCGATAATCTCGCTCAGGTAGGGGTATTGCTCAAAGCGATGCTTGGCCACCAGCCGCCGCAGGTTGGCAATGGCGGGTACAATGCTGTTTTTCATGAAGTCGGGCTTTTTCTCGAAGTATCCCCGGAAGCCGTAGGCTCCCAGCACTTGCAGCGTGCGGAAGAGCACGAACAGGCGCAAGGTGTCCAGGAACTCCGCCTCGTCGAGATTGGGGACGTAGTGCCGCAGTCGCTCGATGTATGCATGAATCAGCGCGCGCTTCAATTCCTCGGGGTACTTGGCCCGCGACTGCCACACAAACGAGGCCACATCGTAGTAGTAAGGCCCGCGTCGGCCACCCTGGAAGTCGATGAACGCCAGCCGGCAGTCAACGGGATGGTCGGTATCGCCCACGAGCATCACATTGCGCGACTGGAAGTCGCGGTACATAAACGTCTCGCCGGGAACGGCCAGCAGGTCGTGGGTGAGGCTCTCGAAGTCGTTCTCCAGCCTGTCCTCATTGAACACCACGCCGGTGGCCTTGAGGAAACAATACTTGAAATAGTTCAAGTCCCACTTGATGGAGCGCTCATCGAAGCACTGCGCGGGGTAGCATTTGCTGTAGTCAAAGCCCTCGGCGCCACGGAACTGTATGTCGCACAAGTCGCTCATGGCGCGGCACAGCAATTCTTTTTCCTCGCTGGTGAAGGCGTGCGTGATGCTGCTGCGCCGGATTTTGTTCCACAGGATGTTCTCGGGTTTGGCGCCCAGGTCTTCCTGGATATAGGCGATATGGTCGTCGCTCACGCCGTAGATGGCTGGCACCGACAGGCCGCGCTCGCCAAAGTGGCGCGCCATGTAGACGAATGCCTCGTTCTCCTCGCGCGACTCGCCAATCACCCCCACCACCGACCGTGCGCCGCTCAGCCGGTAGTAGCTGCGGTTCGACCCCGCCTTGTCCATCAGTTTGATCTCGGTAGGCTCGCTGCCCACATATTCCATATATAATTTGGTTAGTCGTTCCATATCTGTTCGGTTTCCAATATCACGCTGCAAATTTACAAATAATTTTCCACACCAACAAGCCCGGCAACCCCATCGCTTTATAGCACCGCCGCGTTCTCCCCGGCACCGCCGCCGCACAAGGCCACACACCAAATAATTCTGTCACTGTTGCGAATCGTGTGGATGGTTGATTTGAATAAAAGAACGCTATAATCAAAAGAATACTTGGTTGATGATTAATATAATCATCTGATAATCAATAAGCTACAAATACAGCCAACAAAAATTCAGCCAACCACCTGATATTCGCAATTTTCAGGTCGCAAAAACACTGCTAAAATATGAGAAATATTTCACAACCAATATATGGGCATCTGCAGGGAAGTCTTGCGGGATCGCACGGCAAAGTTAAGCAAAAGTTTTGAGAAAGCCATCATCAAGGTACAGCTCTTATACATGGTCATATCAGGAATGATAAACTTCACCCCAATGGGTTGCTAATGCCTTCGCGGCTTAACCGTTTAGCCATATATTGCACTTTTAACGGACTATTTTTAACGGACTATTGACTGAAAATTCCCACTGAAAGTTCTGGCATATCAGATTTTTGTTGTAATTTTGCCGTGGCTTGTCGTGCTAAAGTGGATTCGCTTGATTTGATTTGGCACCATTAAGTTCGGTAACCCCTTTTGACACGGCAAAAGCTTATACAACTTTTGTTTCACGAGATTAAAAAAGTGATTAAGTAATCCACTTGCGTAATTTCATTAACTTAAAATTGCACGGATTTTAGGAATCCTCAATTCCGCAGAAAGAAATAGCCCAGCCTCAATTTGGAGCCTGATGGAGCATTGAGCCGGTCGTGAAATCTTGTTTTCCCGATTTTCGTCTGATATTTGGGTTGTGTCCTGCCCATGTGACGCATCAAAACTGGA
>JAFSYB010000062.1 GCA_017443765.1 Muribaculaceae bacterium | reverse complement strand
GGAAAAATGTCGGGAACCTCGACTACGTCAGCTGCTGGTATAAAAAAGCCGCCCTGTTGATGGCATCGCACCCGGCCACACGTGCCGCCTTTGTGAGCACCAACAGCATCTGCCAGGGAGAGCACGTGGCCAACCTGTGGGGGAGCCTGTTCAGGCAGGGCATCAGCATCAATTTTGCCCACCGCACCTTCCGTTGGGACAGCGAGAGCACGCTCAAGGCACACGTTCACTGCGTGGTTGTGGGATTCAGCAGGCATGACACCGCGCCGCGAATCATTTTTGACGGCGAGACAAAAACCGAGGCCGCCCACATCAACGCCTACCTGATGGATGCCGCCGATGTGTTTATCAGCAGCCGCCAGCACCCGCTGTGCGACGTGCCCGAGATAGGCATTGGCAACAAGCCCATCGATGGAGGCAACTACCTCTTCACCAGCGAGGAAATGCTGGAGTTTATCAAGCAGGAACCGCAGTCGGAGCAATACTTCCGACCCTGGTATGGCTCTCAAGAGTTCATCAACAACGAGCCTCGCTACTGCCTGTGGTTGGGCGACTGCACCCCGGCGCAACTGCAACAAATGCCACATTGCCTGAAACGTGTGCAGGCCGTGCGCGACCTGCGCTTGGCAAGCAAAAGCCCGGGCACACAAAAACTCGCCGACCGCCCAACACGGTTCCACGTCGAGAATATGCCGCAAAGCGACTATGTCATCATTCCAAGCACGTCCAGTGAGCGGCGGCGATATATCCCAATAGGTTTCCTGCCCCCCACGGCTTTATCCAGCAATGCGGTTCATATTATCGCCAATGCCACGCTCTACCACTTCGGCGTGCTCACCAGCAATGTGCATAACGCCTGGATGCGTGCCGTGTGCGGCCGGTTGAAAAGCGACTACCGCTACAGCAAGGACATCGTGTACAACAACTTCCCGTGGCCGGAGCCGAGTGAGTCGCAACTGGCGCGAATCGAGGCCACGGCGCGGGCGATTCTCGACGCGCGGGCACTGTACGCCGACTCGAGCCTGGCCGACCTCTACGACGAGGTGACCATGCCCGTGGAGCTGCGGCGCGCCCACCAGGCCAACGACCGCGCCGTGATGGAGGCCTACGGCATGCCCTGGCGCACCATGACCGAAACCGACTGCGTGGCCGAACTTTTCAGATTGTATCAGAATTTAACAAACAAAATATCAACCTCATAAAACATAATCAATTATGGAAAAAAGCGAAATGCGTGCAGTTATCGCCAAGCGAGCTGCCAAGGAGCTTCACGACGGTGATGTTGTGAACCTGGGTATCGGAATCCCCACGATGATTCCCAACTTCCTGTCCGAGGGAGTGTCGGTGACGTTGCAGACCGAGAACGGCGCCATGGGCATGGGTCCCACGCCCGCCGAGGGTGAGGAGGACAAGAACCTGATTAACGCCGGTGGCGGTGCCATCACGCTCGAGCCAGGCGCCTGCACGTTCGACTCGGCCACCTCGTTTGCCATCATTCGCGGCGGACACGTGAACGTGTCGTTCCTCGGTGCCTTGCAGGTCGATGAGAAGGGCAATCTGGCCAACTGGATCATTCCCGGCAAGATGGCTCCCGGCATGGGCGGTGCCATGGACCTGGTGGTGGGTGCCAAGCGCGTGATTCTCACCATGGAGCACACCCAGAAAGGTGCCCCCAAGATTCTCAAGGAGTGCACACTCCCGCTCACGGCAGCCGGGCAGGTGAACATGATTATCACCGAGATGGGTGTGATGGACATCACCCCCGAGGGCATCGTGCTGCGCGAGATTCACCCCGAGTTCACCGTGGAGCAGGTGCAGGCAGCCACCGATGCCAAGCTCATCATCGCCCCCGACCTGAAACCGATGGACATCTGAGCAACGCAACAAGCAATCGGGGCCGCGATTGAATATCCGGCCTTCGCTTGCCGCCGTTTTTAACACTCAACAACAGACCATCATGGAATACCATTTCCTCAAGATTGAGCAGCGTGGAGCCATCACCGTGATGATGGTGTCGGCTCCCAAGTCGCTCAATGCGCTCAACTCCACCATTCTCAAGGAGATGAGCCACTTTGTGGAGTACCTCGACACAGTGGCAACGCGTGTGCTCATTGTCACGGGCGATGGCGAGAAAGCTTTTGTGGCCGGTGCCGACATCAGCGAGATGGCCCACCTGGGCGAGGCCGAGGGCCGCGAGTTCGGCGTGCTGGGCGCCCACGTGTTCCGTGCCATTGAGCAGCTCCCCATCCCAGTGATTGCCGCCGTGAACGGCTTTGCGCTGGGTGGCGGCTGCGAGCTGGCCATGGCTTGCGACATCCGCCTGGCCTCGAGTAAGGCCAAGTTTGGACAGCCCGAAGTGGGGCTGGGCATTATTCCGGGCTTCTCCGGCACGGTGCGACTGCCGCGACTTGTGGGACAGGGCGTGGCCAAGGAACTGATTTACACGGGCCGGGTGATTCGGGCCGACGAGGCACTGCGCATCGGGCTGGTCAACGCCGTCTGCGAGCCCGACGAACTCCTGCCCAAGGCCATGGCAATGGCCGAAGCCATGCTGTGCAACGCCCCGCTGGCCATCAAGGCCGCCAAGCAGAGCATCAACCAGGGCTTCGACCTCGATGTGGAGGCCGCCATCGCACTCGAGAACGACCTCTTCGGTCACTGCTTCGCCACACAAGACCAAAAGGACGGCATGGCAGCCTTCCTCCAAAAAACCAAAGCAGACTTCAAGGGCCAATAACGCCCCATTGGCCCTATCAGCCCAATCAAAAAACTTAACAATAACCATAAAACAGAAATCATCATGAAAATTTGTGTCATTGGAACCGGAACGATGGCCAAGGGCATCGTCAAGGCGTTTGCCGCCAAGATGCCCGTGGTCATGAAGAGCCGCACGCAGGCCAGCCTCGACAAGGCCATGGCCTCGATTAACAAGGGCTTTGCCAAGCTTGTTGAGAAAGAGAAAATCACCCAGGCCGCGATGGACGCCATGCTGGCCAACATCAGCACCACGACCGACTATGCCACCTTTGCCGATGCCGACCTTGTGATTGAGGCCGCCGTCGAGGATATGCAGCTGAAGAAGGACGTGTTTGCCGAGCTGGACAAGATTTGCAAGCCCGAAGCCATCTTTGCCACCAACTCGTCGTCGCTGTCAATCACCGAGATTGCCTCGGCCACGGCACGACCCGACAAGTTCATTGGCATGCACTTCTTCAACCCCGCCGACCGCATGGCCCTCATCGAGGTCATCAAGGGTCAGCTCACCAGCGAGGAAACCGCCACCACCATCATCGACCTGGGCAAGAGCATCGAGAAAGAGCCCGTTCTGGTCAACGAGGCCCCCGGCTTTGTGGTGAACCGCATCCTCATTCCGATGATTAACGAGGCCGTGGGCATCTTGGCCGACGGCATTGCCAGCGCCGAGGACATCGACAAGTGCATGAAGCTGGGCGCCAACCACCGCATGGGCCCGCTCGCACTGGCCGACCTCATTGGCAACGACGTGAACCTGGCCATCATGGAGGTGCTTTACAAGGAATTTGGCGACCCCAAGTACCGTCCTCACCCACTGCTGCGCAAGATGGTTCGCGCCGGGCTGCTCGGCTGCAAGACCGGAGAGGGATTTTATCAGTATTAAGCAAGAACCGAGAGCCACGAGGCAAGACCGACCACACGGCAAGCAAGAACCGGCCATCACCCATGCGGGAAGCACGCGTTGCATCGCCGGGCCTGGTTCTTGGTTCTTGAATCCTGACTCTAAAAACGAACAATATGGATTTTAGCTATTCAAAGACAGAACAACTGTTCCTGCAAATGATTCGGTCGTTTGCCGAGAACGAGGTGAAGCCACTGGCAGCCGAGGTCGACGAGCAGGAGCGCTTCCCCATCGAGACGGTGGAGAAGATGGGCCGCCTGGGCATCATGGGCATTCCCGTGCCCAAGCAGTACGGCGGAGCCGGCGGCACGGTGCAGATGTACATCATGGCCGTTGAGGAACTCTCGCGTGTGTGTGCCACCACGGGCGTGGTGCTCTCGGCGCACACCTCGCTGTGCATGGCTCCCATCCTGGAGCACGGCACCGAGGAGCAAAAGATGAAATACCTGCCCAAGCTGGCCAGTGGCGAGTGGATTGGTGCCTTCGGCCTCACCGAGCCCAATGCCGGCACCGACGCCGCCATGCAGCAAACCACTGCCGTGGATGCCGGCGACCACTGGGTGCTCAACGGCAGCAAAATCTTCATCACCAACGCCTCTTATGCCCACGTGTTCATCGTGATGGCCATGACCGACAAATCGAAAGGCACCAAAGGCATCTCGGCATTTATCGTCGAGAAAGGCATGCCCGGTTTCTCGATTGGCAAGAAGGAGCTGAAGATGGGAATCCGTGGCAGCGCCACCTGCGAGCTGATATTCGAGAACTG
>JAFSYB010000061.1 GCA_017443765.1 Muribaculaceae bacterium | reverse complement strand
GGGCGATGCCGAGCGTGTGCAGATTCTACAACCAGTAGCGGGCTACGGTTCAAGTAGTTGAGGCAAAAGATGCCAGCAAGCAACCCAAGACGTCCAAAACCATTCATCTCATTTTTGCAATTTATAGAACCCACCTTGATTCGTTACTCTCATTAAACTGCCGTTATCCAAACGCCGAGGTGCATACTAATCAATCTGCTCCAAAGACACCAGGTCGAGGTTTCGCAACTGCATGGCTATCAAGTGCAACTGTGTGTCCCGCCGCAATTGCTCCACCATCGGCGCGTGGGCATAGTGCCTGAGCTGGTTGGCGGCCTCGGCTCGCTGCCGCACGGCCAGCGCCTCGGGGTCGTCCTTGCGCAAGTATTTCACCTCGATGATATAGCTGTGCGCCACCATTGGGTAGCGGATGTGGTCGGGCAGCAGGAAGAAGTCGCAGTAACCATGGTTCAGCTCCACCTCGGGAGCGCACAGATAGTAGGGGTTAAGTGCCAAAAGGGCGTTGAAGAACCCCTGCACATTGCGCTCGCCCTCCATGAGCCGGCGAACGCTGTTGTTCTGCTTGTACATTCGCGCCAGCTCGCGCAGCATCGGCTCCCATGCCCCATGCAACGCAGCATGGGCGTAAGCGGTTTTGAGTTCCAGCATATTGAGGGGAGCTTGCTTGTCGTATTCTTTCAGCAGAAAGTCGTAGTACTGCTGGCGTACATTATTATTGGGAATGACGAGCTTGAGCATGGCGCCCCACACAACGCCAATGGTGAGCATACCGTAGTAATAAAGCAAGCTCACAAAGTTCTCTTCGTGCGTGATGTCGCTGGCGGGAAACGACGGCACGATGCCCTGGCTGTCGATATACCCCTTCTCGGCCACCTCCAGCACAACGCTTTTGCGCTCGTTACGGTCGGTGTCGAGACGGATAAGCCGCTCGAGTTTGTTGTAGACGGTCTTCGTGTTCGGGTCGAGCATCTGCTCGGGAGGCCGGCGGTCAACAGTGATACTGCGCATGAAATAAATCACCATGTCGCAGTTAAACATTTTCGTGTCGGTGTCGAAACTGCGGCGCGAGAAGCAATAGTTGTCGTACCAGGGACGCATCTGCTCGATGAGGCTCTCCTCCCGGTCCTCGCCCACGTCGATGACCCCCACGCTCTGATAGTAGCGAATCATCTGCCGCACGTCGGTCTCGCTGAAAACGAGCATCATGTTGTAGCGTTCCTCCAGCGTGATGTTGGCGGCAATGTTGAAGCCGCTGGTGAGGTCGTCCATCGTCACCGGGCTCACGCCAAGCATGAGGATGCGGTGGAAGTTGGGCTTGTAGAGCTTGAACTCGTCGCGGTAGAACCCCTCGGCGTGCGTCATCGCATGGTAGACTTTCTCGCCATGCTCGCTCATCACCGTGTTGGTGAAATTGTCGTACTCATCGATAATCAGGTACAGTTGGAGCCCCAATTGCTTGGCATAGCCACAAATGAGCTGTATCTTATCGGCCGACCGGTCCTTTTCCAGCACTTTGGCCAGCCACCAGTCGGGGTAGAGATGTGCGTAGCGATGGGCAAACTCATCAAGCTTGGCGCAGCAATAGTTGTTGAAATTCGTGGGCAAGTCGTCCACCCCTCCCAACACCTGCGAGAAGTCGAAATGCAGCACCAGAAAGGTGTGCCGCAATTTGGTGGGGTGTTCATGAATCCACAAGTCGCCAAAGAGTGCGTCCCACTGGTCGGCCTCCATCAGGTCGTAGTAGGCCTTGAGCATCCCCAGAAAGATGCTCTTGCCAAAGCGGCGAGGACGGGTGAGCAGCAGGAAGTTGCCCGACAGCTCCAGCTGAGGCAGATACTGGCTTTTGTCCACAAAATACTTGCCTTCGTTGCGCACCTGCTTGAAGTCGCTGATGCCGTACGGCGCGAGTTTCACATTGTCCATAATCGGGGGGCGTAGATGGCTTTTTTCAGTTTCAATTTGCAAAATTACAGCCTTTTTCGTAATTTTGCAACCGAAACCAAGAAAATGCCCCCGAGGAGGTGCCTCGCGCGCGTTGTGTGCGCGGGCCCGCCCGGCAATGCCAAGCGATATGTTCAAGACCCTGCTGCGTCACATCGGGCAGTACCGCACTGCCGCCCTGCTCACCCCGGCGTTCATCATGCTCGAGGTGGTGATGGAAGTGCTCATCCCCTACGTGACGGGGTGGCTTATCGACCGTGGCATCAATGCCGGCAACCTTGTGGGCGTGTACCGCTACGGCGGGCTGATGCTGGCGCTGGCTGTGGTGAGCCTGGCGATGGGCATCCTTGCCGGCCGCTTTGTGGCCCGGGCCTCGACGGGCTTCGCCGCCAACCTGCGGAAAGCCATGTACCGGAATATCCAGCGGTTTGCCTTCAGCGACATCGACAAGTACAGCACCGGCGGCCTGGTCACGCGCCTGACCACCGACGTAAATAACTTGCAGAACGCCTTCCAGATGATTCTGCGCACGAGCATCCGTGCACCGTTCACGCTGCTGTCGAGCATTGTGATGTGCTTTGTGATCAGCAGGCACATGAGCGTGGTTTTCATCACCGCCACCGTGGTGCTGGCTGTGATTCTCACGTTCATCATCAGGCGTGTGTCGGCCACCATGGCCCAGGTGTTCCAGCAGTACGACCGGGTGAACGCCGTGGTGCAGGAGAATGTGAGCGCCATCCGCGTGGTGAAGGCGTTTGTGCGCGAGGAGCACGAGAACAGCAAGTTCGACCTCGCCGCCACCACGCTCTACCGCCTCTACGTCAAGGCCGAGAGCCTGATGGCCGTGAACCACCCGGTGATGAACCTGGTGGTGTACGGCTGCATCATTGCCATCAGCTGGTTTGGCGCGCGGCTTGTCGTGGGCGGACAACTGACCACCGGCCAGCTCACCTCGCTGTTCACCTATGTGATGAGCATCTTGATGTCGCTGATGATGCTGAGCATGATTTTCGTGCAGGTGACCATGAGCGTGGCCAGCGGCAAGCGTGTGGCCGAGGTGCTCAACGAGGTGCCCGACATCGTGAACCCGTCGCCCGCCGACACCGAGATTCCCGACGGACGCATCGACTTCAACCACGTGAGCTTTGCCTACAAGGGCGGCAGCGGCGAGTATGCGCTGCACGACATCGACCTGCACCTGTCAGCGGGCGAAACGCTGGGCGTGATTGGCGGCACGGGCAGCGGCAAGACGAGCCTGATCACGCTCGTGAGCCGCCTCTACGACGTCACGCTCGGCAGCGTGGCCGTGGGCGGCAAGGACGTGCGCACGCTCGACCTGACCGCGCTGCGCGACGCCGTGGCCGTGGTGCTGCAAAAGAATGTGCTCTTCAGCGGCACCGTGCTCGACAACCTGCGGTGGGGCAATCCCGCGGCCACGCTCGACGAGTGCCGCGCCGCCTGCCGCATCGCCCAGGCCGACGACTTTGTGATGCAGATGCCCCAGGGCTACGACACGCGCATCGAGCAGGGCGGCGCCAACGTGAGCGGCGGCCAGCGCCAGCGCCTGTGCATCGCCCGCGCACTGCTCAAGCACCCGCAGGTGCTCGTGCTCGACGACAGCACCAGTGCCTGCGACAACGCCACCGACGCCGCCATTCGCCAGGCCCTGCGGCAACACCTGCCGGCCATGACGCGCATCATTGTCGCACAGCGCATCTCGAGCCTGCGCGACTGCGACCGCATCCTTGTGCTCGACGGCGGACGCATCAGCGGCTGCGACACCCACGACAACCTGCTGCGAACCAACAAGATTTACCAGGAGATTTGCGCCATACAGGAAGAGGACGGCGGCGACTTCGACGCGCCTCGAGGCAGAAAGGAGGACAAGCCATGAGACAGCCCAACTTCGGCCCCGGCGGCGCGGCGAGCCGCTACGCCTACGCCGGCGAGCCCGGCGGCAGCCGACGCGACGTGCTGCTGCGCCTCACGCGCCGGGTGGTGCGCAACCACAAGGCCTCGCTGCTCACCGTGGCGGTGTGCATCGTGGTCACCGCCATCACCACGCTGGCCTCCACGCTGTTCACCCGCACGCTCATCGACGACTACATCATGCCGCTCACCGGCCAGGCCGTGCCCGACTACGGCCCGCTGGCCCACGCGCTCACCCTGCTGGCCCTCGTGCTGCTCGCGGGCGCCGCGTGCTCCTACCTGCAAAGCCGCCTGATGGTCAACGTCACGCAAGGCACCATGCTGCGGCTCAGGCGCGAGATGTTCGCCCACATGGAGCGCCTGCCCATCAGCTATTTCGACACCCACGCGCATGGCGAGGTGATGTCGGCCTACACCAACGACGTGGACACCCTGCGGCAGATGATCAGCCAGAGCCTGCCGCAGGCCCTGAACTCGCTCATCACCATCAGCGCCACCCTGGTGAGCATGGTGGCACTGAGCGTTCCGCTCACGCTGGTGAGCGTGACAATGGCCGTGGTGATGGCCGTGGCCAGCACCTGGCTGGGCAAGCGCTCGCGACGCCACTTCAAGGTGCAGCAGCAGCGGCTGGCCGACGTGAACGGGTTTATCGAGGAGATGATGACCGGGCAGCGCGTGGTGAAGGTGTTCAACCACGAGCAGCAGGCCATTGCCGACTTCGAGCGCATCAACGAGGAACTGCGGCAGAGCGCCTGCGAGGCCAACCGCATCGCCAACATCGTCATGCCCGTGAACGGCAACCTGGGGCACCTGGGCTATGTGCTCATCGGCGTGGTGGGAGCCACGCTCATCCTGGGCGGCGAGGTGAGCATCACCCTGGGCACGCTGGTGGCGTTCCTCACCCTGAACAAGAGCTTCGCGCGCCCCATTGCCAACGTGAGCCAGCAAATCAACAGCGTACTCAACGCCAGTGTGGGCGCCGAGCGCGTGTTCCACCTGCTCGACGAGGCGCCCGAGACCGACGGCGGCCGGGTGACGCTGGTGAACGCCGCCGAGGCACCCGACGGCACCCTCGTGCCGGTGCCCGTGCGCACCGGGTTGTGGGCCTGGCGCGTGCCCACCCCAGGCAAGCCGCACTTTGTGAAAGTGGAAGGCGGCGTGCAGCTGGAGATGGTGGACTTTGGCTACACCGCCGGGAAACAGGTGCTCCACGACATCACCCTGCGGGCCATGCCCGACCAGAAAATCGCCTTTGTGGGCGGCACCGGTGCCGGAAAAACCACGATTACCAACCTCATCAACCGGTTCTACGACATCCAGGACGGCACCATCACCATCGACGGCATCAACGTGCTCGAAATCGCCAAGCCGCACCTGCGGCACGCCCTGGGCATGGTGCTGCAAGACACCCACCTGTTCACGGGCACGGTGCTCGACAACATTCGCTACGGCCGCCTCGAGGCCACCGACCAGGACTGCATCGAGGCCGCGAAACTCGTTGGGGCCGACGACTTTATCCGTCGCTTGAGCGACGGCTACCGCACGGTGCTTGCGGGCGACGGCGGCAACCTGAGCCAGGGCGAGCGGCAGCTGCTCGCCATCGCGCGTGCCGCCGTGGCCGACCCGCCCGTGCTCATCCTCGACGAGGCCACCTCGAGCATCGACACCCACACCGAGCGTCTGGTGCAGCGCGGCATGGACTCGCTCATGCGCGGGCGCACCACCTTTGTGATTGCGCACCGCCTGAGCACCGTGCGCAATGCCGACTGCATCATCGTGCTCGAGCAAGGCCGCATCATCGAGAGCGGCACACACAACGAGCTGCTGGCAATCAAAGGCAAATACCACCAGCTCTACACCGGCGGCGAGATTTAGCCCACCGCCGCAATTACAGCACTTTAGCCTCCCGTCACAGCCGGACTGATGCCCTGCGTCGACCGTCGGGGGTGGTCTCTACCACCACAGTGATTGTCTGGCCGTTGGACACATCGTTGAGCAAATCGTGCTGCACATACACCCCCTCCACAAAGGCAAAGCGCTTTCCCCGGGCATTGGTGCGCAACGCAACCGGGCCGGTGACCGTGATATCGGCAAAGGCGGGCATCACCCGCTCGGCTGTTGCCTCGGCCAAGTGCACCACCCTCTGCCGCCCGTCCTCAGCCTCGGCCACACGCACCATCACATACTTCACCCCCCGTGGCACGTGATGGGAGGCCACAACCAGGTTACGGCCATCGCAGGCCACCAGGCGCACCAGGTGCTTGCCCTGCTTGTTGGTGTAATGGGCGGCCACCAATGCCGGCACGAGAGGCAAGTCCACATAGAGCCAGTCGTCGGCAGGCTCGGCCAGCGGCTGCAATGCCGCGCGCAGGTTGGCCACGGGCTGTGTGCCCTCGGGAACGCGGCCGGTGGCAATGAACCAGTCACCGGGCAGCTCGTGCAGCGGGCGGTCGGCCCGCGCTGTGCGGTAAGCATTCAGCAATGCCATCGCCTCGGCGGCAAAGCCCTGGTCGGCAAGCAACACTCCCAGCTCCAAATGCAGCTTCACTTTGAATTCATCGGTGCCCGGAGCCAGCACAGCCCGGCACAGGGCGGCGCGGCGCAAAGCGGCATCGGTGGTGAGCTGTGCCAACTCGTGCCATGCATAAAACGTGTTGAGCCTGGTCAACAGGTGGCGGTAAACCTCCATCGCCTCGTGCGTGCGTCCCTGCTGGTGCAGGGCCTGCCCATAGTGGCGGTGCAGCTGGTCGTTGTCGGGAAAACGCTCGACAACCTGCTCCAGCAGGGCCATGAACCCGTCACTCCACGGCACGCGATGATGCCGAGCAGCGGCCACATAGCGCGTCACGGCGCGCTCCACCAACGAGGGGAACGTGAACTTCTCGCCCCGGTGGCGCTGCCAGTCCTCCTCGCAGAAACTGCTCACACCCCAACGGTTCATGAACTCGGCAAAGTTGAAATCTTCGTGTTCCTTGGCGGCCTGCACGGCACGACCCATGAACAACGAATGAAGCCGCGAAGGCCGCTCCACAGGCTGCCGCAGGTAGTGAGCCAACGCCTGGCGAACGTCGTGCGACGACATCTGCTCCATGTTATCCTTGAGTTGGGTGTAGATGTCCCAGGCGTCGCGCTCGCGCAGAGCCCTCAACGCCTTGGTGGCAACTCCGTCAGAGTCATCGAATTGACACAACAAGTCGGCCATCTGTTCGGTCAATTGCGTGGCCTCGTTGTTGCGGCCGCCGGCAGCGGCTTTCACCGCCATGTCGCGCAGCACCCAAAACAACGTTTTCATTGCCATCGCATCGCCAGGATGCTGCCGCAACTCGCCGGCTGCCAGTTCGTATGCCTGCTGCAATTCGCCAGCCTTGCGCACTTCAGTCACTTGTTTGATAATCATGGTGGATGGTGG
>JAFSYB010000001.1 GCA_017443765.1 Muribaculaceae bacterium | reverse complement strand
CGAGGCGGCGATGAGCGAGTCGATGGCGATGAGCCGCGCCTCGGCGGCCCCGCGACGGCCGCAACCCGCGAACAACGATGACAAGAGCACCGAAAGGGAAAATATGAGCAGGAATTTTTTCATTTGAGCCGCAAAGTTAGCGATTTTCTTGCGAACAGCCAAATTTTAGACATAAGAACATAAGCCTTTGATGGCAGTTGGCATAAGGACAAAAGCTATGAACTACGAGTGGCGAGTGAAAGCGTATCAAAACTAATGGACACGCTGGCACATGGAACCACGAAGTGCCCGCAGGGCACCGCCACACACAGACGTCCCTTAATATTCGCATAATTCGTGCAATTTGCATTAAGAATCACCCTCACCCTGCTACGCTTAGTTGGCCCTCTTCGAGCTGGGAACGAATCTTCCCCTCACGCTGGGGGTGACGACGAACGGTGTAACTTTGCACGAGGGGGTGTGGTTTTCGGTTTAAGCCAGGGCCAGCTGGTCGCGGGCGAGGATGAGCAGCACCTGGGCGCGGTACTTGCGCCATGCCGTGCCGTACCAGGTGTTCGCGTCGCCGTACAGGCGCATGAGCGTGTAGTGCGCCAGCAGCTCCACGATGGCGTGGTGCAGCGTGGGCTCGATGCCGTTGCCGGCGGTGTGGCGCAGCGCCAGGTGCAGCACGATGTGGTTGGTGTCGGCATTGGGGTTGAAGCTGGCCAGGGTCACATATCCGCCCAGGCGCACGCGCAGCTCGCCAAAGCCGCTCTCGATGTGCTGCTCGAGCAGCCGCGCCTGGTCGGCGGTGAACACGGCCACGCCGGGCTCGCCAATGGCCCGCCGGGCACTCTCGGCATACACGCGCTCCAGAATCTCGTCGAGGTCGATGATGATTTTCGTTTTCATAGCAGATGGGTTGTTAGGTGTGTTAGATAATGTGTGTTGTTTCAAGCCATATAGGTGAGGCGTGCGTGGTGCTGGCGCCGCAGGTCGTCCATGCGCTCGCGTCGTGCGCGTGGCACGAGTGTCTCGCGGGCATAGCGCTCGGTGACGAAGAAGCGCGAGGCGCGTCCGTACTCGAGGACAAACTCCAGCGCCTTGGCCACGCTCACGCGTGTGCCGGCAGTGAGGGCGGCCACGCGCCGCGCAATCTCGCGCCACATCTCCAGCTGCAGCGACTCGCGGATGGGTGGCTCCGTGCCGTCGGCCAGCAGCCGGCGCACCACCTTGTAGGCGCGCTCGTAGCTCACATGGTAATGCGGACTGCCGTTGTGGATAGTCCAGCACACAGCCAGCTGCTGCGCATTGGGCACACGCTGGGCGATGGCCAGCTGCAAGGCCTGGGTGTAACAGGCGAGAAACTCACGGTCGCGCTCGCGACGAGCCGACGTCTTTCCGTTCAGATTCTTGTTGTTCATGGTCGTAAGGGTGATTTATAGTTTGCTTTGCCTGCAAGTCGGTCGAGAACCGATTGCGGTGGCAAAATTACAACATAGTGAGGGTAAAATGCAAATTTTGCGTGGTAATTTAATCATTATTAGGTCAGATGTGCCAGGTGTGCCACTACAAAACGATGGCCTCGCATACTATTTCGCGGCGTGGTGCGTTAATAATAGGAAACACTATTGCATCATCATGATATGAACATAGCACATCACATTTGGCGGGTGTTGTTGCTGTCGGCGTTGCTGTCGCTGTCGGCGTGGGGCCAGGACGGTACCACGGCCTATAATTTCCTGAATGTGACACCGTCGTCGCACGCCTACGCGCTGGGCGGGCACAACATCTCGGTCATCGACCACGACATCATGCTTGTGGAGCAGAATCCGGCGCTGCTGGGCCCGGAGATGAACAAGCAGGTGGGGTTGAACTACCTGCGCTACATTGGCGGGAGCAACTTTGCCGGCGCACGCTACGGTCAGGGTGCGGGCAAGCACGCCGCCTGGGGCGTGGCCTTGCAATACTTCGGCTACGGCTCGATGGAGGGCTACGATCTGGAGGGCGTGGCCACCGGCAAGTTCAACGCCAGCGACATCGCACTCAACGTCACCTACAGCCACGACATCAACGACTACTTCAGGGGCGGCATCACAGCCAAGTACCTCTACTCAAAATATGAGGACTACACCGCAGGAGCCGTGGGTGTGGACCTGGGCGTGAACTACTACAACCCGCTCTACGAGTTCTCGGCCTCGTTGGTGGTGAAGAACCTGGGCGGACAAATCAAGAAATTTGCCGACCAGCGCGACAAGCTGCCTGTGGATGTGCAGGTGGGCGTGACCAAGCTGATCACGGGCACACCGTTCCGCCTGTCGGTCACGGCCTATGGGCTCACCAAGTGGTACCTGCCCTACTACACGCCCGCCGACAAGAACAACGCCGAGTCGGAACTGGTGAAGCACAACAGTTTCGGCGGCAACCTGCTGCGCCACCTGGCTTTCGGTGTCGAGTTCCTGCCGAACAACAACATGTATGTGGCCCTGGGCTACAACTACCGCACGCGCACCGATATGTCGTCCTACCAGCGCAGTTTCCTGTCGGGCTTCTCGGCCGGCGTGGGTTTGCGCACGCGGGCCTTGGGCTTCGGCGTGGCCGTGGCACAACCCCACAATGGCGCCACCACCCTCATGCTCAACGTCACCACCTCGCTGGGCGAGCTCATGCGCTGACCCGCAGCCCCGCAAGCAAACGGCACAGGGCCAACGATAAAGGGAATGTCCGCAACCCAACCGTGAGTTGCGGACATTCCCTTATCGCTGCGAACCTCGCTTTCAGTACTCTTCCTCGTCAAAAAGGAAATCCTCGTCGCTGCGGGGGTAATCCTCCCAGATGTCCTCAATCGATTCGTAGGTTTCTCCCTCGTCCTCGATTTCCTGGAGGTTCTCAATCACCTCCATGGGCGCCCCGGTGCGCATGGCGTAGTCGATGAGCTCGTCCTTGGTGGCAGGCCAGGGCGCATCCTCCAATTTTGTAGCCAGTTCCAGTGTCCAATACATAGTATAATTGCGTTTAAAGATTTACGGCACTTGAAAAAAGTGCGCAAAGGTAATGCATTTGTTTGGAACTTCAAGCATTTTTATCCCAATAATTTTCCTCAATTTGGCTTTGGAGATTGTTAAATCTTGCTAACACGTAGAAAAAGTCGCTCAAGCGGTTCACATATTTCAGCACAATGGGGTTGACGGCGGCGGTGTGCGCGAGTGCGACAATGCGTCGCTCGGCGCGGCGAGCCACGGTGCGGCACACGTCGCAGCGCGCACTCAAGCGGCTGCCACCCGGAAGCACAAAGCCACGGAATGGGGGCAGCTCCTCGTCCATCTCGTCGATAGCACGCTCCACGGCCTGCACATCGGCCTCGGACAGGCCGTACACCTGCGTGTCGGCACCGGTGCTGTCGGTGGCCAGATAGGCGCCAATGTTGAAGAGCTTGTTCATGATGGCCACCACCACGGGGGTCATGCCCGTGTCGGCCAGCTGGCTGCTCTGCGCCAGCAGGCCAATGTGCGCGTTCAGCTCGTCGATGGTGCCGTAGGCCTCAACGCGCACATCGTCCTTGCTCACGCGACGACCGCCCACCAACGCCGTGGTGCCGCTGTCGCCCGTGAGGGTGTAAACCTTGCTTTTCATTTTGCGAATCGTTCCAAATGGGCAATCAGCTCTTGGGTGTTGGTTGCCACTGCCATGGCATCGAGGTGCCGCGGGGCGGCGAATGGCGAGATGGCAAGCTCGCGCAACTCGCGCAACACCGTGTCGTAAACGCCGTCAACATTGGCAACAATGATGCCAACGCCCTCGCGCTCGTCGACCACCCACTGCATGAGCGTGGAAATCCACTCGTCGATCGAGCCCAGGCCGCCCGGAAGCACCACAAACAAGTCGCTGACACGATACATGTGCGACTTGCGCTGCCCCAGGTCGTCGGTGACCACCAGGTCGTCAACCACCTTGTCGGCCAGCGAGGCGAAAACACGGGGAACAACCCCCGTCACATGGCCGTTGCTGTCGTGGCACGACTTGGCCACCACATGCATCAGGCCGGCATCCACACCGCCATACACCAGGGCGTGCCCATGGTCACCAATCCAGTGACCCAGCGCACGGGCAATTTCAATATACTGCTGGTCCAGGCCAAACTTGCTGCTGCAAAAAACTGAGATGTTCATAATGTGATGTTGTTTATAATATGTTTGACTTCTTTGAAAGCATATCGGTGCAGCGTGTCGTCGTTGGCGTGGCGCAGCACCAGCGTGCCGTTGGGCTCCACCCCGGCAATGGCGGCCACCAGCGCGGTGCCATCGGGCAGCGCGAATGGGTGCGGCCGGCAGTCGTTGCGGTACAGGCAGGCCATGTAGCGCCCGTGCAGCGCTTGCCGCCGGGCCTCGCCGCCAAACGCGCAGCTGCTCACAATGGCCTCGCTCACCTGCCGCAACAGGGTCTCCAAGTCGTGCTCACCGCCCGTGAGCTGCGCAAGCGACACGGGGTTGGGAGCATCGCTGGTGAAAACCGTTTGGTTCACGTTCAGCCCCACGCCCACGATGCTGTGGGCAATATCGGCGCCGCTGAGCGAGTGCTCGATGAGGATGCCGCACAGCTTGCGGTCGCCGCAGTAGATGTCGTTGGGCCACTTCACGGCGGCCTCGACGCCCAGCGCACGCACCACGCCCACAATGGCCAGCGACACGGCCTCGCTGAGCAGGAACTGCTCGCGCGCCGTCACTCCGGGATTGCGCAGCAGCAGCGAGAACGTGAGGTTTTTCCCCGGCTCGGCCTCCCACGAGTTACCGGGCTGGCCACGCCCCGCCGTCTGACGGTGGGTGTAAACCACGGTGCCTCCGGGCAGTGGGGTGGCCTGCCGGGCCATGCGCGACAGCCAGCTATTGGTCGAGGCCGTCTCGTGCACATAAAGATAATGCGGCTTGGTGTGCATGGTCTTCCGGGTTGCGATGGTTTCTACTCCGGGAACGTGACGCGCAGCAGCCGCGTGTCGTCGGCAGCCACACTGATTTCCACATTCACAGTGTCGTCGGGTAGCAGGTTCTCGATGCGGTCGGGCCACTCAATCAGGCACACGGCGCCGCAGTCGAAGTAGTCCTCGGCCCCCAAGTCCTCGGCCTCGGCCTCGCTCTCGAGGCGGTAGCAGTCGAAGTGGTAGATGAGTTCGGCGGTGGTGTCGCTGCGATACTCGTTGATGATGGCAAACGACGGCGAGCTGGTGGGGTCGGTTTGCACCCCCAACTCGCGACACAGGGCGTTGATAAAGGTCGTCTTGCCGGCACCCATCGCGCCATGGAAGGCAAACACGGTGTAGTTGCCCATCTCGGCCATGAACTCACGGGCCGCCTGCGGCAGCGCCGCCAAGCCCGTGATTGCGATTTCTTTTGTTCGTGACATAGCTGTGTTTCATTTTGAGGTCGCAAATATAGCAATAATTCGCGTCACAAGCAAAAAAATTCGGCCTTTGGCCGACAAAACACCGTTTATCGCTGATAATATTTTGCATTGAGCGCGAGATGACTTAATTTTGCAGCAAGAAGTGAAATCAGTAGTAAACGTGGTTGGCAAGCGTAGCCATGCGGCCGCGACCACCGCTAACCAACACCAAACACGCGAATAGCCAATGTTGCGCGACACCACCCACCGTGAGTGGCTCACCTATGCCATTGTGTGGCTGCTCATTTTCCTCACCCCACTGGTGAGCCTGTACGCGCACGCGTCGTTCGACCGCCACGTGACATTCCGCTGGGTGGATGTGCTGCACATCTGGAGCATCCTGCTGGTGATGCTGGTTATTTTCCTTGTGCACAACATCTGGCTTGCGCCACTGCTGCTGCGGCAGCGGCGCAAGCGCGCCTACCTGGCGGGCATGCTGGTACTGCTCACGCTGTTTGCCGTGACCGAGTGCAACCACCTCCCGCCGCCACGCCCGCAAGCCCCGCCGCCCGACCTGGAAGCCCCGGCCGGCAATCAGGCACACATCCCTCCGCCGCCACGCCCAGCGCGGCTGCCCGAACGCGTGCCGCCGCTGCGCCTCGAACACATGATGGGGCTGGTGATGATGGTACTGATTTTCGGCGCCAATGTCGGCGTGAAATATATGTTCATGGGCATGGAGGCCGACCGCCAGCGACAACAACGCGAGCGCGAGATGCTCAAGCATGAGCTGGCCTACCTCAAATACCAAATGAACCCCCACTTTTTCATGAACACGCTCAACAACATCCACGCGCTGGTCGACATCGACCCTGAACGGGCCAAGAAGTGCGTGGTGGAGCTGAGTCAGATGATGCGCTACATGCTCTACGAGTGCGACAAGGACACGGTGCCGCTGTCGCGTGGCATCGACATCCTGCGGAACTACATTGCCCTCATGCGCATCCGATACGACGACCAGGTGGACATCACGCTCACCACCCCCAACGACATGCCCAACGTGGAACTGCCGCCACTGCTGATTATCCCCTTTGTGGAAAACGCCTTCAAGCACGGTGTGAGCTACGCGCGCCAGTCCTTTATCCACATCGACATTGCTACCACCGGCCGGCACATCGTGCTGCGCTGCGACAACAGTCGGCACCCTGACGACGAAAGCGAACACGGGGGTGCGGGAATCCCCAACGTGGTCAAGCGGCTCGACCTGATTTACGGCAACCGCTACCAGCTCGACGTGGACGAGCAACCCGACCACTACCTGGTCACCCTGCGCGTGCCCATGGACATGGCACCGCCCACCCCGCCTTGAACAGCCGCACACCGCCCCGAGGCGGGTGATGAAAGTGTTAACCTTGCGGCAACGGCATTGCCGCACTCATTTAACAAACTCAAACTATGATTCGCTGCCTTGTTATCGACGATGAGCCGCTGGCTCGCAAACAGATTGCCGCCTACGCCGACAAAGTGCCCTACCTGGACTTGACGGCCTCGTGCGCAAGCGCACTCGAAGCCCAGAAAATCCTTGATGAGCAAACCATCGACGCCATCTTTATCGACATCAACATGCCCGACCTGAACGGGCTGGACTTTGTGCGCTCGCTGGCCCAGCCACCGCTGGTCGTGTTCACCACTGCCTACAGCCAGTATGCCGTGGAGGGCTACAAGGTGGATGCCGTCGACTACCTGCTCAAGCCTTTCGGTGCCGACGACTTTGCCCGTGCCGCCGAGAAAGTGAAGCGCCGCTACGACGCCGAGCGCACGCCCACGGCCATGTCGCAACCCGACGCCGATGATGCCATCTTCCTCAAAACCGACTACAAAATCGTGCGCGTGGCCCTTGCCGAAATCCGCTACATCGAAGCCATGAGCGAGTACTTGCGCATCTACAGCGACGCGCTACCGCGGCCAATCGTGGTGCTGCTGAGCATGAAGAAGATGGAGGAGACACTGCCGCACGACACCTTCATGCGCATTCACCGCTCCTACATCATCAACCTGCACAAAATCATCGAGGTGAACCGCAACCATGTGCTTATGGGCCAGGACGCCTCGCTACCCGTGGGCGACCTTTACAAGGATACCTTCAACGCCTACATCGCCAGCAAGTTCGTCACCCGCTAAAAGTGGGGCGCGGCAATCATGCAGGGCATGGCCCCCGACCACCAAGGCCAGCGTTTCGACGTGCACGCGGGCGCGTGCGGGCAAGGGAAACTGTATCATAACTCGTTTTGCGGAAACAGGGCCGCCTCACGGCGGGAAATTTCTCGAAAATTGGGCGCTGTAACATTCTGTGTGGGTGAAAGCTTGGGACTCACACACGTTTCTTATTCTTTAAAATATGCGGAAATGTGATGTAGGAATATTTTAATGACAACCCAGACAACTGTTACAACTTTTTAATGTTGTTTTATGTTGTTATGGTTATCTTCATTATCATTCTGTCCTGACACCATATACACCGCTCCACCAATGGCGGCATAGCATGAATCTACACATACAATCCGTTATAGAGCCACTTAAAATTCGCTTAATTCGTGCAATTCGCATTGAAAATCACCCACTCAAAACGTTACAGCGCCAACAAAACTTTCCCGCTGTGAAAATTTTGAAATCAATTCTGCTAAATTTTCGCCCACAGGGTGCCGCTACACACAGACGTCACTTAAATCCGCCTAATTCGTGTAATTCGCATTAAGAATCACCCACACAAAACGTTATAGAGCCAAGCTCGCCGACGCATTGCACTGCGCCTTGCGAGCCTGGCTCTTGCTTATTCAGTTCCGGGGTTCCGGTTTACTCCTCGGGGAGCATGACAACCTCGACGTTGTTGCCGGTGCTCAGGATCACGTCGCGCACAAAGGCGCTCACTTTCTCGGGCGTGACACTGTTGAGCACAGCCTTGTAGTTGGTGTAGTTGTCCACACCGCGGCCCACATACATGCTCAGGGTGTTCACCCAGTAACCGTTCTCCTTGACGGCGGTGTCGAAGTTCTTGAGCATGGCCTCCTTGATGTCCTGCACAGTGGCGGGGTCGATGCTCTTGGCCATGTTCTGGACTTCCTCGCGCATAATCTTAAGCGCAAGGTCAGCCATCTCGGGCTTCATGTTCACAGCCCCCATGAGGGTGGTGTAGACCTGGTCGCCCACCATGCTTACCGATCCGTTGGCGCCTGGCGAGTAGGCCGCGCCGGCATCCTCACGGATTTTCTGCAAGTACACCTTGTCGAGCACCTCGCCGGCGATGCTGGCCAGGATGGTGTTCTCGAGGCTGTAGGGGTTGGTGTTGGAGTACCAGTACATGCGGCTGATGGCCTTGGGGGTTTCCATCTTGCGCGTGAAGTGGTTCAGGGTCTGTCCCACGGGGCGCTCGTCCACATTGACCCAGTTCTCGGCCTTGCCCTTGGCGGGCAGGGTGGCGATGTACTGGCACAGGTACTGGCGCACGAGCTGCTCGTCGAAGGCACCCACGACATAGAAGGTGTAGTCGGCGGCGTTGGCGGTGCGCTCCTTGGCAATCTGGAGCACACGGTCGTAGTTGATGTCCTTGATGTTCTCGGCCTCGAAAGGCATATCGCGCCAGTTGTGGTTGTTGATGGTGACATTCACCGAATCGCCGAACACGGCCTCGGGCTGCAGGTTCTTGTCCTTGAGCACGGTCTCGAGCATGGTGGTCAGGGTGTTGAAGCCCTTCTCGTCCTTGCGGATGTCGGTGAACTCGAGGTAGGCGAGCTGGAACATGGTTTCCATGTCCTTGACGGTGGAGTTGCCGTTCAGGCGTTCGTAGCTGGTGGAGAGCGAGAGGCTTGCGCTGGCCTGCTTGCCGGCCATGGCTTTCTCGAGCTCGGTGTTGTCGAACTCGCCGCGGCCACTCACGGCCAGCACGGCATCGAAGAGTGCACAGTTGGCCCAGTCATTCTTGCCGTAGAGCGAGCTGCCGCCCTTCGACTCGGCAAACAAGCGGACCTCGTTCTCCTTGAAGTCGGTCTTCTTCAGAATCACCTTCACGCCGTTGCTCAGGGTGAGCTCGTCGTAACCCAGTATGGTGTTCTTGGTTTCCTTTTTGATTTTGCCGGGCTTGGGCAGCTTGGCAATCAGGGGCTCGTCCTTCACATTGTCAACGTATGCCTCCACCGGGGTGTTGCGGGCGGCATCAATGGCGGCCTTGAGCGTTTGGGTGGTGGGATAGTCGGCACCGTCTTTCTCCTGGTTGAAGATGACCACCACCATGTTCTTGTCGTTCTCGGGGAACACCTCGGGCAGCAACTCGTTGATCAGCTCCACGGGGAGCATGGGGGTGAGCTGCTGCATGATTTGGTATTCCTGCTCAATGCTTGGAATGGGCTCGCCGGTGAGGTAGTTGGCGGCATAGCTGCGGCCATAGCGCTCGTTGCTGATTTTGTTGCGCTCGTTGTAGGTGCGCTCGAGCTGCGACATATACTCCTCGCGGGCGCGGATAAACTCAGTGGCGGTGAAGCCGTGCTGGCGCGCACGCAGCACCTCGGTCATGATGGCCTGCAAGGCCTCGTTCACCTGGCCGTCCTTGGGCAGGGCATAGAACTGGAAGGCCTCCTTGTTGTTGGTCATGATGAACGAGCCGTCGCCACAGCCGGCCTGCAGGAACGGGCAGTCGGGCTCCTGGGCTTTCTCGCTCAGGCGCGAGTTGAACATGCTGGCGAGGATGTCGGTGGCATAGTCCTCGATCATGTAGGCCATGGTGGCTTTTTCCTCGCGCGGTGTGGGGTCGTGCTTGAAGAACAGCTGCACGACGCTGTAAGGCTGCTCCTTGTCCTTGTCGCTCACGATGATGATCTCGTCGTTGTCGGGCACGGGCTCGGCCACCACCTGGGCGGCATTGGGAGCGAGCTTGATGGGAGTGAACATCGACTTGATCTTGCCCTCCATGTAGTCCACATCGATGTCGCCGACCACGATGATGGCCTGGTTGTCGGGACGGTACCACTTGTGGTAGTAGTCACGCAGCTCGTTGTACTTGAAGCCGTCGACCACACTCATCAGGCCGATGGGCATGCGCTTGCCATACTTGGAGCCGGGATAGATGGTCTCGAGGTTGCGCTCGAAAATGCGCTGGCTGGCGCTGCTGCGCAGGCGCCACTCCTCGTGAATCACGCCGCGCTCCTTGTCAATCTCCTCGTCCTCGAGGAGCAGGCCGCACGACCAGTCGCGCAAGATGAGCAGGCAGGAGTCGAGGGCACTCTGACGCGTGCTGGGCACGTTGTTGATGTTGTACACCGTCTCGTCGGTGCTGGTGTAGGCGTTCAGGTCGGCGCCAAACTCCACGCCCAGGGTGCGTGTGTAGTCAATCACGCCCTTGCCCTCGCCATGGAAGTTCTCACTGCCGTTGAAAGCCATGTGCTCGAGGAAGTGCGCCAGGCCGCGCTGGCTCTCCTCCTCCTGAATCGAACCCACGCGCTGGGCGATGTAGAAGTTCACCTTGTGCTCCGGGTAATCGTTGTGGCGGACGTAGTAGGTGAGTCCGTTGGGCAGCGTGCCCATGCGCACAGCCTCGTCGACGGGGATGGGCGGCATCTGGGGCATCTGTGCCATTGCCGTGCAGCCGACAATCATCAGCGCGGCGGCCAAGAGATGTTTGATTTTCATAAGTAAACTTTTGTTTGTGATGTAACTAAATGTATTCATGCTCGCTACAAAGCTGCAAAGGTACAAAATAATTGACAAATGGCAATTACGAATCGACAATTATTTTTTCATGCGGCCCACAAGCGGCCTTGTTTTGCCCATTAGACGCAAGCACTGAGCCAAAAATTACATAAGGAGCGTTCTAAAAATTGCAAAAAATGAGATGAACGGTTTGGGATTAATCAGGGGACACCTGCAAAACCGTGTGTTTCTGTGTCAGCTCGGTAGTGTGATATACGGGCAATCCATCCGCCCTCACATACAGAGGCTCAGCTCGTAGCTCGCCGCACGCATGGCGAAGCGCAGGCCGTAGGTCTGCATGAGGCCGGGGGCCTCAAAGTGAAAGAAACCCCACGGCGCATACATCGAAGATGTGTGTGGCGTGGGGTAAGCGACACCTCCCACGGCCGGTCCTCGAAGATGGCCAACTGCAGTGAGGGGCGGAGCGCGAAGGGCAAGCGCAGCGCAGCAAATTTTTCAGAATTTGTTTCAAAATTTTCACAGGGGAAAGATACAAAGGGGGCCACGACCTGCGAGGGCGATTTATGCATGGTGAGTGCCTGGGACTCAAACTATTGTGGCTGTTGCGGCTGCAGCTGGGATTCCTCGGCGTTGCGGGGGCGGCCGAGCAGCTCAAAGGTGTCGACATACACCTCGGTGACGTAGCGCTTGATTTGGTTGCGGTCTTCCCAGGTGCGGGTGCGCAAGCGACCCTCGATGTAGAGCTGGGTGCCCTTGTGGATATAACGCTCGGCCACCTCGGCGTTGCGGCCCCACATCACGATGTTGTGCCACTCGGTGCGTTCGGGCACCTGCACGCCGTTGGCGTTGGTGAAAGCGTGTTCGGTGGTTGCCAGCGAGAACGAGGCCACCGGCTGGTTCTGCGCCACATAGCGCACTTCGGGTTCACGGCCCACATGGCCGAGAAGGATAACTTTGTTGACTGACATAGGAGGAGTGAGGAGTAAGCTACAAGCTACGGGCTACGAGTTATGAGTTACGAGTGATGAGTTATGAGTGATGAGCAAGCTACGAGCTACGAGCGAGCTACGAGCTACAAGCAAGTTACGAGTTACGAGTTACAAGCAAGCTACGGGTTACGAGTGATGAGTTATGAGTGATGAGTTACGAGTGATAAGCAAGCTACGAGTTACGAGTTACGGGCAAGCTATGGGCTACGGGTTACGAGTGATGAGTTATGAGTGACGGGCTACGGGCTACGTGATGGGGTACGCGGAGGGGCGGCGGTGTCGGCCGTAAACGGCTATGCCATTACCAACTGGTGAGGCCCACGCGCTCGTCGAGGCCGAAGAGCAGATTCATGTCGTGGACTGCCGTGCCGGCTGTGCCTTTGACGGCGTTGTCGAGGACTGCGGTCACCACCAGCCGCTTGCCCAACTGGTTGAGGGAAATCAGGCATTTGTTGGTGCCCAGCACCTCGTCCAACCGGGGGTGATGATGCACCAGGTAGGTGAAGTGATGGTCGTCGTAGTACTGCTCAAACAAGCCCTCGACCACATCAAGCGGTGCGCTGCAATCCAGCGACACCACAGCCAGCAGGCCTCGGTTGAGATTATCGGTTAGCGGCAAGATGTGCACCTGCGCGGCGAAACTGCTCTGCAAAGCGGCCAAGTCGGCGGCCAGGCGTTGTGGAACCTGCTCAAAGTCGACCCTCATGTCGGGGACGCCCACCAGTGTGGCGTGCACATCGCCGGCGAGCATCTGGTTGCGGGCCAGTGGCAGCAGCGAGAGCATGAGCAGGTGATGCACCGGGTCGGGGCAGGCCACGCGCTGGCAGCCATGCACCATCAACTTGCGGTTGAGCTCGGACAGCCCCATCACCGCCTCAACGGGGCAGCGATGGGTGAGGTCGATAATCCTCAGGTCGGCAGTGGAGCACATCTCCCGCATTTGCTCCTCGTGGAGCACATGCGAAGAGCACACAAACACCACATCTATCTCGTCCCAGTCAGGCTCATGAACAATCTCGAGTTCGGTTTCCCCGATCAGTTGCGGAAACATTGTGGTCAAGCTATTGCCCACCCTGTCGCACACCCATTTCAGGGTCACATCGGGGTGGTGAAGCAGGATGCTGATTAATTGTTTGTTGTTGAAAGCGCCAATAACGCCAGCTTTAATCATAATGGTAGGGTGTTATCAATTCTTGTGGTGCGGCAGAATATGTTCGAGAACGGCGCGCGCCTGCTCGTGAGTGATGCCCTCGCGCAGGACGACAAAGACGGTGTCGGCTCCGGCAATGGTGCCCAGGAGCTCGGGGGCAAAGCTCATGTCGATGTCGTAGGCCAGCCCGGCGGCATAGCCGTTGCGTGTCTTCATGACAGCGAAGTTGCCCGAGAACTCGAGCGAGACATATCCCATGTGCTGTCCCACCAAGGGCAGGTCGGCAAGCAGCGACGAGTTCTGCCACTCGGCAGTGCCCGGAAAGATGTACATATACCCGCCCCGGGGCGAGGCGATTTTTGTGATTTTCAGTGCCTTCAGGTCGCGCGACAGGGTGGCCTGGGTCACCCGGATATCCTGCTCGGCCAAACGCTCGGCCAGCTCGCTCTGACTACCGATGACATTTCCTTTCACGAGCTCCACAATAAGCTGGAGCCGGTTTCTCTTGTTTTTCACTATTCGATGAGTTTGCAGTTAATACGCTTCGTATTGCATTAGCTGTCCAAAACCTTGATTTTGGCATGATTATTCATGCAAAGATAGTAATAAATCCTCGGTTTGGCAGTGAGCCGGGCATCAAATAACAATTTGCTAAATATTTTTCACAAAAATAAAGAGTGCGGCCTACCGAAGACCGCACTCTTGTCTTGTTTTTTCCTGGCTACGCTTTCGGCTGCCAGGTGGAAATCAATCCTTGCTCATCTTGCGCGTGACAGCGTAAGCCACGGGCGAGGCCACGAACAGCGAGGCGCACGTACCGATAATCACACCGATAATCATCGTGAAGATGAATCCGCGAATGCTCTCGCCGCCCAGGAAGAGCATCACGAGGAGCACCAGCAAGGTGGTGACCGAGGTCATCAATGTGCGCGAGAGCGTGCTGCTCAAGGCGTTGTTGAAGGTGATGTAGAGGTCCTGCTTGGGGAACAGGCCGCGGTACTCACGCACGCGGTCGAAAATCACCACGGTGTCGTTCACCTGGTAACCAATCACCGTCAGAATGGCGGCGATGAACGTTTGGTCCACCTCCATCGAGAAGGGCAGCCAGCCGTGGAAGGTGTAGAAGCCGATGACCACAAAGGTGGTGAAGGCCACAGCGGCCAGAGCACCGAGCGAGAACGCCACGTTGCGGAAGCGCAGCAAGATGTAGAGGAACATGGCCATCAGCGAGAAGAACACGGCCCAGATGGCCTCGCGCGTCATGTCGCTGGCGATGCTCGGTCCCACGATTTCGCTCGACACCACACCAATTCGCTCGTTAGAGATGCTGAAGTCCTTCTCACTCATGTTGCCCAACTCGCTCTTGAGGCCGGTGTAAAGCTTCGACATAATCTCGTCGTTCACGCCCGGGTCGTTGCTCTCAATCTTGTAGTTGGTCGACACGCGCACCTTGGTATCGTTGTCGATGGTAATCACCGAGGTGGTGGCACCGGGGAACTGCGTGCTGAGCTGGCTCTCGAGCTGCGTGGTGGACACCGGGTGGTCGAATTGCACAATAAAGTTGCGACCGCCCGAGAAGTCGATGCCGCGGCTCAGGCCACGGGCAGCGAGCATGGCGATGAACAGCACAATCACAATGCCCAGCACCATCCAGGTCTTCTTGGCCATGCCCATGAAGTTGACCTTGACATTCTCGAGCATGTGCCGGGTGAGTGGCGTGGTGAAAGTCATGTTCTTGAAGGTGCCACGGTTCACGAAGAACTCCATCACCAGTCGCGTGGCGAACACTGCGGTGAAGAACGAGCAGATGATACCCACAACCAGCGTGACAGCAAAGCCCTTGATGGGGCCACTGCCGAGCAAGATGAGGATGATGCCGGTGATAATGGTGGTGAGGTTGGAGTCGAAGATGGCCGAGAAGGCGTTCTTGTAACCATCGGCCACGGCGGCCTTCAGCCCCTTGCCGTTGCGCAGCTCCTCTTTGCATCGCTCAAAAATCAGCACGTTGGCATCCACAGCCATACCCAGCGTGAGCACGATACCGGCGATACCAGGCAGCGTGAGCACACTCTGGAACGAGGCCAAAATGCCAATGATGAAGAACAGGTTCAACAGCAGACCCAGGTTGGCGATATTGCCGGCGCACGCGCCATAGGTGCACACCATGAAGATGACCAGCAGAATCAGAGCCACGATGAACGACTTCACACCTTTATTAATGGATTCCTGACCGAGCGAGGGGCCAATCACACTCTCGCTGGCGATATTCACGCGAGCCACCATCTTGCCCGATTCGAGCACGTTGGCAAGGTCGTTGGCCTCCTCCACGGTGAAGCGGCCGCTGATTTGGCTGCTTCCGCCGTCAATCTGGCTGTTAACCCGAGGATAGGAATACACCTGGTCGTCGAGAACGATGGCGATGCACTTGCCGATATTCTGGCCCGTGATGCGCGACCACTGGCGAGCGCCCTCGGCATTCATGCGCATCGACACCACCTGGCCCTGGAGGTTGTCGAACTCGCTGCTGGCACGCACCACCACATCACCTGTGAGCACAGGCTGGTTCTGCACAGTGCGCAGAGCGACAAGGCTGAACACCTCGGCACCATTCTGCATAATCTGTGGCTTCACACTCCAAGCGAGCTTGAGATCGGCAGGCAGCGTCATCTTGGCGGCCTGCGAGTTGATGATGGCATTCACTGCGGCGGTGTCGCCCACAGCCACATAGCCCACATCGGGCGAGGCACCCTGTGCCTGAGCGAGAGCCTGGAAACCGGTGAGCTCGGCCAGCGTCTTGCCCTTGTTGGCGGCAGGCTTGGGCTGCTCGGCAACGGGCTCGGCCTGCTTGGTGCTGTCGGCTGCAGCTTGTGCGGTGGCGGTGCTGTCGGTGGCAGCAGCCTCGGCGGGCTTGCCGGCCACTTGTGCCTGCGTGTTGAGCGCGTTGAGCGCACCGGCCACCTCCGAAAGCGTGTAAGTCTCATAGAACTCCAGGTTGGCAGCGCCTTGCAGCAGCTTCTCGACACGCTCCGGCTCTTTCACGCCGGGGAGCTCGAGCAGGATGCGACCGGTGCTTTGCAGCTTCTGGATGTTGGGCGACACCACACCGAAACGGTCGATACGGTTGCGGAGCACCTTATAGGAATTATCGACCATTGCCTCGACCTCGTCCTCCAGGAACTTGCGCACCTGGCCATCGGAAGCGGCAGGATTCTCCTTCACCTTCTCCAGGTTGCGGAAAATCTGGGCCAAATTGCCCTCGGGAGCCAGTTTCTTGTACTCGTCGCAGAACGAGGCCACGAAGTTCTCCTGTGCGGCTTGGTTCTTCACCACGTTGTCGATGGCCTGGTTGAATTTCGGGTCGGGATTCTCGCCCGAAAGGGCGCGCAGGATGTCGGGCACCGAAATCTGCAGCGTCACGTTCATACCACCCTTGAGGTCCAGACCCAGACCAAGTTCTTTCTCACGCACCTGCTGGAACGTGTAATAACCCAGGTACACTTTCTCGTTGGCAAGAGAGTCCAAATAGTTGTTGAGCGCTGTGCGGTAGGTGTCGTTCGACGTGTCGGGCGACTTGAGACCGGCAGCTTTGAGCGCCTTCTGCTCGGCGATTCCCTGATAGTGGTTCGACACAAAGGTGAACGACAGGTAGAAGGCACAGATCAAAATCAGCGCAACTGTAATGACTCTGATAAATCCTTTTGTTTGCATTTGATCAGTTGTTAATTATAATTTTTAGTTTTTGTCAAACGTGTAACAACCTATGAGAGTACACGTTAGACCCGCCTCCCCGCCCTCTGCCCAGGGCGAAAACGAAGAGCCAACCTGCACTGACACAAGTTTTCAGCCTGCAAAGGTACAACAAATTATTGATGTGGCGAAATATTTTTTCGCTTTTCGCATTTTTCGGTGTGAGGCAGGCTGTGGTGCGGGGCCTCGCGGACACTCGCCGGGAGTGCGGCTCTGGCCCCTCGCAGCAAGCGTCCATCTACACTCCACGCTAAAAAAATGCGCTTTGTGCATTGTGCATTGTGCATTAATTAGTACCTTTGCAGTTTGAAATCAATACAGAAGACTATGAAACGCATTGCAATTGCCCTTGTGGCGGTGCTCGTTGGCGTGCTTGCGCTGTGTGCCGCCGACAAGTATTCTCAAGCAACATTCCCTGTGCAGAGCCATGACTTCGGCACCATCAAGGAAGATGGCGGGCCGGTGAGCTGCACGTTTGAGGTGGTCAACACGGGCAACCAGCCGCTGATCATTCTCGATGCCGTGGCCTCGTGCGGCTGCACGAAGCCTGAATTTCCCACCAAGCCCATCAAGCCTGGGAAGAAAGCGAAAATCAAGGTCACCTACAGCCCGCTGGGCCGTCCGGGCGCGTTTCGCAAGACGGTGAAAGTGAAAACCAACGGCCGCGAGGTGCGCACCACGCTCGTGATACAAGGCACCGTGCAGCCGGCACGGAGAAAACAGAATTGAGCAAGCGAGGCAGTCGCAAGCTGATAAAGCCCCTTGAGCGATGAACAACGTGACGCGCCGGTTGACATTGTGCCTCGTGCATTGCGCCTTGTGCCTTGGCTGTTGGGCCCAGGGGGTGCCGCTGTGGCTCGAGACCAGCCACGACTTCGGCACCATTCGTGAGCAAGACGGCCGCGTGACCACAGCGATGCGCGTGGTGAACGCCGGCGACTCGGCACTGCTCTTGCTGCGCGTGCACACGTCGTGCGGCTGCACCGCCGTGGACTTCACCCGCGAGCCCATCGCACCGGGCGGCACGGGCAACGTGACCGTCACCTACTCGCCCAAGAACCGCCCCGGCGAGTTCAGCAAGGACGTGTGGGTGTATTGCAATGGCCGTCCCGGCCGCTCGCAGCTCACCATCACCGGCAACGTGATTCCCGAGCAGCGCACCCTCGACGAGCAGTACCCCGTGTCGGCGGGCTCGCTGCGGCTGAGCGGGGCCATCTTGCCCGTGGGCGAGGTGACACGGCCAGGCAGCCGCAACGCCTACCTGAACGCCTACAACGCCTCGACCGACACCCTGCTTGTGACGATGCTTCACGCTCCGGCGCACATCCGCGCAAGCGCACTGCCCGACACTGTGCCACCCGGCAGCACCACTGCCGTCACCGTGTTTTTCGACAGCCGCCGCGCACCGCTGTGGGGGCTGAACGTGGACTCGCTCGACGTGCTGGCCGAACCCCTGCACCCCAACGCCGAGGCACTGAGCGGCATCACCCGCATCGAGGTGATGGCCAATGTGCGCGAGGACTTCGAGCAGCTCACCGCCCGTGACCGCGAGCGCGCCCCCGTGGCCATGCTCGACTGCGGCGAGCGGCTCACCTTCGAGCCAGTGAGGCACGGCCAGCAAGCACGGCAATCGTTCACCATCACCAACTGCGGCCGCGATGCCCTGATGCTGCGCCGCCTGTGGAGCGGCGACTCCGCTGTGACAGCCACCGCCAGCCAGACCAAGCTCAAACACGGCAAACGAGCCACCATCACCGTCACCGTGGACACCAGCAAATGCCGCAGCAACGTGTTCAACGCCCTGCTCAACGTGATGACCAACGACCCCGACCACCCCAACCAAATCCTCCGCCTCGTGGGCGAGGTGCGGCAGCAGTAGCCGGCGGGAAACAGTCACTTTTTCCTAATTCTTCACCATCGAACCCCATCGCACCACATTTTATAATATGGAACACGACAACACCAACACCCCCCACCCTGCCGAAGGCACCTGCTCGTGCGAGCATCCGGAAAACGACCAGCAGTACACCGGCCTGCAGGTGAATGCGGGCATCGAGCAGCCGCCCATCGTCAACCCCTACCTCAAGCGGCGGCGACGGCCACAGCTCACCGTGAGCGACTATGTGGAGGGCATACGCAAGGGCAACACCGCCGTGCTGGGCCAGGCGGTGACACTGGTCGAGAGCCTGAATCCCGAGCACCAGATGGTGGCGCAGGAGGTGATTGAAAAGTGCCTGCCTTTCACGGGCAGCAGCCAGCGCATTGGCATCACCGGCGTGCCAGGGGCTGGCAAGTCGACGAGCATCGACGTGTTTGGCATCCATGTGCTGAACCGTGGCGGCAAACTCGCCGTGCTGGCCATCGACCTCAGCAGCGAGCGCAGCAAGGGCAGCATCTTGGGCGACAAGACGCGCATGGAAAAGCTCGCTGTGCACCCCAGGGCGTTTATCCGCCCCAGCCCCTCGGCAGGCTCGCTGGGCGGCGTGGCTCGCAAAACACGCGAAACCATCGTGCTGTGCGAGGCCGCTGGCTACGACAACATCTTTGTCGAAACCGTGGGCGTGGGGCAGAGCGAAATCGCCGTGCACTCGATGGTTGACTTCTTCCTGCTCATCCAGCTCGCCGGCACCGGCGACGAGCTGCAAGGCATCAAGCGCGGCATCATGGAGATGGCCGACGGCATCGTCATCAACAAGGCCGACGGCGACAACATCGAGCGCGCCAACCTGGCCGCCTCACAATTCCGCAACGCCCTGCACTTGTTCCCGCTGCCCCCCAGCGGATGGTCGCCCGAAGTGACCACCTACTCGGGCTACTACGAGCTGAACATCGAGGGGGTGTGGGACATGATCGACCGCTATTTCGCACATGTGCGCGCCAACGGCTACTTCGACGAGCGCCGGCGCCAGCAAGAGAAATACTGGATGCAGGAAACCATCAACGAGCAGCTCAAGGCCCGCTTCTACAGCAACGCCGGCGTGCAGCGCATGCTCGAGCTCAAGCAGCAAATGGTGCTCGACAACCGGCTGTCGTCGTTCGTGGCCGCCCACGATGTGCTCAACTTTTACTACGAAAATTGCATGAACAACTGAATCAAAGAACAGAAAACACCCATACACATGAATACACAAGAACATTACACCTACCACCACCCGCACCCGGCAGTGACCACCGACTGCGTGGTGTTTGGTTTCGACGGCGTGCGGCTGAACGTGCTGCTGATTGAGCGCGGGGGCGAGCCATACAAGGGCAGCTGGGCGTTTCCTGGCGGCTTCCTGGAGATTGACGAGGATGCCCCCGACGGCGCGCGGCGCGAGCTGGAAGAGGAAACCGGGCTGCGCGTGACCTGCGTGGAGCAGCTCGGCGCGTTCACCCGTCCCGACCGCGACCCGCGCGAGCGAGTGATTTCGATTGCCTTTTTCACGCTCATGCACACCTGCGAGGTGACTGGCGGCGACGATGCCACACGCGCCGAATGGTTTCCCATCAACAAGCTCCCGGAGCTCGCTTTCGACCACCAGCAAATCTTTGAGCAGGCCCTCGAGCGAATGTCGCACTTCCTCAAGCTCAAGACCGGCAATTTCATGAGCAGCGACTTCACCTACGAGGAAATCGACATGATTTACTACGCCACGCTCACACGCTGAAGTGTCACACAGAGGCAGTCACTGCTGTATCACCCAGTGTAACCGCATCATGAATCACGCGGCATCAGAATCCAATCCTTTGAACATAACAATGTCGGCCGGCGTTCGGTTTCGGCTTAGGCATAGGACAGACAAACTTCTTCGTAGCGATGACGGGCAGGCCGTGGAATGAGCCAAACTGCTGGGCCGGCCTGACGAGAGACCATCCTGCGTGAGCAGCCCTCACACCTCGAGTGTGGCAGCGGGGTTGAAGCCGCGCTCGATGCCGTCCTTGACGTATCCGAGCTGGTTGGTGTGCATGGTGGTGGCACCAATCTTCAGGCCGTTGGCACCATTGTAGTGGGTGTGACCGAAAATCCAGGCGTCGGCACCGCACTGCTCGATGAACCGCTCCAGCGGCACGATGAAAGCGTTAGTGAGGCCGTTGCTCTGGTACCGTGGGTCCTCTTTCACCACGGGGCAATGGTGGGTGACCACCACGCGGTGCCCGGCCGTCGAGGCCGCCAGGGCACCCTTGAGCCAAGCCAGGCACTGCTCGTGCACCTCGCCGTAGTGGCGGGCCTGGAATCGCTCACCCCGGTAAATCATGCGGTAGCAGTCGGTGAGGCAAGAGTTCACCAGCGGCTCGTCCACAGGCGGAATGCGGCTCCACAGCGTGGTGAACAGCAACTCGGTATCGCCCAGGCGCACACTGCGGTTGTTGACCAGGCTCACCCCCGGCAGCACGGGCAGCTCCCAGTCGGTGAGCGTGTCGGCCAGGTCGCGGCCGGCATAGTACTCATGGTTTCCTGGCACAATCAGCGTGCGCTCGTAGTGGTCGGCGCACCAGCGCAGGAACGGCAATCGGTCGAGCGGCCCGCTGTCGAGCACATGGATGTCGCCGGCCAGCACCAGCACATCGCCCGCGACCGGAAGCGGGTGCTCAAGCAGGTAACGCTCATTGTCGGGAAACTCCAAATGGAAATCACTTGCATACTGAATCTTCATGCCGCAAAGGTAGTGAAAAACTCCGAAATCCGAAACACAACCGGCACAGTTTCTTCCACAAGTGCCAAAAGTGTGTGTGCCACAAGATGGGTCCCACCCGTTTTCTTGTGAGGCATGGCAGGTTGATGCCCAGGTTCTTGTGCCTAATTGGAGATGGCTATTTTCATCAAATATGTTTGTTACGTTGAATATGTTTATTATATGCAGCAATAAGCTGCTCTGGTGCTATATATACTGAATGTTCGCTGTCGTTAGCCTTACATTTATATTTCTGATACTCTCTGTCCCACTGCACGAAATATGATGTCGTTGTGCTACCATAGTTAATGCTGAAACTAATCGAATGAGGGTTCTCGCTTTTGGAGTCACCCATCGCATTAGCAATGTTTAATCCGTCGCTCGTTATATGAATGTAAAGAAGGATCGGGTCGTAACAATGGCTATCGGTGGTTTTCTGTTGAGCAATAATCACGTGGCCGTTATCGTCAAAGATACATTTCTGCCTAGCATAATCCAAAATGATTGGTTGAAGCAGTATGCACCGCTTCCATTGCTCTAAAGGGACGATTTTCAGACTGTCATCAATGACGCGCCTATAAAATTCAGATGCTTCTGCTACACCTCTGTAATCGATAATCCATTTGTCAATGAGTTTTTTTATTAGTTCTGCATAAACATTGTTTTCACTTTTCTTATCTCGCAGATGTCGCTTGAGGCCAAATCGATGATGCTTACTTTGTCCATCATATAGACGGTTGTTTGCCGTCCACGCATTGCCGCAAACAGCAAGCAAAGCGGCGTAATAATCGGTGGAGATGTCGTCAAGCAACTTCACAAGTTTAATCCTATATTCTTCAAATCTTTCAATATTCTCTCCAGACCAGCCGATTAGACAGCGTATCTGTCCCCACAGGAATGGATGTTGCTCTGCTTTATCTATTACAGAGATCCATTCAGAGTCATTCTGTTTTAGCTCTGCTTTCTTCTTTTCCTCGTTGAGTGCCGGGTTGTCCAGGCGATTATACTTGCGTTCTATATCCATTCTTGATACAAACCGGCGCACAGCCAGACTGTCGGAGTTCACATCTGGCGACGTGGCTTTGAATGCGGCAACAAGGTCATGGAGGTTGTTAAATGCCTCTGCCATGTATTGGATTTTATCAATGCGTTGGTTGTGAATTGCTTTCAAATTTTGTAATTTTGCAGTCGCATTCAGCGAATACAAGGAATCACCACCCATATACGCGAGTTGTGAATTGCTTTCAAATTTTGTAATTTTGCAGTCGCATTCAGCGCCTCTTAACACGCATATCAAACGCTATCTGTTGTGAATTGCTTTCAAATTTTGTAATTTTGCAGTCGCATTCAGCATACGGCAAGCGCAAGCCGACGGGCGACAAGTTGTGAATTGCTTTCAAATTTTGTAATTTTGCAGTCGCATT
>JAFSYB010000060.1 GCA_017443765.1 Muribaculaceae bacterium | reverse complement strand
CGATGTGCGTGTCGCGGCGGTAGATGATGCGCTCCTGTGCGCGGTACATCATCTCGGGGGTGATGACCACGCTGCGGTCGCGGTTCTCGCGCATCTCATTGGTCACCTCGTGCCCCAGTGCGTTCACGAGCCAGGGCTGTCCCTCGGTGGCCTGCCACACAAAGGGGAAGCACTCCTCCTCGAACCGCTGGCCGGTCTCGGCGGTGTGCTGGCCGTAAAGCTCGCGAATCTCATCGAGTGTGAAGTCGCCCAAGCGGAGCGACTTGGCCTTGATGTTGAACGCCGAGCCGCCGGTGATGATTTCGCCCGAGGTGGTGTGAATGCGGTAGTCGCGCACATCGCGCACGCCGCACAGCACGATGCTCTGCGGGAAGTGCGCCGGGCGGTCGTCATAGCCCGCCCGCAGCTGCCGCAGCACGCTCACCAATGAGTCGCCCACCAGCGAGTCTATCTCATCGATGAACAGCACCAATGGTTTGGGGAGAGCCTCGCTCAATCGCCGCAGGTAAGACGTGAGCATGGTGCTGATGCCTACTGTGCGCACGGTTTCACGCACTTGGTAGGGGAGGTCGCTGTCAACAACGGCACGCACACGGTCGGCAATCGCGTCACAAGTCGAGTTGATTACCACCGGCACGTCGTTGCGCATGGCCTGACCACCCTCCACGTTGGCATAGACAGCGATATAGTCATCGTGGACGTTCAGGTAGTCGCGCAGAGCGAGCAAGCACGAGGTCTTGCCCGTCTGCCGCGGGGCGTGAAGCACAAAATATTTGGTCTGACGGATGAGCATCAGAATCTCGTCCAAATCAAAACGGCTCAGCGGGTCGAGCGTGTAGGACAATGAGGGCTTGTTCGGCCCGGCGGTGTTGAAGAAGCGTTCCATGATTGTCAGTTGCCGAAAATTCGTTGCAAATTTACATATTTTTTCTCACACAGCAAAAGCGAAAACACGGATTCTGTCGGCATCCCTTGCAGGTGCCCCCCATTTTTTTGCGCTTTATCAATCAAAACTGTCAACTCGTGAGCTTGACAGTTGGCTTGGCTTTCTCAGCGCAGGCGGTGTCGCAGGAAGTGGTTGCGAGCGGTGGCAAAATAGTGCGCCACGCCGGCGGCATTCACCGCCACGCCGCTCCAGAAGGCGGATCCGTAGCCGATGTGCTCGGCCACCACGCCGCCGGCCACCACGCCAATGCCAATGCCCACGTCCCAGGCCACGAGCAGCGTGCTGTTGGCCGTGCCGCGCTGTGCATTGGTGGCCAGGTTGATGAACATGTTCTGGTAGGCCGGCCAGATGTGCCCGTTGCCCAGGCCGATGAGTACGGCTGCGCCGTAGTAGCCCCACAGGTTGGGCACGGCCACAAACAGCGTGTAGCCCACCAGCGAGATGAGCATGCCCATCGCGGCGTTTTGCGTGAGACGTCCCTGGCGCAGCGCCCGCGCACCCTGTAGCCGCGAGAGCATCAGCCCCACGGCCAGTATCAGGAAGAACGTGCCCGTGCCGCTGGTCACTCCCATGCGCTCCTTGCCGTAGATGGCCAGGTAGGTGCTCAGCACGCCGTAGGAATAGCCAAAGGCCACCATCGTGAGGAACAGCTGCCAGCCAATGGTGAGGAAGAAACGGTCGAGCGAAATGGCCTGCCTGGGCTTCACCTGCTCGCGCGGCTTGAGCTTCACGCTTGCATCCACCGCCAGGCCAATGCCCGCTGTGATGAGCGACATCCAGAACAGCACGTCGAAGTCGTGCACATAGTTGTAGACATACACCGCCACGGTGGGGCCGATGGCCATGGCCAGGTTGTTGCTCAGGCCGTAGTAACCTATGCCCTCGCTGCGGCGGCTGCTCGGCAGCACGTCGATGGCTACCGTGCTGTTGGCCACTGTGAGCCCGCCGAATGGCACGCCGTGCAGCGTGCGCACAATGGTGAACAGCAGCAGCGTGCCAGCCACCAGGTAGCCGGCAAAGAAGATGAAGAAAAGGAAAAACACCACCATCAGCACCTGCTTGCGCGGGAAGCTGTCCACCACATATCCGCTGAACGGCCGCGTGAGCAGTGCCGACAGGATGTGGCCGCTCAGCGCTGCGCCAATCACGTCCTTCGTCGAGTGGAACGTCTCGCTCAGGTACAGCGGCAGCAGTGGCATTAGCAAGTAGAAGGCGAAGAACAGCAGGAAATTGGCTGCCGCAACCTTCACAAAATTCGCATTCCACAGGCGTTCCTTTTCCATACCCAGAAAGTGTTGTTGACGTTAAGTGGCGATTCGGTAAGCGCAAACAAATCTTGGTATAATTCTATTAAGCGTAAAGGTTGGCTCAATAACGGTGGCAGTGGGTAATAGTGCCTTGATTCATGGTTTACCCCTTATAGCCTCTTGCTTGCGCTCTTGTGTCAACTGCAATCAAGGGCTTGGGGCCGTTTGTCTGCTCTCACCCCCCTTATATGCTATTTGGGCATAAAGCGCGAGTGGTCTTCGGGGTCGGCGGGTGGGGTGTTGGCGCCGGTTGGTGAGCTGGTTTCTGATGTCATGCCGGTGGGTGGGGCGGGGGAGTGGGGTTTCTTGTTGCCATGGTGATGCAGGCGGGCACCCAGGTGTTTCACGTCCTCAATGCTGCGGTCGATGGTTTGGTCCACAGCGCGCTCGAGCGTGAAGTTGAAGTCGAACGGCAGCACCGACAGGATGGCCGAAATCAGCGACAGCACCATCAGCGTGCAGCTTGCCACGTAGCCTGCACCAAGGCTCACAATGCGGAATCCCTCGCCAATGTCCTCGCTTGGCGTCACGTCAGGGGCATGATTCAGCGCAAAGGCCTGGAAGTCGTGAGTGACCAGGAAGAAATACAGACCCAGCAAGATGAATGACACCGATGCCAACCCCCACCATCGGTTGCGCAGTGTGTTGAAGCCTACGGCCAGAAAGGTGGAGAGGAACGGCAGCAGCGCAAAGGTGATGCGTCCGGCGGTGGGTTGCTGCGTGATTATGCCCGCCGTGAAGCTGAACCCCGTCACGCTGCCCTGAAACGAGAGGTGGAAAAGCGGCAGGAACGCGTAACACATGATGGCCAGCACAAGAAGTATGTTGGTGATGGGTTTCATTGGAATGTCAGAAAAAGTTAGCAACTGCGAATTTACTAACTTTTGGCCAAACCACCGCAATGTGCCGCCCGACAATTAATATTTAATAATCAAAAGCTGTCAACCAGCCGTTCTTCTTTAGTATTTTTTTACGACTGAAAAAAGCAACCATAGCCATATCGCCCGCAACAGCTCCATTAGCCCCCGCTTTCATGTGAGATTCTGAATAATTTCCACGCGACAGCGTGCTTGACTCGGGGTGTCGGCACCCTGTGGGCGGAACCACGAAGTGCTCGCGACCGAACGGGAGCCCGAAGGGCAAGCGCAGCGCAGCAAATTTATCAGAATTTGTTTCAAAATTTTCACAGCAGAAAAGTTTTCGTCTTTTGGTGATGCGCCTTAATTTGCCTAATTTGTGCAATTCGCATTTAGAATTACCCACACAAGTTGCAGGGCCAAAAGTCAAAAAAAATGCCGTTATCCATTGCCAGTTGCCGAATTATTTGTACCTTTGCCGCCGCAAAAGGCTCTTGGCTTTTTGGAGTGATGCTCGAGTGGCTGAAGAGGCACGCCTGGAAAGCGTGTAGCCAACAAAATTGGCTCGCGAGTTCGAATCTCGCTCACTCCGCTAACAGACAGCGTTTGCAGCCAACGGACCAACACTTGTTGGCGACGCAAGTTTGGGGAATTATTAGAGTGAAGAGGGGAAAATTGAGGAAATAATCTTGCAAATTTCTTGCAAATTTTTTCCCGTAATCCTTAATTCCGCGCCAGTGTGATTTATCGAACTTTATAACATCCTGAGGAACAAAAGTTCCCCAGGATGTTGCCATATCATAGATTTCACCTAATTTATTGGCGCAAAGAGGGAACACCCGCAAAACCTGTGTTTTGCAGTTACTATCTTGTTCAACGACTCCCCTGATGCCTCGAAAAGGCATGCCAGATCTTCGACCCGCCCGACCTCTTTGAGGTCTTTGCCCGTCTATCACACTGCCGAGCCGACATAAAAACACACGGACTTTTGCAGGTACCCCGATAATTTGAACAACACAAAACAACCATTGTAGCGAGTGACCAAGTTGTTAAGCTTGCCTTTATGATCAGTGTAACATTCAGGCTCTCTGCCAATCCATCTTGATTTGCAAAATTCTTAAAAATGCGTAAATATTATAAAATAATGAGTGTTGTAAACAAAGGAGCGAGGTGAAGCGGCATTTGAACGAGTTTTTTTATTGGGGCGGTTTGCCCGAGATTCTTTCGTTTAAGAACAAACGAGCCATGTTGTCAAGCTTGTATCAGAAGATTTATCTGGGTGACATTTGTGCGCGAAATAATATTAAGAACGACCGTGTGATGAACATCTTGGTGAAAAAGATGGCAGAAAGCGTGAAGCAGCCGTTGTCTTTCAACCGCTTGAGGAATGTGATTGTGTCAACGGGGTCGCCCATCAGTGTACCTACGGCTATTGATTACGTCGGATTTGCCGCTGATGGCTGGCTGATTCTACCCATTGAGAATGAAATGGGTAAGCTGACGGAGAAGGAGAGTAAGAAGAAATACTACTTTGTTGACAACGGACTATTGAATCTGTTCCTTATGAATTCGGAGTCTTCATTGTTGGAAAATGTGGTGGCGGTGGAATTGTGCCGACGGTATGGCAAGTTGAATGTGTTTTTCCAGAACGCGGAGAAGGAGATAGACTTCATAGTGCCTAATGAGAAGCTTGCCATTCAGGTGTCGTACAGCATCAAGGAGGAGGCGACTTACAACAGGGAGGTGGCGCCACTGGTGAAGTATGCCAAGGCCCACGAAGAATGGAAATGTCTGCTAATTACCTATGATGAAGAGGGCACGGAAGGAGGGATACCAGTGGTGCCGGTTTGGAAGTGGCTGGTGAAATACGATTCGTGATAGAATCTTTTTGCGGGGTGTTGCGTCACCCCTTGCCGAGCATGATGTTGATGGTCAGGTTCACATCGTCGATGTCGGTCATGCCGTCCTCGTTCGCATCGGCGGCGGGATAGTCGTAGGCCGGTACTCTGCCGAGCATGATGTTGATGGTCAGGTTCAGGTCGTCCACGTCCACAACGCCGTTGCCGTCGGTGTCGCCGGGGATTCCGGGGTGGGGGAACTGCTGGTCGAGTACAGCTATTCGCCGGGGAAACCACTGTGCGATGAGTGCCTTTTGCTGGTCGAAGTCGAGCGTGAGGTTGGCGATGTCGCTGTCGCCGCTCCAGCGGTTGGTCTCGCGCTGTGCGGCGCCGGCGCGTTGCAGCCGCTCGATGGGTGCAACGTAGCGTGCCACGAGGCTGTCGGGCGCAAAGGTGGATTCGCGCAACTGCCAGTAGCGGCGCAGCACCTGTGTGTAGAACCCGTCGGGATTATACTTCAGCAGCCGTTCAAACAGACGGTGCATCATGGGCATTTCCACAGTGGGGTTGACGGCGGCGGCCTTGTCGGCATCCCACCAGTCGGTCCAGTACTGCCCGGCGGTGGCGTCGAGGTCCCACGGGGAGGCGCTGATTCGCCGGTCCACGGCCTGGTCGTAGATGAACCAGTACATGTTCTTGCCCCGGTTGTCGATGGCCTTGAGCAGCTGGCAGATGAGGTAGTAGTCGCGCAGCACGGGCAGGTCGAAGTACTCGGCCACGTGTGCGCGGAAGGTGTCGGCGTCGCTGGCGGTCGCAAAGTGCGCGGCCTCGTAGAATGGCGTCCAGTCGGTGGGGCTCACGTCGTCGAGGTCGGGATACTTGAGCGCGATGCCGCCCCACTGCTCCTTGCCGTTGTTGTAGTTGGCCACCACAGTGTACATCCGCACGGGGTCTTCCCAGCTCACGGCTTTCCACAGCAGGCCGTGGATTGCGCCGGTGTTCTCGTCAAATTTCTTGAGGCGCAGCTGCTTGCGGTCGATGGCCTCGCCCAGGGAGTAAAGACCATGGTAATCGCCGTTGACAAATAGCTCGACGTATTCGCTGTGCACGCCGTTCACGGCGTTGGGCGTGAGGTGGAAATAATAGGGCGGTGTCGCGAACTCGCGCCACAGCTCCATGCCCACATGGTTGCGGATGCGTGCCATGTCGATTTGCCCGGCGTCGAGAATCCAGTTGTTGTCGTCGCGCATGCCCAGCAGTGGGTGGTTCTCCTTGTTGCCGAGGCTGTCGACGAGCTTGATGTGGAAATTGTGCTTGTGCGAGCCGGGGCTGTTGGTGATGCCGCCCCGGTACTTTCCCTTGGCAGTGAGCATTTCGCCAGTGTCCTGTCCGGGCTGGGTAAGCATCATCGTGCATGGGCTGTAGTCGCTGGTGAAGCTGCCCTTCAGCTCCACGATGGGCAGTGGGGTGAACGCTAATTGCCACGTCTGCATTGCTGTGCCATCGCTCACTGTGAGCGTGAAGGTGTGGTTGCGCGCGATGTCGCCGAACACGTGGGTGGAGGCGTTGGGCAGCTCCACGCCGTTGATGGTCAGCTTGGCGTCGGGGTTGTCGCAGGCCACGGCGGCCGTGAATGTCTGGCCGAAGCACTCCTCGGGCACGGCGCAGAGCAGCAGGCCGCGCCTGGTGTCGGCCACTGTGGGCAGGCCACCAATGGTGACGTGTGCATGAACCGTGAACAGGGCCAGCGCCACCAGCCCGATAATAACCAGTCGCTTCATGTCTTGGGTGGGTTTAAATGCAGCGTTCCACGGGGAGCACCCAGGCGCGCAGGCCGAGTTTGGGCGTTTCCACGTCCATCTGGTGAAGTGTGTTGAGCACGTTGTCGACATGGCTGTCGTCGACCATGGTCATCATGGCCGAGGCCAGCGAGGGCCAGGCGTGGGTGCCGTAGTGCGGGTCGCCCGTGGCCGTGCCACGGCCCTGCACCTCCTGCCAGGCAGTGAACCCCCGGCAACCTAACCGAGGCAGCACCTCCACAATGCGCTCGTAGTAGGCTTGGTCGAATGCGATAAAGATTGCTTTCATTGGATAGTGATGAGTGATGAGTTACGAGTTACGAGCTACGAGCTACGAGTTACGAGTTACGAGCTTTGAGTTATGGGCTACGAGCTATGAGTTACGAGCTACGAGCAAAAAGTTATGCGTGGGAATTATCCTTAATTGATTAACTACTAATTACCTAACCTTAATTGCTTCTGTGTCGCTTGACGTATTCCTCGTGGAGCTTTTTGCGCTTGCGGCGGATGCCGTTGAAGGCAAAGATGGTGTACATCGTGGGTACGAACAGCAGGGTGAGCACGGTGGAGAACGTGAGACCGCCAATCACGGCGATGCCCATGGGGCGCCACATCTCGGCACCCTCGCCCTGGCCAATGGCCATGGGCACCATGCCCAGGATGGTGGTCAGCGAGGTCATCAGCACCGGGCGCATGCGCGAGTGGCCGGCATCGAGCACGGCGCGGCGCACGCTCATGCCGCGCTCGCGGTTCAGCGTGATGTAGTCGATGAGCACAATGCCGTTTTTCACCACAATGCCAATCAGCATGATGGCGCCAATCATCGACATGATGTTCAGGTTGGTGCCAGTCGCCAGCAAGATGAGCACGATACCCGAGAAGGCGAACATAATCGAGGTCATGATGATGCCGGGATAGGTGAACGACTCAAATTGCGATGCCATCACAATGTAGACAAGGATGATGATGAGCACGGCAAGCATACTCAAGTCGCGGAATGAGTCTTGCTGGTCTTCATAGCTGCCGCTGAGCTGGATGGTCACTCCATTGGGCAAGTCCAGCTTGTCGATCAGCGGTTGTGCGTCGGCAATCACCTCGCTCATGGGTCGCTCCTGCACCACGGTGCTCACGGTGATGATGCGCTCGCGGTCTTTGCGCTCGATGGTGGGCGGGTTGAAGCGCTCCACCACCGTGCCCACCTCCTTGAGGCGGATGCCCTGGCCGCGCGCGTTGTAGAGCAGAATGTTCTCGATGTCGCTGATTGACTGGCGGTGTGCCTTGTCGTACATCACCTTGATGTCATATTCGTCGCCATCCTCGCGGAAGTAGCTGGCGGTGGTACCATTGATGCGGCTGCGCAGTGCGGTGGCCGCCGTACTCAGGTTTAGGCCGTAGATGGCCAGTTTCTCGCGGTCGAAGTCCACCTGGTATTCCGGCTGGTAGTCGGAGCGGCTGATGTTGATGTCGGCGGCGCCTGGCACACTGGCCAGCAGACGCTTGAGCTGCTGTGCCACGGTGTCGGTTTTCTCAAAGTCGTAGCCGTAGATTTCGTAGTTGAGCGTGCTTTGGCCGCTCATGCCGCCGCCACGGTTGCCGCCCACGTTCACCAGAGCTTTCTTGAACTCGGGGTAGCGCTTGAGATCCTCGCGCATCAGGCCGGCGATTTCCACGATGCCGCGCTTGCGCTCGGTGACCTTGACAAGCTTGATGTTCATCGACACAATATGCGAGCCGTTGTTCTGCATCGAGGCAAAGGTGTTGTCGGTGCTGGCTTGGCCCACGGTGTAGTTGAACACCTTGATTTCGGGGTATTTCTCGGTCCATTCCTTGTAGAGGCGGGCGGTGACTTCCTTGGCCACCTCCACGCGTGTGCCGATGGGCAGCTCCAGGGTCACGCCCAGGCGGCTGTTGTCGCTGGTGGGGAAGAACTCGGTGCCCACAAATCGCATCAGGAACATTGAGCCGATGAAGATGCCCAGTGCGGTGATGGTGGTCACCCAGCGGTGGGTGACGCACACGCGCAGGATGTGCGTGAAGCCATCGTCAATCTTGTCGAGTACGCGCTCGATGGGGCCGTAGATTTTACGGAACAGCGGGCTGTCGTTGCGCTGCTGCTTGAGCATGCGGCTGCACAGCATCGGTGTCAGCGACAGGGCAGCCGTGGTGGAGATAATCATCATGATGGTCACCATCCAGCCCAGCTGGCGGAACAGCACGCCGGTCATGCCGGTGACCAGGGTGAGCGGGAAGAACACGGCAATCAGCGTGAGCGTGGAGGCAATCACCGAGATGGCCACCTCGTTGGTGCCGTGCACGGCGGCCTGCCGGGGCGCCGAGCCGCGCTCGATGTGCGTGGTGACGTTCTCCAGCACCACAATAGCATCGTCGACCACCATGCCGATGGAGATAGACAGCGACGACAGCGACACGATGTTGAGCGAGTTGCCCGTGGCGTAGAGGTAGATAAACGAGGCAATCAGCGAGATGGGGATGGTGAGCACAATGATTACCGTGGCACGCCAGCGGCCCAGGAAGAAGAACACCACCAGAATCACGAACAGCAGGGCGTAGAGCACCGTCTCGACAAGCGAGGCGATGGTGTTGCGAATGTTGTCGCTGGTGTCAACGATATAGTCGAGCTTGACATCGCTGGGCAGGTTCTTTTGGATGCTGGGCAGGATTTTGCCCACCTGGTCTGAAATCTGCACACTGTTGGCGCCACTCTGTTTCTGAATGATGACCATGGCTCCTTGCACGCCGTTGGTGTAGGATTCCTGGGCGCGTTCTTCGAGCGAGTCGTCGATGGTGGCCACGTCGCTCAGGTGCACCACGCCGCCGTTGCTGTAACCCACCACCAGACCGGCCATCTCCTTGGGGTCTTTGAACTCGCCTTGCACGCGCAGCGAGTAGGTGTCGTTGCCGATGTCGAAGGTGCCGCCGGGGATGTTGCGGTTCTCGGCGCCGATGAGCGCGGCCACGGTTTCCACACTCAGGTTGTAGGCCTCCATGCGGATGGGGTCGAGATAGATGTGCACCTCGCGCTTGGGGGCGCCGGCAATCGACACCGAGCCCACGCCGTCGACACGCGCCAGCGGGTTGGCCACGTTCTCGTCGAGGATTTTGTACAACCCCGGCATGCTCTCGCCCGCCTGGGCCGACAGCAGCGCGATGGGTATCATGTCGCTCGAGAACTTGAAGATGATGGGCGTGTTGGCATCGTCGGGCAGGGTGCTCGAAATCATGTCGAGCTTGTCGCGCACGTCGTTGGTGAGTGCGTCGATGTCGTAGCCGTATTCAAACTCCAGTGTGATGATGGAGATGTTCTCGCGTGAGTTGCTGGTGATGTGCTTGAGGTGCTCCACCGAGTTGAGGGTGTTTTCGAGAGGTCGCGTAAGGTTCTGCTCGATGTCCTGCGCACTCGCTCCCTGATACGAGGTCATCACCATGATGGTGTTGGTGTCGATGTCGGGATAGAGGTCGATGGGCAGTTTTTGCAGTGAAAACAGACCAATGATGACGATTGCCACAAAGATGAGGATGGTGGTCACCGGTCGTTTCACCGAACTGGAATAGAGGCTCATATCTTAATCGGGTTGGTGGATGGTGGTTGGTAGTTGGAAATTGGTAATTGGTGGTGGTCTTACTTCATCACCTGCACGCGGGCGCCGTTGGTGAGTCGCGACTGTCCATCGGTTACCACTTGGGTGCCGTTCACCAGTCCGCCCAGCACCTCATAGCGGTTGCCGAGCCGCTGTCCAAGCTGCACCTCGCGGAACTCCACGGTGCCGTTGTTGTTCACCCACACATAGCGCACGCCCGAGCCGGTCTGCTTTTGTATGGCGCGGTCGGGTACCACCACGCTGTGGGCAGTGCCGAAGTTGAAGGTCACGCGAGCAAACATGCCGGTGTGAACGCGGTTGCCGCCGTTGTTGATGGTGATTTCGACTTGGAAGGTGCGGCTTCCGGCATCAATGGTGGGGTGCACGATGTGCACGCGACCCGGGAACACCTCGTCTCCGTAGGTGTCGAGCCGCACGTCGACGGCCATGCCGGCTTTCACCTTGGGAAAATCACTCTCGTTCACGTTCACCACCACCTTGAGGGGCTGCTGCTGCTCGATGACCAGGATGGGGCCGGCGGGCAGGTCGCCAGCATCGTAGTTCTTTGCGGTGACCACGCCGCTCATGGGTGCTGTGAGCACGGTGTTCTCCTGCATGGTGGTCAGCGAGCGCGTGCTGGAGTCGATGGCGCGTGCCTGTGCGTCGTATTGTGCCTGCAGCTGGTCCACGGTCTGTTGCGTGCCGCCGCCTATCCGCACCAGCTCCTTGGCGCGGTCCAGCTCTCGCTTGAGGTTGGCAAGGGCAATGCGCTGCTGGTCGATGGCCATGCGCTGCTGGCTCACGTTCACGTCATCAAGGATGACCACGCTTTGCCCGGCGCGCACATGGCTGCCCACGTCCACAAGCAAGCGCTTGATGCGTGCGCCCGAGTTCGACGAGATGTTGTTGGTCTTGAAGGCTTCCACAGTGGCGGTGTACTCGCTGGATTGCGTCACCTGCTCCTCATACACGGTCTGCACCTTCACCTGGGGCAGTTCCTCCTGCGGGTCTTGTTGCTGGTCTTTCTTGCCCGAGCAGGCCGTGAGCACGGCAGCTGCCAGGACAAGGCTGAAAATGGTTCTTGCTTTCATTATCGTGAATTTTTTATTAGGCTAATTGGACTAATAGGCCTAATGGGGGCCAATTGGGCTAATGGGTTACTAATTATTGGCATAGCTGCTGTTGCCGAGCACGAGTTCAAGGTCGCTCTCGGCCACGAGGTAGGTGTAGATGGCCTGATAGTAGCTCAGTCGGGCGCTCAGCAAGGCATCGTCGGTGTCGCGCAGCTGGATGAACGAGGCTGCCCCCACCTTGAAACTCTGCTGGATGATGTCGCTGGCTTTCTCGGCCTGGGTCACGCCGGCGGCGTTGCTCTCGATTTGCTTCAGGCTCTTGTGAATGTTGTCGACGTGGCTCTGCACCTGTGTGTGCAGCGAGCGCTCGACGTTCTCGCGTTGCCAGCGCATCTCGCCGGCCTGGATTTCGGCTTGCTTGATTTTGTTCTTCCGCTGGAAGCCGGTGAACACGGGCCAGGCCAGGGTGAACCCCACAGCCGACGAGCGGTTCCACATGAAGTTCTTCAGTGGGTTGCCGTTGCCCATCGAGTGCCACATCAGGCTTCCGGTGGCGTTCAGTGTGGGATACCAGGCGGCTCGTTGCACATCCACCACCTTGTTCAGGTAGTCGGTTTGCAGGTCGAGGGTTTTCAGTGTGGTGTTGTGCACGAGCGAGGTGTCGGTGTTGAGCGTGTGGTCGTACATGGTGCTCTTGAACTCGTCGAGGTGCTGGCTGGGCTCGATTTCCTGCTGGGCGTTCATGCCCATGAGCACCTTGAGTTGCAGCTTGAGCAGCTTCACGCTGTTCTCGGCCTCGAGAATCGATGGCTCCAGGTTGGTTACGGCCACGTTGGCGCGCAGCACGTCGTATTCGCTGGCTGTGCCCAGCTCAAATTGTTTCTGGTAGATTTCGGCGTGCTGCTGTGCGGTGGTGTGGCTGGCCTCAATCACGCGGCGGCTGTCGTCGGCCAGCAGCAGGGCGTAGTAGGTGTTTTTCACCTGGTTCACCAGCGAGAGTTTGTTGGCACGGGCGGTTTCGATGTTCTGCAAAATCTGGTTCTCGTTGAGCTTGATGGTACGCCACAGTTGCGGCACCACCAGGGGCAGCGTGGCCGAGAAGCCGGCCGTGTAGGTGTTGTCGCGCCCCATCTTGATGCCCACCGAGTTGCCGTCGCCGGTGTCCATATACATGGTTTGCAGAGCCAGGTTGCGGGTGTACTGGCCCGAAGCGCTCACTTGAGGCAACAGCTGGCCCTTGACCTCCTTGAGGGCGTAGTTGACGCGCTCGATTTCCATCGAGTCGACTTTGATGGTGGGGTTGTCGCTCAGGGCAATGCGGATGCATTGGTCCAGGCTCAAGCGCACCGGCACCGGCTGGGCAGCGGCGCACAATGCCACTACGAGCATTATTCCGATGAATGTTGTTTTTCTCATATCTTTGGGTTGTTTTTTGCTTATGTGTTCCGCTGCTTGCGCAGTTCGTCAACGTGGACATTGAGCACTTGCTGCCCCTCGTTGGTGGCGATGCCGCGCAGGAAGTTGAGAAACGCGTCGTCGAACACCTCGATTCGCGGCAGGCCGTACTCCTCGACGCGGTCGTTTTCGTGCAGGTTGCGCATGGTTGACACGAACAGGAACGCTGCGATGCGCGTGTTGATGTCGGGCAGCACATGGCCTTCGGCCTGCGCGCGGGTGAGCACCTGCGCCAGCGTGTCGACGAAATGTCGCTCCTGCTCGCGCTGCCGGGCAAACAGCTCTGGGTAGAGCCGCTTGAGGTCGGCCACAAAGGCTCTCGAGCGGCTGCGCATCGCCTCGCGCACGTGCGCGTAGACATTAAATAATGCCATGAGACAGTTCTCCGACTGCTCGAAGATACACTTCACGTGGTCGTTGTGCCGCCGGTGTTCCATCTCGAGACAATCCTTGACCAGCGTGCGCTTGTCGGGAAACGTCTCGTAGAGTGTGCGCTTGGAAATGCCGCACGACCGCGCCACCATGTCCATCGTCATCGACGTGGGGCCGATGCGCTGGAGCAGCTCCGTGGCTTCGGTGATGATATGGTCTTTCAACTCCATTTCATGTTCATCTCAAAATCGGCTGCAAAATTAGTGGAAAACTTTTGAAACGCCAAAAGTTTTCGCAGTTTTCTTAACCCTGCGTGGAAATCGGGCGCGGCTTGATTCATTCAACGCCTTCCTTTTCGCGTTGCAACGGTGCGTTGTTGTCGCGGTCAATGTTGCTTCTCGTGTGTGTCCAGGGTGGGGGTCAGGGGGGAGTCGTGAACTCAAAAGTGGCTATTTGCGGGTAGTGGTCGCTGGCAGCGGCCTGGTCGCGGCGCATGGCTGCCGCACGCAGCTGCCCGCGGTAGAGGATGTGGTCGATGCGCACCAGAAAGCGGTATTTGTTAAAGGTGTGCGCATATCCCAACCCGGCGTCGGCCCAGGCATCGCGCAGGTCGCTGCCGCGCACCGTGCGGTAGGTCCAGCTGCCCGGCACATCGTTGAAGTCGCCGCAAACAACCACGTTTTCCGGGCTGTCATCGATGGCTTGCCGTACGGCGGCAGCCTCGTGGGCGCGCATGACGTAGGAGCGGCGAATGAGCTCTGAGGTCGACAGGCCGTAGGCTCTGCTGCCAGGCAGGGCGTCCAGCTCATCGGTCACTTGCCCGCCAAGCAGGCCGCGTTGCCGCCGCGAGAAATGCCACGACTCCAGGTGCACGTTCACCATGCGCAGTTGCTGACCGCCAGGCAGGTGCACGTCGTAGGCCACCGCAAAGTGATGCTCCATCGTGCCAAAGTAGTCCACCATGTCGAAGCCCACCTGCGCGCGCGCAATCTCCACGCGTGTGTAGGGGTAGCGCGAGAAGATGCCCACATCGTCGTTGTCGTGGCTGCGGTAGGGGTATATCGAGTCGAGCCGAGCCAGTTGGGAGGGCGAGAACGTGGTGTCGGATAGCTCGCGGGGAAGCCCCCACCCATCGTGCGTGATCTCCTGGAGCATCACCACATCGGCCTCGCTGTCGAGGATGTAGTCCAGTGTGACGTTGGGCGGCCATTGCTGGGCTTGCTTGAAGTTTTCGGTGTTGAGCGTGAGCACCTTGATGGACTTGTCCCCTGGCGCACTGCCGGTCAGGTGCAGGGGCATGACCACGCTCAAGGTGGGCGCGCAGAGCAACAAGGCACCAATCAGCACGGCCACGCTCGGCCAGTGGCGGCGCAACAGCGCCACCACAGCCGCAAGTGCTGCCAGTGCCGCTGCCACAGGAAAAGCCACCACGCTCAGCGAAAACCACAGCGGAACGCTGCCAGGCGCGGCATGGCCGCCCAGGCTCGAACAAAGCAACGCTCCAGCTGTCAACACGGCCGAAACGAGGCTTGCCCATCCTTGTCGATTCGTTCTGCGCATCTTGGACGCAAAGGTAGCACTTTTTTCCCAAGCCGCAATATGTTTGGCCGAATGAAAAAGCAGAAGTGCCGCCATATCGCATGGTGGCACTTCTGTTCACAGCCGGTGCTTGCCCGTCGGCCAATTGGCCGCAGGAGGGGCTGTGAGTGTTTTTCATGGCATTAGGAGCGAAACATCAGTTTTTTCATTCACGCTGCAAAATAAGGCCATGCTTACGCCGGATTTGAACACATCTGTCACAATAAAAGTTAATAATCGTAGAAGCTTTCTTACCGACTTCGGTAGATTCAATGCCATTATACTTGATTTAACATTTGTGCGAGTGGCTATTCGGGAGATAGTTTGTAATTTTGCGGTCTTATTAAGTCATAACCTCATTTCACAAGCACAATGCCAGCTCATTATGAACGATATTTCCGACATACTGCGCGCACTGCTCGACAAATACAGCAACACCAGCCAACTCGACGAACAATTTCATCGCATGCTTGACGAAGACCCTGTGCTCCACGACGAATACAACCAGTGGTGCGACGACCAGGGGCTGGGAAGAGCAACCGGTTACCGTGAATTCATCAACGAGATTGCCGAAGACCAGGATACAATCTGGGAACAATACCAAGAGTTCGGGAATTAATTGATGATTCAAGTGGCATTTTCAATTTCAATTGATTTGGTGGTCTCTATGGAATCATAGAAGCCATTAGGAGTTTTATGTACCCTCTTAATCCTTAGACACATCAAGATGCGATTTCGTGCTGAATGGGAGCCGCAAGAGGCGGTGTTGATTGCCTGGCCGCATACCGGCACCGACTGGGCCGCCACGCTCGACACTGTGCAGTCCTGTTACTGCCACATTGCCCGGGCCATCATGGCCGACGAGCGACTCATTGTGGTCACTCCCGAACCCGATACCGTGCGCAGGCAGCTGCCCGACGCACCAGCCGACAGGCTCACCATTGTGGAGTTACCCACCAACGACACCTGGACACGCGACTACGGCCCGCTGACCGTGGAGGACAAGTATGGCATACCACGCCTGCTCGACTTCACCTTCAATGCCTGGGGAATGAAGTTCCCCGCCAACCTCGACAACTTGGTCACCGAGCGCCTCTGTCGCTTGCACATCTTGGATTTGCCGCTCGACAACCACCGCGACATGGTGCTTGAGGGCGGCTCGGTGGAAACCGACGGGCGAGGAACCGTGATGACCACCTACGAGTGTCTGCTCTCGCGCAACCGCAACGCGGCATGGCACCAACGATTCATCGAGCAGCAGCTTCGCAATCGCTTGGGCGCACGACAGGTGCTGTGGCTGGTGCATGGCCACGTGCCCGGCGACGACACCGACTGCCACATCGACACCCTTGCCCGCTTCTTGCCCGGCAATGTGATTGTCACCACATGGGCCGAGAGCGACAGCGATGAATATCGCGACATTGCGGGGATGGTCAAGGAGATTAGCACTTTCACCGATGCCGATGGGCAGCCCTACCGCTGCGTTCAGCTGCCAGCCCCGCCGGTGCTGCGCGACAGCAGCGGAAACAGGCTGCCAGCAACCTACGCTAATTTCCTGATTACCAACCACAGTGTGCTCGTGCCCACATACGGCTGCCCGGAGCGCGACAACGAGGCCGTCCAAATCCTACAACAGCTTGTACCTCAACGCCGTGTCGTAGGCATCGACTGCCGCCCGCTCATCGAGCAGCACGGCTCGCTGCACTGCGCCACCATGCAGATTCCTAAACTATGAAAAGAACCTAAAAACATAATTTTTAATCGCTGAAAATCAGACTGTTACACTGTGTGTAATTTTGTCTTTTTGTTCTTTTAGTCTATATTTTGCCACGTTTAAAGTAGATGCAGAGTGTTAACATTGCATCAGGCATTATTTTTAAAGGAAGATGAAAATCGGAGTTATTCAACAGCATAACAAGGCCGACTGCTGCGACAACCGCCGGCGGCTGAGTGAGAAAATCCGCCACTTGGCCTCGCAGGGGGCGCAACTGGTGGTGTTGCAGGAGTTGCACGATTCGCTCTACTTTTGCCAGGTGGAAAGCGTCGACAACTTCGATTTGGCAGTGGCTGTCCCCGGCGAAGTCACCGACCATTACGCCCGCATTGCCCGTGAATGTGGCATCGTGCTGGTGACCTCGCTTTTCGAGCGCCGCGCCGCCGGCCTCTATCACAACACGGCGGTGGTGCTCGACACCGATGGTCGCTTGGCCGGGCGTTACCGCAAGATGCACATCCCCGACGACCCGGCCTATTACGAGAAATTCTACTTCACCCCTGGCGACCTTGGTTTCACGCCCATCGACACCTCGTTGGGGCGGCTGGGCGTGCTCGTGTGCTGGGACCAGTGGTATCCCGAGGCCGCCCGGCTGATGGCCCTGCGCGGAGCCGAACTGCTCATCTATCCCACGGCCATCGGCTTCGAGAGCAGCGACACGCCTGCCGAACAGCTTCGCCAGCGCGAGGCGTGGATGACCGTGCAGCGTGGGCACGCCGTGGCCAACGGACTGCCCGTGGTCGCCGTGAACCGCGTGGGGCATGAGCCCGACCCATCGGGGCTAACTCGCGGTATCCAGTTCTGGGGCAGCAGCTTTGTGGCCGGGCCGCAGGGCGAGCTGCTCTACACCGCACCCACCGACACCGAGGATGCCCACATCGTCGACGTGGAACTCCGCCGCTGCGAGAACGTGCGCCGCTGGTGGCCGTTCCTGCGCGACCGGCGCATCGACGCTTACGCCGACATCACCAAGCGTTTTCTCGACTAAGATATCACAGCCGCTGGTAGGCCAGCCGCTCGGTGCCGTCGGTTAGATAGATGATGCCGCAATAGGTGAACCCCAGCCGGGGCAGCAAGTGGCGCATCACCACGTTGTCGCGGTGCGTGTCGATGCGCAGATTGCTCTCGCGCAGCGCACACCAGGCGATGATGGCCGCCAGCACGCAGCGGCTGCCGGGCGTGCTCGCAATGCGATGCAGCACATGGTAGGGGAGGCTGTCGTCGAGCCAGCTGCCCTGATAGATGCGGGCATAGGTGGGCTCGGGCCCCGCGATAAAGGCAAACGCCCCCACCGGCTCGCCCGCGCTATCCTCCACCAGGTGGCTCACCCCGCGCTCCACATCGGCCCGCAGCACCTCGCGCGACGGGTAGCCGTTCACCCACTGACCCAGGTTGCCCGTGCTGCGCATAATGCGCCGCGCCATCTCACACAACCGCAGCAGTGTCTCCATGTCGTTGGGGGTGGCGCAGCGGATACTGTAACGTTGTTCTGATGTCTTTCCCATGCCGCAAAGTTACGCCATTTTCGCGAATACGCGCACACATGCAGCTCCAAAATGCCCGGAAGCGGACAAGAAAGCAGCCCGCTTGGCGCTTTTTTTCAAAAAAAAAGTGCCAAGCCTTTGGCAATTCAAGAAAAAGCAGTAATTTTGCAGCCGCAAAACGCGAAAACGGCGATTCGTTAGCTCAGCAGGTAGAGCAACGCCCTTTTAAGGCGTGGGCCCTGGGTTCGAGTCCCAGACGGATCACAGAGCAGGTGAAAGCCTGCTCTTTTTTTAGCTCTATAGCGTTTTGTGTGGGTGAACAGCTTGGAAGTCACATACTTGTCCCATTCTTGAAATCATGCGGGAACGGAGAACAGGAAGACAACTTGAACAACACAAAACAACCATTTCCAGTGAGGTTGTCCAAGTTGTTCAAGTTGTCTTCATCATTAGTCGTTCTGTCCCGGTGCCACACGCACCGCACCGCCAAAAGGCGGTAGGGCATAAAGCTACCCATGCTATCTGTTATACACCACATAAGAACACAAGCTGCAAGTGTGTTTGCAAACCTCATGTCCTTATGTTCTTATGTCAATAAAAACCTATCGAATGACGAGCTTGCCGCTGGCCTTGCCGCCTTGCATGACGATGTTCACGCCCTGGAACGGGCGAGTGGCGGTCTGGCCCATGGCGTTGACGTAGGTCACTTGGCCCGTGGCGACATTCAGGTCGTGGATGGCCGTTGGCGTGCCGAAGGTGACGTTGATGCTCACCGGCTCGCCGGGCATGGTAAAGGAGTAGGTGTTTTCTCCGGTCTCGGTCACGGGCACACTTGCACGGCGCCGAAGGGCGGGAGCTGAATCGCCGATGGTTTCCACGGTGAAGCTGTCCACGATGAACCCATCGTCGGGAACAAGCGCCACGGTCACTTGGGTGTCCATCGGCACTTCGTCGCCATTTGCGATGGCGTTGCCACCCGCCAGCACGGTCATCTGCCCATTGCCAGAGGCTGCCAGCGTCACGATATTGGGAACGTATTCATCGGTATGCACGCGATAGGCAGCGTAGCCGTTGCCCATCGTGTAGTCATACACTGTGACACACTTGTCGTTTACCGGCGCCACGCGGAAAAACGAGCCGCACGAGGGATTGGCCGCATACCCTCCCGCACCCATGGGGGGAATCGTGGCCAGTGCCTCGCCATTGGCACTCATGTCGCGAATCGAGAACCCGCCGTTGTAGTTGGTGCCGCTGGTGTAGAGAAACATCTCGTGCCCGTCGAGCCAGAAAAATGCGCCGCCCACCGAGGTGTTGCTGTTCGGCGGCGTGGTGTTGAGCGACCCTGTGACATACTTGCCCTGGTCGGTTTGGTCAAACAGGTTATATCCCTGATTGCGCACCTGGTAGATGAAGTGATAAGGGTCGTTGTCGATTGGAAAAACCACGCCCGCCGTGGAGCTGGCAAACGAGGTGGCAGCGGTGGTTTCCACGCCATCAAAAGCTCCGTTAGCAATGTAAACCAGAGTCACAAAGTTCTGTCCGTTTTGAAAATGGTAAACCACCCCGCCGTCGTCGCTCATCACGTCGCCCACGGCACTGATAAAGTTGGTTTGCCCGGTCACGCCCAAATCAATGTCCACCTCGATGGGTTCGGCGTTGAGGTCGCCGCCGGGGTAGATCACGAGCTTGTTCGGGGTTTTGGTGATGCCGTCGTTGCGCTGAATCAGGTTGCCGGCGGTGTCGAAGCAAATGCCGTGGCTGCTGGTGCCCGGTGCCTGGGTCAGCGTGCCGTCGGGCTTGAGGGTAACTAGCTGGCTGGTGGTGTAGTTGTTGGCATAGCACACGCCGTCGCGGGTGATGGCAGCTTGCTGCGCCGATTTGTAAGGCGAGTTGTCGGTATCAAGTCCCGAGGGGAAATCCACCGGCAGGTTGCCGCGGTAGCGGGTGTAGGCAAATAGCGTGTCGACGGTGATGTTGAGCGCGTCGAGGGGTGGCACGATGGCGTCCCAGTCGATGTCGGTCAGCTCGGGCATTTGGCTTGGCACAAGGTAGTCGCAGGTCATCATCGACACACCCATCTCGCCGTAGAGGTTGTAGTTGGCCAGCGAGTTCACCGTCCACACGGCCACCTCCAAGCCCTTGTCGTGGAAACGCTTCACGGTGTACTTGTCGAAGCAGCCGGCCTCGATGCTCGGCATGAGCCCCCATTGCACAATCCAGTCGAAGTAGGTTTCCCAGTTGCTGTTGCACAGAAACTGGCACTTGAGCGCGGGATAGTTGCGGCGCACATACTCCAGCGAGCTGCGCATCGACGTGAGGATATAGGCTTTTTCGGTGAGTCCCCGCTCCTCAATCAGCGCGGCCAAACCGGGGAACTTGCTCATGTCGTTGTTGTTGATACCCGTGGTCCACTTGAGTTCGATGATGGGAATCACGTTTTTCTCTTTGCAGATGTCAAGATACTCGGCCACGGTGCAGATGTGTCCGGTGTAGGTCACGCCGCCGCGCGTCTGTGTGTAGGTCTCGGCCTGGAGTTGCGCCAGCGTGGCATTGGCCACGGTGAGGCTGCCGCCCACAGCGTTTGTGGTCTCGTCGTGGCTGATGACATAGTAGCCGTCGCTGGTCACGCGCACGTCACATTCCAGCCCCTGGTAGCCGTAGTAGTCCACGCCGTTGGTGTACGATTCCACGGTGTTCATCACGCCCTTGTAGCTGCCCCGGTGGCCGATAAAGGTGGGTTTCCAGGCCCAAAGGCTGCACACACTGGCAACCATCAGCAGGGATAGCAGTAATCGTTTCATTGCTTACGGATTTTTGGGTAGATAAAAAAAGACATAAGAACACAAGATACATAAGTTGCTGTTTTTGTGTGCTATTAACTTATGTCCTTATGTTCTTATGTACACTAAAAACCTATCGAAGAACATAAGAACATAAGCTGCAACTGTGTTCGCAAAAACTTATGTCCTTATGTTCTTATGTCAAAAAACAACCTATCAATTAGGTTAATAGCGTCTCACTTGACGACCTTGCCGATGGCCTTGCCGTTCTGCATGACGATGTTCACACCCTGGAACGGACGGTTGCTCGTCTGGCCCATGACGTTCACGTAGGTCACGCCGTTGGTGTCGCTCATGCGCAGGTCGGCTACGCCGGTGACGATGTCGTCGCTCACCGAGCCGGTGACGGGCACGATGGTGTAGTTGCCCGAGCTGTTGGCGTCGTCCTTGTGGGCGCGGCGCGGTGCACCGCTGGCGGGCTCGCTGGCCTCCCAGGCGCTGTTCAGCTTCACAATCACCTTGAGGGTGACCATGCGGTTGACGTACTTGTCGTTGTTGAGGTCGTCACCCACGTATGTGTTGTCGATGGTGAGCATCTGGCCCGGGTCCTCAACGTTGGAGTAGGCGCGCAGCTTGCCGTCGGCATAGTAGCCGCTCACGGTGGCGAGGCAGTTGCCCGGCACGTCGATGAGCTGGGTCATGTCGATGTTCATCGGCACTACATCCTCGTTGCT
>JAFSYB010000059.1 GCA_017443765.1 Muribaculaceae bacterium | reverse complement strand
GGGCGATGCCGAGCGTGTGCAGATTCTACAACCAGTAGCGGGCTACGGTTCAAGTTGTTGAGGCAAAAGATGCCAGCAAGCAACCCAAGACGTCCAAAACCATTCATCTCATTTTTGCAATTTATAGAACCCACCTTAATCAATAACACCGTTTTTTTGCGGGTGATCTGGAAAAATTCTGATGCGTTTTTGCTTTTCTCATCGACCGTGCTACCGCCGCAACTGGGGCGTGTGATGAGGCGGCCTTGATGTGGGTGTGTGAGTGTGAGGGCGTTACCTGACCACCTTGGTGCCGCCGTGAATGTAGATGCCCGGCTCGGCAGGCTCGGCAGGCAGACGCTTGCCGTCGATGGTGAACCACTGGTTGGGCTCGTCAATCGAGCGTGCCCGCACCTCGCCAACGGGGGTATAGAGGGGATCGACCTCGTACTCATAACGTGCACGGATAATGGCCTGGGCAAACTCGGGCTGGGCGTGCAGTCGCGCCACCACAGCACAGGCGAGCGTGCGTCCGGCGAGCACATCGCTGGCATACTCGTCGCCCATGATTTCTTGGCTCCGCCCCAGCTCGTAGCCACGCTTGAGGATTACGTCCTGCTTGTCGGCCATGATTTCGGCCATCAGCAGGGCCACGCCCCACCCCACAGTGCCCTGGAACGAGGGATAGGCCGAGGCGGCGGAATGTATTGAATCGGTGTCGGGCACCATTCTCGGCTCGCCCACCTGCTGCCAGGGGCGCTTGCGCACCGGCCATGTGTCGCGCAGCTGCTGCGCGGCCTTGAGCAGGCTGTCGCGCGAAAGGCGCACCACGTCGTAGAGCGCGGGGGTGAGCTCTTCGGTGAACACATTCCCTGTGGCTGTGGCAAAAGTTTCCAACAGGTCGTCGGTGCTGGTGCACAGTGCATCGGCGGCCGCCTGGTCGCCGCGCAGCGTGCCGCGCTCGCTCTTGGCCTGCCAGTATTGCGCCACATCGGCCAGGTAGCAGTTGCTGGCCGAGTCGACGGGGTGATTCAAGATGCGCGCACCCAGGGGCAACCCCGTGTCGGCAATGTCGGGCGGGGTGATGCCCAGCACGGTGTAGTATTCGTTGCGGGCTTCCTCAAACTCGCTCATGAACACCGGCTCGCGGTGCATGCGTGCCACAGCGGTGGCCGCCGTGAGGCGTGCCGCCTCCACATCGCTCTGCCAATGCGCCCCCACAATCACACGGCCCTCGCCGTACTCAAAGGCGCGGCGCAATATCGTGTCCTGCAAGTGCGGGAACATCTCGGCCATCACCAGGGCAACACCCCACCCGTAGGCCGAATGAGCCGACGGGAAGGAGCCATTGCCGCGCAGCTCTTCCTCCCTGTCATATTGTCCCCAGGGGTGCTCCCCCATCACCTCAAAGGGACGCCGGCGCTGGTAGGTGAGCTTGGCCAGCTGCGTGCTGCGAGAAGCCGTCTCGCCCACATGATAGATGAGCTTGAGAATTTTTGGGGTGCGCGTGCTGCTCATCGACACCTTGAGTAGCGCGCTTAAGATGATAGCCCAGCGGTTCAGGCCATACTGCGATTCGCGGCTGGCCTGGTTGCCGCGCGTGGTGCCTCGCAGCGATTTTCCCCATTGCCACTGCACGAAGTCGGTGGTGAACAAGGCATCGGTGCTGTCGGGAGGCGCGGGCAGATAGTTGACAGCGTTGGGCAATTCCGACACCGTCACATAGGTGGCCGAGGCGGTAAGCAAGCCCTGGACATCGATGTCAACGCCGAGCGTGTCGGTGTCCTGTGCCCAACACCGCCCCGCCGGCGAGAGGCACACCAGCAGGAGCATAAGCAGGGAAGCCGCCAGCCGACGGCAACACCCTTGACAATTCGCGGTAATCATAGCGCATAAAAGTTTTAAGGCCGTAAAGTTACAAAAAAAAATGCAATCAAGCACGCTTTCGGGAGCTTTTTGACGGTTTGGTCCCCATCTTTCACAATAATTATCAATTGGCCGACTTGGTTTGTCAGCAATTTGCACTAACTTTGCACATTCAAAAAACAACACTCATTTCGAATGAATACCGATAACCAATCCTCGCCAAAGCCGGCCGTATATATCGTCACTGGCGCCACCGACAACATGGGTACACTGATTTCGCGCCGTTTAGCCGAGCAGGGCAAGCCGCTTGTGCTCGCCTGCCGCAACGTGGAAAAGGCGCAGTTGCTGGCCGAGAAGCTCACGGCCACAACACGCAACCGCGACATTCAGTGCTTAGCGCTCGACCTGAGCTCGTTTGGCCAGGTCAACGACTTTGTGACGCGCCTGCGCGCGCTCGGCCGCCCGGTGGCAGCCCTGGTGAACAACGCCGGCACGTTGCCACGCCACAGCAGCACCTCGCCCGACGGCTACGAGCACTGCATACAAGTGAACTTCTTGAGCACCGTGCTGCTCTCGATGGCCGTGTATCCAATCATGACGCAGGGCGGACGGATTATCCTGTCCACTTCCATCTCGCGCCGCCTGGTCTCGCTGCCCTACGAGTTCCCGGCCGTGTCGCACTTCACCCAAATCGGGGCTTACGCCCAGAGCAAGCTTGCACTCACCCTGTTCTCCATCTATATGAGTACGATTATGAAGACGGGGCGCGTGAGTGTGAACTGCGTGAACCCCGGCGTAATCAAGACCGGCGTGCTGGCTCTGCACCGCTGGCTCGACCGTGCCGCCGACTACATCGTCAACCCGCTGCCCGACCCCGAAGCGGGTGCCATTCCCACCATGAGAGCACTGGAGTCGAACGACACCGGCTTTATTTTTGAGGGGAACGACAAGCAGACCAAGGCCTCGACCATGCTCAAGAACCGCGACGTGTTTATCAAGCTGTGCAACGACACGATGCGCATTATCAAGAAACACCTGCCTGACGATGCAAAGGCTAAGTGACACCGATTGTCGGCCCCTTGGCACTCGGGTGGCCACCATCGGCATGTTCGATGGCGTGCACCGAGGTCATGCCACGCTCATTGCCGCTCTGCGCGAGCGCGCGCTGCATGAGGGACGACGCTCGCTGGTAATCACGTTTGACCGCCACCCGCAACAGGTGCTAAATCCAAGCAGCGGCGTGCGACTGCTGCAAACTCTCGACGACCGGCTGTCGTGCCTTGAGGAGCTGTCGCCCGATGAGTTGCTCCTGCTCAACTTCACACCCGCGTTAGCGGCCACCGGCAGCCGCGAGTTCATGCAGCTGCTCCACGACCGCTACGGCGTGGCCACCCTTGTGGTGGGCTACAACCACCGCTTTGGCCACGACCAACCCCTGCCCTTGAGCGAGTATGCCGCCCTGGGGGGCGAGGTGGGCGTGACCGTGGTCAATGCCCCGGAATACCTCGGCGAGTATGCCCCGGTGAGCTCCACCATCGTGCGCGGGCTGATAGCCGCCGGCAAGGTGGCAGATGCCCTGCACTGCATGGGTCGCCCTTACCGTTTGGCCGGCAGAGTGGTGCATGGCTTCCACAACGGCCGCGGCATTGGTTTCCCCACCGCCAACGTGGGCGGCATCGACCCGGCACTCGTGCTGCCGCACAACGGGGCCTACGCCGTGATGGTGCACCTCGACGGACACGAACTCCAAGGCATGGTGAACGTGGGCACACGCCCCACGCTCGACAACGGAACGCAACTGTCGATCGAGGTGAACATCTTCGATTTCGACGGCGACATCTACGGCCATCCCATCGCGCTCGACTTTATTGGTTTCCTGCGCCTGGAGTTCAAGCTCGGCAGCGTTGACGAGCTGCGCCAGCAGCTCACCCGCGACCGCGACAAGAGCCGCGAAATACTGAAGCAATGGACAATGAATAATGTGTGATGCCTCAACCTTGTCGGCGCAAGGCGAAACGCCCCCCTTTCCTCATCAATAATCCCACCCTTTTCACACTCCGCTCATGGAAATCATCAACTTGTGTAGCCAGCCCTCGCTTGTGAGCCACTTTATGGCCGAGCTGCGCGATGCCCAAGTGCAGCGCGACCGGCTGCGTTTCCGCACCAACGTGCGCCGCCTGGGGCAGATTATGGCCTATGAGATGAGCCGCCGGTTGACATATCGGCAGGCACAGACGGCTACCCCGCTGGGCATCGCCGTCACCCACGTTCTCGACGACCAGGTGGTGCTCGCCACCATCTTGCGCGCCGGCCTGCCCCTGCACGAGGGATTCCTGAGCGTACTCGACAACGCCGAAAACGCCTTTGTGAGTGCCTACCGCGTGTACCGCCCAGACAGCGACGACTTTGACGTGAACATTGAGTATATCGCCTGCCCGTCCATCGAGGGGAAAACCCTTGTCATCACCGACCCGATGCTTGCCACCGGTGCGTCGATGGAGCTGGCCTACCGTGCCCTGCTTACCAAGGGCACACCGGCACACGTGCATGTGGCGAGCCTTATCGCCACCGACCAGGCCATCGAGTTTTTGAGCCGGCACTTGCCGTGCGACACCACGCTGTGGACTTGCGACATCGACCACAAGCTCAACAATCACAGCTACATCATTCCCGGCCTGGGCGATGCCGGCGACCTGCTCTATGGCGAAAAGGTATAGGTGGGTTCTAAAATTGCAAAAATGAGATGAATGGTTTTGGACGTCTTGGGTTGTTTGCTGGCATCTTTTGCCTCAACTACTTGAACCGTAGCCCGCTACTGGTTGTAGAATCTGCACACGCTCGGCATCGCCCAAGCAAGCTTGGCGTTGCACTCACTCAATTGCAGATTTCGCGCAGCTTGAGGCAAAATCTACTCAGCAATCAATCCCAATACGACT
>JAFSYB010000058.1 GCA_017443765.1 Muribaculaceae bacterium | reverse complement strand
TTGCTTGAGTCGTATTGGGATTGATTGCTGAGTAGATTTTGTCTCAAGCTGCGCGAAGCAGTAGCGGGCTACGGTTCAAGTAGTTGAGACAAAATATGCCAGCAAGCAACCCAAGACGACCAAAACCATTCATCTTATTTTGCAATTTAAAGAACCCACCTTAAAAATGCTCCATCAGGCCTCATTTCGTTCCGTCGGCGGCATTGCGCCACAGCTGGCGTTGCCGCTCGGCCATTTTGGCCTCGGCGGGGTTGTCCTGCGGTTGCCACAGCTGGGGGTGGTGCAGCTCCTGGGGCAAATATTCCTGCCTGACGAAGTGCCCGGCGAAGTCGTGGGCATACTTGTAGTCGGCACCGTAGCCCAGCTCCTTCATCAGCTTGGTGGGTGCGTTGCGCAAGTGCAGGGGCACGGGAGCGTTGCCGGTCTGCTCCACCAGTTGCTGGGCGGCACCGATGGCGAGGTAGGCGCTGTTGCTCTTGGGCGAGGTGGCGAGGTAGATGGCGCACTCGCTCAAAGGGATGCGCCCCTCGGGCCAGCCGATTTTGGCAATGACATCGAAAGTGGCGTTGGCCAGCAGCAGGGCATTGGGGTTGGCCAGTCCGATGTCCTCGGCGGCGAGGATGCACAGGCGGCGGGCGATGAACTTGGGGTCTTCTCCGCCGGCGATGAGCCGTGCCAGCCAATAAACCGCCGCATCGGGGTCGCTGCCGCGAATGCTCTTGATAAATGCCGAGATGATGTCGTAGTGCATCTCACCGCCCTTGTCAAAGGCCAGCGGGTTCTGCTGCAGCCTGTCGGTGACCACCTGGTCGTTGATGACAAACGCCTCGTTGGCCCCCAGCGACTGCATCACCAGGTCGAGGATGTTGAGCAATTTGCGCGCATCGCCGCCACTGTAACGAAGCAGGGCCTCGGTTTGCTCGATGCGCACCTCGCGCCCGGCAAACATCTTGTCGGTCTTCACGGCGCGGTCGAGCAGTTGCAGCAGGTCGTCGGCCTCGAGCGGGTTGAGCACATACACCTGTGCCCGCGAGAGCAGGGGGCGAATGACCTCGAACGACGGATTCTCGGTGGTGGCTCCGATGAGGGTCACCGTTCCGTTCTCCACCGCGCCGAGCAGCGAGTCTTGCTGCGACTTGTTGAAGCGGTGAATCTCGTCGATGAACAGCACTGGTCGGCCGTGGGTGAACATGCTGTGTGCGTCGGCCTTGCAACGGTCGAGCACCTCACGCACCTCTTTCACGCCGCTGGTCACTGCCGATAGCGTGTAGAACGGCACCTGGGTTTGCGACGCGATGATGCGTGCCAGCGTGGTTTTGCCCACGCCAGGAGGCCCCCACAAGATGAACGAGGAGATGTTGCCGCTCTCAATCATGCGGCGAATCACGGCACCCTCGCCCACCAGGTGCCGCTGGCCAATATAGTCGTCAAGTGTCCTCGGCCGCAGACGCTCGGCAAGTGGCTCGTACATGGTCAATCGCGGTGAATCACCGAGCCGCTGGCTTGGTGGGTGGCAAGAACGAGAACCTCGGCAATCTGCACATGGGGTGGGGCGCTGGCGGCGTAAAACGCCACATCGGCGATGTCGTCGCCGGTGAGCGGCTGCACGCCCTTGTACACCTTGTCGGCCCGCTCGTTGTCGCCGTGGAAGCGCACGCGGCTGAAGTTGGTTTCCACCAGGCCGGGCTTCACGTTGGTGACACGAACGGCGGTGTGCATCACGTCGATGCGCAGGCCGTCGGTGATGGCTTTCACGGCGGCTTTGGTGGCGCAGTACACATTGCCGCCGGCGTAGACCGCATCACCCGCCACCGACCCGATGTTGATTACATGGCCATGGTTGCGCTCAACCATCTTGGGCACAATCAGGCGTGTCATGTAGAGCAACCCCTTGATGTTGGTGTCGATCATCGTGTCCCATTCCTTGGGGGCACCCTCGTATTCGGGGTCAAGTCCCAGGGCCAGTCCGGCATTGTTGATGAGCACATCGACGTTGCTCCATTGCGGTGGGAGGCTCTCCACAGCCGCCTGGCACGACCGATGGTCGCGCACATCGAAGCACAGCTGAAGCACCTGCGTGCCGCCTTGTTCCAGTTCGTGGGTGAGCGCGTCGAGTTTCTCTTGGTTGCGCCCGGTGATAATCACGTTGTAGCCTCCGGCGGCGAATCGGCGGGCGCATCCCAGGCCAATGCCGCTCGTGGCTCCAGTTATCAATGCAATTGGTTTCATAGTGGTGTGTTGTGGGGAAAGTGTGGCGCGACTGCGTATCGCCTTGCGCCGGCGTAGCTGCACCTGCTTCCCATTATCAATTATGTGTTATCGAAGTGTGTTGAGCAATTTGCTGTGCCACCTCGCTGGCCCATTGGGCATCGTTGCCAACATCAATGCTCACTGTGGGGTGGCCGGGCAGGGTGGTGGTGAGCACCACTTGGTAGCTTTGTGCTATGTAGGGGTTGGCGGCGTTGTAGAACGTAACGTCACGCACCGTCTCGCGGGGCACACGCTCACCGTTGATGACAAACGCCTGCGGGTAAACAAGAATCACGGCATCTAACTCGTTGCTGCGAGTGGGGTCGAGAACCACCACGTCGACGGGCGTGCCATTTTCCGAGGCATATTCATCGACAGTGACTGGTGCGCGCTCGGGTGTCACATCCGAGCCTTTGCGGTGGAAATGCCATATAATGAGGAGAATCACCGCGACTAACACGCCCCAACTCACCGCGTACATGGTTAGTGAATTGGTGGGTATGAGTAATAGCCCCCACAGGGCGCAGAGTGGTTTCATAATGCTCATTTGCTAAGGTGGGGGTTCGGCACATTGCAATCAGGGTGATGAATGGTTTGATAGCGCCCACCTGTAATTATTCGCCGCAAATATACGAAAAAAAAGCGACTAACAGCTATTGTGACGCTCATTTTGTTGCTAATTACGTTTATTTGGCGAAATGTGCTAATGAATGTTGTTGTGTGGATAGCAGGGACGCCTATCAAACAGGCAACCGTTCAGGCTCCCCTATCGGGGGGGGGCGCTGAACGGCTGTCCTATTCTGTTAAGGTCGCAGAGCGCGTCAGCCGAGGAAGCCGAGCAGCACGCCGGCGGCAACGGCCGAGCCAATCACACCGGCCACATTCGGACCCATGGCGTGCATGAGCAGGTAGTTGGTGGGGTCGTACTTCAGGCCCTGGTCGTTGCTGATGCGGGCGGCCATGGGCACGGCACTCACGCCGGCATTGCCAATGAGCGGGTTGAGCTTCTTGTGCTTGGGCAGTATCAGGTTGAACACCTTCACAAACAGCACACCCGAGCAGGTGGCAATCACAAAGGCGCAGAATCCCAGGAAGAAGATAAAGATGGTTTCCTTGGTGAGGAACTCCGAAGCCTGGGTGCTGGCACCCACGGTCATGCCCAGGATAATGGTCACCATGTCGGTCATGGCGTTGCTGGCAGTCTTGGCCAGACGGGTGGTCACGCCGCTCTCACGCAGCAGGTTGCCAAAGAAGAGCATGCCCAGCAGGGGCAGGCCGCTCGGCACCACAAAGCAGGTGAGAATAAGGCCGAAGATGGGGAAGAGAATCTTCTCGGTCTGCGACACCTTGCGGGCGGGTTTCATGCGGATAAGACGCTCTTTCTTGGTGGTGAGCAGCCGCATCACCGGCGGCTGAATCACCGGCACCAACGCCATGTAGCTGTAGGCACACACGGCAATGGCTCCCATCAAGTTGGGGGCGAGCTTGCCCGACAGGAAGATGGCCGTGGGGCCGTCGGCACCGCCAATGATGGCGATGGCGCCAGCCTGGTCGGGCATGAAGCCAAGGTACAGTGCAATGATGTAGGCACCGAAGATGCCAAACTGCGCGGCAGCACCCACAAGCATGAGCTTGGGGTTGGCCAGCAGCGACGAGAAGTCGGTCATGGCTCCGATGCCCAGGAAAATCAGCGGCGGATACCACCCCTGGCGCACACCCTGGTAGAGGATGTTCAGCACCGAACCCTCCTCGTAGATGCCAATCTCGTTGCCAGGCTGGAAGGGTATGTTGCCGATGAGGATACCGAAGCCGATGGGCACCAGCAGCATGGGCTCAAAGTCGTGCTTGATGGCCAGATAGATGAAGAACAGGCCCACGCACAACATGATCACATTGGTGAACTCAACGTTGTAAAAGCCGGTGAATTGCCAAAATTCGGCCAGCTTGCTGAGCAGGAATTCAGATTGACTCATAGCTTCCTAATTCATTAAGCAATCACCATAATCACGGTGCCCTCGAGCACCGAATCCTCCTTGGCGACGTTGATCGACTTCACCGTGCCGTCCTTGCCGGCGTGAATCTCGTTGCCCATCTTCATGGCCTCGAGAATGCACACCACGTCGGCAGCCTTGACAGCCTGTCCTTCCTTGACGTTGATTTCCTTGATCACGCCAGGCAGCGGCGAGGTGATAACCAGGTCACCGGCAGCGGCCTGCACAGCGGGCTTGGCGGCTGCCGCGGGGGCGGCCACCGTGGTTTCGGTGGCGGCTGCAACACGCTTCACCGCAGGGGCGGCGTGCTTGACCTCGGGCAGCTCCACGCTGTACGACTCGCCGTTCACCATCACCTGGGCGATGTTGCCCTCGATGTCTCCAATGCCAACGGTGTAGTCGTTGCCATTGATTTTATACTTGTATTCTTTCATTGATGCTTGGTTTTTTGTTTTGCGGTTATATTGCAATTGTCGATTATCAACTGTCACTCGTGTCCGGGCATGTGTCCCATCGTGTTGAGCTTGGAGTTCCACGCGCTGTGGTTCTCATGCTCATGGCTGATGGTGATCACGCCGCTCTCCTGGTCGTGGGCGTTGAGGTGCTGGTAGAGTGCCATGCCAATGGCTGCAATCACCTCGTTGCCGGCCTGTGCGGCGGCTGCCGGGGCTGCCACAGGGGATGCCGTGCCGGCCACTTCCGCGTCGTCGCCCTTGCGGCGGTCGAAGAACTTGCCGAAGAGCTTGAACATGATGTAGAGGATGAGCAATGCGCTGAACACCACGCTCATGGCCATCAGTGCCACGATGAAACCGTGCGGGTCGCGCTCGTGAAATGCCTCGATGTTGTCGTTCTCGTCGGCGAGGTTGAACTTGCCCGGCGTGATTACCTGGCCACTGGTGATGCCGTCGCGCACGCTCCACTGGTCGGAGTTGAACACTGCGGGATCGCTTTGCCCGTCGGCCTTCAGGGCCAGCGTCTGGTTGGCGGCCATCGTGGCGGGGATGTTCACCACGTCAACCAGGTCGCCGTTCACGTCATACAGGTAGAGGCTGGTCGCCTTGCCCGGTTCCAGGGTGAACGACAGGTGCAAGGCACCGGCAGCGGTGTTGCCATCGGCAAAAAACACCACGTGGGTGCGCGGAGCCACCCGCGTGTCGCGGTCGCCGCGGGGAATCTCGTAACAAATGCCGGGATTCTTCTTGGCGTAGTCGTTCAGGAAGTCCTTGGGCTTGATGCCGGTGGTGGGGATGTCGATGGGCTGGTTGCTGATGAACATCTGCTCCATGCCCACCGTGCCGTAGCTGCGGTTGAACACCTCCACCCAGGGCACGTGGCGGCCATACTGGTCGATGTAGCTGCTGTCGTTGACAACCATCACCTCGTTGAAGCGCAACTCCTTGCGGCTTTGCGCCAGCACGGTCATCACCGACACAGCTGCCAGCAGAATGAGAAATATTCTTCGTTTCATTGTCTTGCTGATTACAGAGGAATGTTTCCGTGCTTCTTTGCCGGGTTCACATACTTCTTGGTGCGCAGTTGCTCCAGGGCGCGGATAATGCGGAAACGGGTGTTGCGCGGCTCAATCACGTCGTCGATGTAGCCATACTTGGCGGCGTTGTACGGTGTGCAGAAGAGCTTGTTGTACTCGTCCTCCTTCTCCTTGATGAACACTTTGTAGGCGTCCATGATTTCCTGGGCTTTCTTCTCATCGCCGGCCTCCTTGGCAGCGGCGGCTTCGGTCTTGGCGGTCTTGCCGTCCTTGGCGTAGAGGATGCTGGCGGCGCCGGCGGCTCCCATCACGGCAATCTCGGCGCTGGGCCATGCGTAGTTCATGTCGCCGCGCAGCTGCTTGCAGCTCATCACGATGTGGCTGCCGCCGTAGCTCTTGCGCAGGGTGACGGTGACCTTGGGCACCGAGGCCTCGCCGTAGGCGTAGAGCAATTTGGCACCGTGCATGATCACGGCGTTGTACTCTTGTCCCGTTCCGGGCAGGAAGCCGGGCACGTCGACCAGCGTCACCAACGGAATGTTGAAAGCGTCGCAGAAGCGCACAAAGCGTGCACCCTTGCGCGAGGCGTTGCAGTCGAGCACGCCGGCCATGTGCTGGGGCTGGTTGGCTATCACACCCACACTTTGTCCGCCGAAATGGGCAAATCCCACGATGATGTTCTTGGCAAAGTCGCGGTGCACCTCCAGGAACTCACCATTATCCACCACGGTGCCAATCACCTGGTACATATCGTAGGGGTCGTTGGCGCTCTCGGGGATGATTTCGTTCAGCGCGTCCTCCATGCGGTCCACGGGGTCGGTGCACTCCACACGCGGAGCCTCCTCCATGTTGTTGCTGGGCATATAGCTCAGCAGCTGCTTAATGATGAGCATGGCCTCCTCTTCGGTCTCGGCGGCAAACTGCGCCACGCCGCTCTTGGTGGCGTGCACGGTGGCTCCGCCCAGCTGCTCCTGGGTGACGTTCTCGCCCGTGACGGTCTTCACCACATTGGGGCCGGTGAGGAACATAAACGAGATGCCCTTGGCCATGATGATGAAGTCGGTCAGTGCCGGTGAGTAGACGGCACCGCCGGCGCAGGGGCCGAGGATGGCCGAAATCTGCGGCACCACGCCGCTGGCGTCGATGTTACGCTGGAAAATCTCGCTGTAGCCGGCCAGGGCGTTGATGCCCTCCTGGATGCGCGCACCGCCCGAATCGTTCAGGCCGATGCACGGGGCACCCATCTTCATGGCCAGGTCCATCACTTTGCAAATTTTCAGTGCCATGGTTTCGCTCAGCGAGCCGCCGAACACGGTGCTGTCCTGCGCGAACACGTACACCAGGCGGCCGTTCACCGTGCCGTAGCCGGTGACCACGCCGTCGCCCATGAACGACTTTTTCTCCTGGCCGAAGTTGGTGCAGCGGTGGCGCACAAACATGTCCAGTTCCTCGAAACTGCCCTCGTCGAGCAGCATGGCGATGCGCTCGCGGGCGGTGTATTTACCTTTCTCGTGGTGCTTGGCGATGGCTTTCTCGCCGCCGCCTTGCCGAGCCTCGGCGCGAAGCGCGATAAGCTCCTGGATTCTTTCGAGTTGCTTGTTCATTATAATAAATGGAATATGGAAAATGGAGAAACGATAATGGAAAATCGATTTATGCTTTCAGCCACGCAGGGGTGGACAGCGGCATAGCGCAACTATCCATCACCGATTATCCATCGTCAATTGTTATTGCTTGTTAGGGTTCTCGCAGAGTTCAACCAGTGCGCCGCAAGTGGTCTTGGGGTGCAGGAAGGCGATGTTCAGTCCCTCGGCGCCACGGCGAGGTTGCTGGTCCACCACACGTCCACCCTTTTCCTGAACCTCGGCCAGCGCGTTGGCCACGCCGTCCTCGACGGCAAAGGCGATGTGCTGGATGCCGCCGCGCCCGCCGTTCTTCTCGATGAACTTGGCGATGGCACTGTCGGGGCTGGTGGCCTCGAGCAGCTCAATCTTGGTCTGGCCCACCTGGAAGAAGGCCGTTTTCACATGCTGATCCTCAACCTCCTCGATGGCAAAGCACTTGAAACCGAGTAAATTCTCATAGAACGGGATTGCCTCCTCCAGGCTGGTGACGGCAATTCCCACGTGTTCGATGTGTGAAATCTGCATAATCTTTTTTTGATTTAGAAAGTTATTTTAGTGAATGTTATATTACGCTCGTTTTCAATCGGCAAAATTACAAAGAATCTTTCATTCACACTAATTTTGAATCCAAAAAATGCCTAACTGCCGATAATTCACCCCCAATTCACTAACCTCGGTTTTTCCGGGTCACTCGCAAAAAACTGTGTTATTGATTAAGTCATTATTACGAAGATGCCAAAACGGTTTCCATCGCCGACAGGCGATAACCACTGTGAAAACCACACCATGACAGGAGCGCAGCGACTGAATGGTGGGGAAGCGGACAATGTGTGGCGGTGTTCCTCGGCGAGGAACACCACGCTGCCACCTGCGCGCCAAATCAGGCTGCGCCTCGGAAAACTGCAAATAAATTTGCGTTTTCACTCGGCTTGCACTAATGTTGCGCTGCGCGCCAAATCAGG
>JAFSYB010000057.1 GCA_017443765.1 Muribaculaceae bacterium | reverse complement strand
GTCGTTGAAGTAGGCCGGCACGGTGATGACGGCTTCATCAACGGTGGTGCCCAGGTAGTCCTCGGCAGTCTTTTTCATCTTTTGGAGAATCATGGCCGAGATTTCCTGCGGCGTGTACTGCCGCCCGCCAATCTCCACACGTGGCTGGTTGTTGCCGTTGTTCACCACCTTGTAGGGCATTCGCTCGACGTCCTTGGTGACGTGGTCAAACGTTTCGCCCATGAATCGCTTGATGGAGAACACTGTGCCGGTGGGGTTCATGATGGCCTGGCGCTTGGCGGGGTCGCCCACGATGCGCTCGCCGTCGCCGCCGTCCTTAAACGCCACCACCGACGGGGTGGTGTTGCGACCCTCGCTGTTAGGAATCACAACGGGGTTCTTTCCCTCGAGAACTGAAACACACGAGTTGGTGGTTCCAAGATCAATTCCAATAATCTTTCCCATAATAGTATGATTTTAATTGTTATTATTTTCGTTTCATTCTCGGCTGCGACAAGGCAACCGCAATGTATACTGCAAATCACGTGCCAACTGAAAAAAGGTTCGGCAAGCGTGTCGCAGTCACTGACAAGGTGTCAGCTTTATGGGTTTGTCACTGCCAACCGACTGCCATAATAGGCAATCCAAAAGCGTGCAGATGCGAGCTACTGGGGCATTCCGCGAAAATCATTTAGCGATTGCGACCTGGAACAGGGCTATCAAGTCGCTTTGGTTGATGTGCTGGTTAGTGAGTGCGGCGCTGGGTATTGCCAGAAAGGTGTAGCGGCGCGCACGCAGGTGCAGGTAGTAGGCGCGGCTGTCGCGGGTGATGTGCGTTACATCGGCCCACCGAATCGTGCGCGGCCTCATGCGCTCGTCGGTGAACGTGAGGTGAATGCCGCTGGTGTCGAGCCGGGCTGTTTTCTCCATCAGCGACCAGCGGGCCTCGATGGTGAGGGCGTAATTGATATAGACCAGCACAAGAATCATGGGAAAAGCGAGGCAAACGAGCATGAGAGCCGCGAGCAGCCATCGCACATCGACCCCGGCGAGCAGCAGGGCGGCAGCGGCAGCCAGCGGCAGGACGAGCCACGGCCACCAACGGCCGAAAAACAACCGCCACATCATGCGCTGGTAGTCGCCGGCGCCAACCCGAAAGTCGCGTATCACAATCATACTCGTGGCAAAGTTACGGAATTTTCGCGGCAAAACAGCGAATTGACACGAAAAAAACACTTGGACAGTTTTATGCCGAAAAAAGCGGTCATATCGAAAATTATGCCTAATTTTGCACTTTAGTTGCGTTGCCCTGGCAAGGGTAACGGCTATGTTGTTGAAAATCAATTCTATCAACTATAACTATTAACCGATTTCGAAATCATGAGAGAGAAGAAATTCATGACTTGTGATGGCAATCAGGCCGCCGCGCACATCAGTTACATGTTTACTGAGGTGGCAGCCATCTACCCCATCACACCGTCATCGACAATGGCCGAGCACGTTGACGAATGGGCGGCCGCCGGACGGAAGAACATCTTTGGTGAAACGGTGCTCGTGCAGGAAATGCAGAGCGAGGCAGGAGCGGCAGGCGCCGTTCACGGCTCGCTGCAAGCCGGGGCCCTGACCACCACCTACACCGCCTCGCAGGGCTTGCTGCTGATGATTCCCAACATGTACAAGATTGCTGGCGAGCTGCTGCCGGGCGTGTTCCATGTGTCGGCACGCACACTGGCCTCGCACACGCTGTGCATCTTCGGCGACCACCAGGACGTGATGGCCACGCGGCAGACGGGCTTCGCCATGCTCGCCGAGGGCTCGGTGCAGGAGGTGATGGACCTGGCCGGCGTGGCACACCTGAGCGCCATCAAGGGCCGCGTGCCTTTCGTCAACTTCTTTGACGGCTTCCGCACCTCGCACGAGATTCAGAAGGTGGAGGCCATGGACATGGAAGACCTGCGTCCGCTGGTGGACCAGGAGGCGCTGGCCGCCTTCCGCCGCCGCTCGATGAACCCCGACAGTCCCGTGACCCGCGGCACCGCCGAGAACCCCGATGTGTTCTTCCAGCACCGCGAGTCGTGCAACGACTACTACACCGCTGTTCCCGCCATTGTGGAGGACTATATGAATAAGGTGAGCGAAATCACCGGCCGCAAGTATGGCCTGTTTGACTACTACGGTGCCAAAGATGCCGACCGCGTGATTATCGCCATGGGCTCGGTGACCGAGGCCATCCGCGAGACCATCGACCATCTCACCGCCAAGGGCGAGAAGGTGGGTTTGGTTGCCGTGCACCTCTACCGTCCGTTCTCGGCCAAGCACTTCCTGGCCGCCGTGCCCAGCACAGCCAAGCGCATTGCCGTGCTCGACCGCACCAAGGAACCCGGAGCCAACGGCGAGCCGCTTTACATGGACGTGAAGGACTGCTTCTACGGCACCGAGAATGCCCCGCTGATTGTGGGCGGACGCTACGGCCTGGGCTCGAAGGACACAACGCCGGCACAAATCCTGGCTGTGTATGAGAACCTGGCACTGCCCATGCCCAAGAACCAGTTCACCATCGGCATCGAAGACGATGTCACCTTTACCAGCCTACCCATGAAGGAAGAAATCGCCATGGGTGGCAAGGGCTTGTTCCAGGCCAAGTTCTACGGTCTGGGAGCCGACGGCACCGTGGGCGCCAACAAGAACTCGGTGAAAATCATCGGCGAGAACACCGACAAGTACTGCCAGGCCTACTTCTCGTACGATTCGAAGAAGTCGGGCGGCTTCACCTGCTCGCACCTGCGCTTTGGCAACGACCCCATCCGCTCGACCTACTTGGTGACCACGCCCAACTTCGTGGCTTGCCACGTGCAGGCCTACCTGCACATGTACGACGTGACGCGCGGCCTGCAAAAGGGCGGCACCTTCCTGCTCAACACGCTGTGGGAGGGCGACACGCTGGCAGCCAACCTGCCCAACAAGGTGAAGAAATACTTTGCCGACAACAACATCACCGTTTATTACATCGACGCCACCAAGATTGCCCAAGAGATTGGTTTGGGCAACCGCACCAACACCATCTTGCAAAGCGCGTTCTTCCGCATCACCGAGGTGATTCCCGTTGATCTTGCCGTGCAGCAGATGAAGAAATTCATCGAGAAGAGCTACGGCCGCAAGGGCGAGGATGTGGTGAACAAGAACTACCAGGCCGTGGACCGTGGCGGCGAGTACAAGCAACTCACGATTGACCCCGCCTGGAGCAACCTGCCCGTGGACAACGAGTTCGACGACAAGGCACCGGCGTTCATCAACGATGTGGTGCGTCCGATCAACGCCCAGAACGGCGACCTGCTGCCCGTGTCGGCCTTCCGCGGCCGCGAAGATGGCACATGGGATCCCGGCACAGCCGCCTACGAGAAGCGCGGCGTGGCCGCTTTTGTACCCGTGTGGAAAGCCGAGAACTGCATCCAGTGCAACAAGTGCGCCTACGTGTGCCCGCACGCTGCCATCCGCCCGTTTGTGATGAACGAGCAGGAGGCCGCCGCCTCGCCCTTCAAGGCCGAGGACAAGCTCAAAGCAATCGGCAAGGGCTTCGAGGGCATGACCTTCGTCCAGGTTGTTGATGTGCTCGACTGCTTGGGCTGCGGCAACTGCGCCGATGTATGTCCGGGCAAGAAGGGCGAGAAAGCCCTCGAGATGGTGCCCCTCATGGGCCAGGAAGAGAACCAGAAACTCTGGGACTACGCCGTGGCCAACGTCACCACCAAGCAACACCTGGTGGACACGGCCAGCAACGTGAAGAACTCGCAGTTTGCCACCCCGCTCTTTGAGTTCTCGGGTGCCTGCTCGGGTTGCGGCGAGACCCCGTATGTGAAACTCATCAGCCAGTTGTTTGGCGACCGCGAGATGGTTGCCAACGCCACCGGTTGCAGCTCCATCTACTCGGCCTCGGTGCCCTCGACGCCCTACCGCACCAACGAGAAGGGTCACGGTCCCGCATGGGCCAACTCGCTGTTTGAGGACTTCTGCGAGTTCGGTCTGGGTATGACCATTGCCGACGAGAAGATGCGCACCCGGATAACCGGCTTTGTGCAGGAGGCCCTTGCCGCCGACGGCGTGGCTCCCGAAGTGAAAGCCCTGTATCAGGAGTGGCTCGACAACCGCAACGACGGCCCCAAGACCCGCCAACTCGCCGACCAGATTCTCGAAGCCATCGAGCACAGCGACAACCCTGCCGACCTGAAGGTGAAGAGTCTGGGCCAGTACCTGGTGAAGCGCTCGCAATGGATTATCGGTGGCGACGGTGCCAGCTACGACATCGGCTTTGGCGGTCTGGACCACGTGATTGCCTCGGGCAAGAACGTGAACATTCTGGTTATCGACACCGAGGTGTACAGCAACACCGGCGGCCAAGCCTCGAAGGCCACGCCCATCGGTGCCATCGCCAAGTTTGCCGCTGCCGGCAAGCGTGTTCGCAAGAAAGACCTGGGCCTGATTGCCACCACCTACGGCTATGTGTATGCCGCCCAGGTGGCGATGGGTGCCGACAACGCCCAAACGCTCAAGGCCATCCGCGAGGCCGAGGCCTACGACGGCCCGTCGAGTATCATCGCCTACACTCCGTGTATCAACCACGGCTTGAAGTCGGGAATGGGCAAGTCGCAGGCCGAGGAGGCCAAGGCCGTGGCTTGCGGTTACTGGCACCTGTGGCGCTACAACCCCGCGCTCGAGGCCGAGGGCAAGAACCCCTTCACGCTCGACAGCAAGGAACCCGACTGGGCACAGTTCGAGGACTTCCTCAAGGGCGAGGTGCGCTACGCCTCGGTGCTGAAGCAGTACCCCGACGAGGCCGCCGAGCTCTTCCGTGCCGCCAAGGAAAACGCCCAATGGCGCTATAACAACTACCGCCGCCTGGCACGCCAGCAGTGGGGTGTGGCCGACGAGGAGAAATAAGTGACCCACACGCCCGAGGCTCAAAAGCCGAGCACTTGAGTAAAAACTGTGGAACGCCCTGAATGAGCGTTCCACAGTTTTTGGTTAAGCACCATGTGGGCGCCGCGCAGACATCACTGTGCGACAACCAGCGGCAATCACTTGTATTCCTTGGCTTGCTGCTCGCCACGCAGGACAGCGAGCGCGTTGCCAGCCAGCGCCTCGAGCTCGTCCTCGCCGGGATAGACCTGCACGGGAGCCACCCACTCGACACGGCGGGTGATTTCATCGCGCAGATAAGGCCAGTAGGCCATGCCGCCGGTGAGAATGATGGCATCAACCTTGCCGCAGAACGTGGCGCCGAGGGCGCAGATGCTCTTGGCGATGGAGTAGATCATTGCATCGACGTAGAACTTATACTCCTCGTTGTGATCCTCGTTGATGGCCCGCTCCACCTCGCGCATGTCGTTGATGCCAATCAGGGCAGCCAGTCCGGCATTGCCGCAGAGCATCTTCAACGTTTCGTCCAAGGTGTATTTACCACTGTAGCACAAGCGGACGAGGCTGCTTGCTGGCAGCGTGCCGGCACGCTCGGGAGCCAGCGGTCCCTCGCCATCAAGAGCGTTGTTGACGTCGACAGCTCGTCCTTGCTTGTGAGCGGCCACCGACACACCACCGCCCAGATGGCACACGATAAGGTTCAGCTTGTCGTAGGAGGTGCCGTGTTCCTTGGCGTAGCGTCGTGCAATGGCCCGCTGGTTGAGCGGGTGCCAGATGCTCATGCGCTTCATGAGCGGCGAGCCGCACACACGGGCGTGGTCGTCAAGCTCGTCCACCACCACAGGGTCGGCAATGAAGGCATCGCAGCCGCTGATGTTCTTGGCGATCTCACGGGCGATGATGCAGCCCAGGTCGCTGGCATGGTGATGCTCGCTGGTGTGCACGTCGTAAATCATCTGGTCGTTCACGCGATAGGTGCCACCGGGGATGGGCTTGAGCAGTCCGCCACGGGCCACCACGGCATCGAACTCGATGGGAATGCCAGCTTGGGCAAGTTCTTTGAGAATCAGCTCCTTGCGAAATTCATGCTGATCCACCACGGCTTTATAAGGAGCCAGTTCCTCGACCGAATGGTTAAGGCCTTTCTTGAACGCACACTTCTCGTCGTGATAGACGGCAATCTTGGTCGAAGTCGAACCGGGATTGATAACTAATATTTTCATAATGGGTTTTTAGTTGATTGATTTGAGCCCTGCCTGGCCAAGCGCAACTGCGTTGCCGCTTAGGGCCGACATGGATGGCGGTTAATGGTTCGCTATCACAAGGCAGCCACAGCGAGGCTGTAGAACTTGCATGGTCCGCTGTCGCTTCTCGACGGTGTGACCACGGGGGCGGTGGTGCCCTGGAGGATGCCGGCTGTTTCGGTGCCGGTGAAGCAGGTGAGGGTCTTGTAGAACACGTTCCCGGCCTCGATGTCGGGGAAGACGACGGCGTCGCTCTCGCCGCGGATGGGCGAATCGATGCCCTTCATCTCCATGCTGTGGAGGTTGCACGAGGTCTTGATGTCGAGGGGACCGTCGACGATGCAGGGTCCGAACTCGCCGTTGCGTGCCATTTGTGCAATCTCCTTGTATCCCACCGTGAAGGGGAAATACTTCTCCTGCACCTTCTCGCTGCAATGAATAAGCGAGACCTTGGGCTCGGCCACGCCGAGAGCCCGGCACATGGCCGTGATGTAACGCACCTGCTGAATGCGCTGTTCGTGTGTGGGATAGGGAATCACAGCGGCATCGGTGAAAAGCAACAGCCGGTCGTAGCCGGGAATCTGTGCTGTGGTCACGTGGGTGAGCACGTTGCCACGCGGCAGGATGCCAGTTTCCTTGTTGAGCACGGCGTGCAGAAGGTTGTCGGTGTTGATGAGTCCCTTCATCAGGATGTCGGCCTTGCCCTCGCGCACGAGAGCCACGGCGAGCTTGGCAGCCTCGTCGCGGTCGGCAGTGTCGACATAGGTGATGTGTTCCTGATAGGGCTTCAGAGCCTCCAGTGCCTGGAGTTGCTCCTTGCAGCCCACAAAGATGGCCTCGACAAAGCCCTCCTTCAGGGCGCGGGTCACGGCCTCCTGGGTCGAGTCGTCGGAAGCCCACACAACAGCCACGCGCTTGCGCAGCCCACGATTAGCGAGATGCTTGATTAAATCGTCAAAATTCTTGATAGTCATGTCGGTTAATATAGTTTAGCTTTAGTTATGGTCGAGAACTTGCATTTCGGCTTGCAAAGTTACGCATTTTTTCTCATTCCGCTACCCCACCCGATTCCAAAAATCAATATGTTCTACAACATACGGCCCAACAATGGTTACTGGACAATGCCCAAGCAGAGGCATTAACGAGCTATCGATTCGCTGAACGATGCACAACAGGCGAGAAAAACGGGGAAGGGTCATTTATCGAATGCGCTCGCTGTCGCTGAGGAGTTTGCGGTCGTGGAGAATGCCTCTGCGAGCCAAAAACACCAGCACAAGAGCCAGCAGCGGCAAAGCAATGGCCCAGTGCATGTCAGCGGCGGCCAGGCCGAAAAACATCACTGCAATGGTCGCGAGCAAACCAAGAATCAAGGCCATCAACACCGCACACAGGCGAGCCTGAAACTTGAGATTCTTGAACTTGAAGATGGTGATTGCCGACAGAGCCACAATCACCACATCGAGGCATAGGAGCACCCACGACTGCCGGGCGATGCCGCAAGTGGTGAGCGCTCCGATTGACAGATTGGCGCCATCGACAACAGTGTCAAACACGGGCAGGAATGTGAAAACGCCCATCAGCACGGCTGCAATCAGCAGATAAAGCGATTGAATACGTTGTATAACCATAGGGAGGGAAAGGTTAATGAGGTAGGAGTAAATGAGGAGGGCGTGGGCTTGGTTATTTCGCAAGGCAATGGTTTGCCAGCCAGTGATTGATGAAGCCTGAGCGCTCCCCGGTTCTTAGTTCTCGTTTTTTGAAAACAACGCCGGGCTCCTGCTTGGTAAACCCATGCTGGAGCCCGGCATATCGTGTTATTGCCTTTGCAGGCGATAGTTCAAAGAACAAAACGTGGGGGAAGAGTTACTTTTTCAAGTAATCCTGCACCTTGTCGTTATCGACCATACGCTCATAGAACGTGTAGGCTCCGGTCTTCTCGGAACGAACCAATTTGATGACCTTGGTGAAATTACGTCCCGCACCGGTCTGGAGCTTTGCAACTACTCTCTTTGCCATAGCTTACGATAGTGTATTGTGTTGTTATTTAATTTCTTTGTGAACGGTCACTCTCTTCAGGTACGGATTGTACTTCTTAAGCTGGAGTCGCTCGGTGGTGTTCTTGCGGTTCTTGGTTGTGATGTAACGCGACATCCCGGGAACACCGCTTTCTTTCTGCTCGGTGCATTCGAGTATCACTTGCACACGGTCGCCTTTAGCTTTCTTTGCCATAGTCTTTGTTGAGTTTTAGAGTGCCTTGATTTCAGTTAAATATCCCTTTTGAGCAGCTTTCTTGATTGCGGCATCAAGGCCGATGCGGTTGATGGTGCGAAGTCCAGAAGCGGAAACAGTCAAGCGAATCCAGGTGTCCTCCTCGGGCCAATAGAACTTGCGGTTGAACACGTTGACTTTAAATTTGCGTTTTGTCCTTCTTTTCGAGTGCGAGACATTGTTGCCTGTCATCGCTTTCTTGCCGGTGATTTGACAAACTTTAGACATGATCTTTTCGTTTTTAAAAACACGTTGTTAATGCAAAAAAATGAAAACCTCATTAATTTGTTTCAAGACAGTGCCTCGGTGCTTCGCAGCAGCACAATATTCAGTACAAATCAATTTTGTGATTCAGTCGTTGTGAGAAGTGGTCAACGGCGTGTGAAAACACAAAAGCGATTTTGCAAATTTCCCGCCAAGCACAGCAGCTTGGCAACCGGATATCGTCCTACGCTTTATGCCTGGCACTTAGCATCATAGCCAAAGCATCGAAGTTTCAACGATCATGTCACAGAACAGGACTTGCAGGAGCAGTCGCTGCAGGCTGTCTTGAAATCGGCTGCAAAATTACTGCATTTCTGCGACATGGCAAAACTTTTTTTGTCGAAATTAGTAGTTGTGCGATTTTTTTAAGAAAAAATTTGTTTATCAAAATAATTAGTTGTAATTTTGCAGTTGGATTCTGTGAAGCAATCCTACGGGCCTGCGTGCCGACGGCGCCCAGCCCCTTTGGAATAAGAACATTGAATTTCAGTTACTTTTTTTATTCACTTTTTCATTCACTTTTTTTAAATCATCAATATCATGACCAATCAAGAACTACAAACCATCAAAGCTCAAGTAGAAGAGGTGTTTCAGTGCATCAACCGCCGCACTGGCGCGCAACGCATCAGCGATGAAGACCTCCCCCGCCTGCGACAGGCCTTTGAGTTTGCACACAACGCACATCTCATGCAGCGTCGCAAAAACGGCCTCCCCTACATTGTGCACCCCATTGCCGTGGCGCGCATCGTGGCTGTGGAAATGCAGATGGACGCCAACACCATTATCGCGGCATTCCTGCACGATGTGGTCGAAGACACCAACTACACCATCAAAGACATCGAGGAGGTGTTTGGCAGCGATGTGGCATTCCTGGTGAACGTGGTCACGAAAAACACCACTGGAAAACACACGTTCACGAGGCAAGTCGACAACTTCAAGCACATGCTGAACTCGGCCCAGCGCGACTTCCGTCCGCTCCTGCTCAAACTTGCCGACCGCTTGCACAACATGCGCACGCTCGACAGCATGCCCGCCCACAAGCAGATGAAAATCGCCGGCGAAACCGACTTTTTCTACGCACCGCTGGCCAACCGCCTGGGGCTGTACAACATCAAGGTTGAGCTTGAGAACCTGAGCATGCACTACCGCTGTCCGCAAGAGTACGAGCAACTTGAGCAGCTTATTGCCGAAGACCGCCTCACCAATGGCGAGCAGGCTGCCGACTTTGCCCGTATGCTTGGCGACACGCTGGCCAAGAATGGCATCACCACGCAGGTGAGCGTTGAGTACCGCAAGCCCTACAACCTGTGGCGCAAGATGAACAAGGAGCAGCAAATGAGCGGCTTCAAGCATCTGCCCCACCGCCGGTTTGTGAGCATTGTGTACGACAGTGCGGGCGACAAAACCGCCGAGAAGGCCGCAGCCCTGCAAATCTACTCCTTGCTCACCGACAACTTCGACGAGCGCCCCGGCAGCATGGTCAACTACATCGACTCGCCCAAGGAAAACGGCTACCAAAGCCTGCACTTGCAACTGCGTTCGCCGCATGGCGAGTGCTGGGAGGATGTGTACGTGAGCAGCAAGCGCATGGTGCACCACTCGCAGGTGGGCATCGCCGACGGCACTCACGACCCGAACAACGAAAGCCTGCACCTGTGGGTGGAAAAGTTTATCAAAGTGGTCAACGAGCTGGGCACCAATCCCGATGGGCAACACTTCATGGAAAGCATCAAGCTGACGTTCTACAACGACGACATCACAGTGTTCTCGCCGCGTGGGATGGAGCTTAAGTTGCCCAAGGGAGCATGCGCCATCGACTACGCCTTTGCCATCCACACCGATATTGGCCGGCAGGCACACCATGCCTTTATCAACGGCCAGCTGGCCAGCGTGACCACTGAGCTGCACCGCGGCGACATTGTGGAAATAAAGACACGCGACGATGCCACACCCTGCCGCGAGTGGCTGGCGCACGCACACACCTATCGCGCGCGAAGCTACATTTCGCGTTACTTAGCCTCGCAGCCTCGCCACCCCCACACGCGCTGCCCGCAGTGCACCCCCATTCCCGGCGAGGAGGTGGTGGGCTTCAAGCAGGCCGACGGCACCGTGACGGTGCACAAGCGCAACTGCACCAAGGCCATCAGCCTGGCCACGCAATATGGCCACACCATCACCGAGGTGGTTTTCGACGAGATGCCCGGTGTGTTCTATCCTGTGGGAGTACACATTGTGGCAGCCGACCGCTGCCACCTGCTCAGCGACATGGTGAACTGCCTGTCGCGCGAGCTGAATCTGTCGATTCCTCAGTTTACCATTACGTCCGAGAGCGGCATCGTGAGCTGCGACGTAGAGTTTCCCGTGGCATCGCTCGACAAGCTCACCAACATCATCGCCCAACTCAAGGCCATCGACAGCGTGGACGAGGTAACCCGCGTGAAGTGAACAGACAGGCTACTTGAAGAGCGGCTTTTGGGCCGTGAACCGGGGCAGGAACCTCACCATCAGGGGTATGATGACCAGCATGGCGGTCATGGTAATCCCCCACTTGAGCAGAGCGAGAGGCTGCGGAGCAATCGCCGAGGCGGCCAAGAGCGCGTCGAGCGGGGTGAGCAGCAGGTCGTGCGTGCCCAGCACGATGAGTGAGTACTGCCCCCAAACAGCCACCACCGGCACACGGCACGTGACATTCTTGCACAGCCACAGCAGGGCCAGAATGGCCACAACGGGGACGAGGTAAAGCTGCGTCCAGGATGGGAGCTGCTGTTGCAAGATGTCGATGTGCCCGGCAGTGAGCCACACCCCCACCGCCACTGGCAGGAACACCGCCATGCCCCACCGGTCGAGGCGGTGAGGGGCAAGCAGCCCGGCCTGCGACACGGCATTGCCCACAGCGAAATAAACCAGCCCCACCAGCGCGGTGTCGAGCATCCAGGGCAAGGCAATGCCACGCTGCGCCAGCCACAACGGCACCACCGAGAGCAGCAGCAACACCGCCAGCCGCCAGGGCCAACGCCGCAGCCAACGCGAGAGCACATAGTAGTAAATCACGTTCACCTCGAACAGGCTGACTAAGAACCACAGCACCTGGGTGAAGGGCCAAAAGCGTGTCCACAGCGGCGCGACAAGCCACGAGAAACCCTGCCAATTAAATTCCACACCGGGATGCAACAGCGGGTGCACAATGGCCGTGACCACAAACCCCAGCAGATGAAAAAACACAAAGGGAACAATCAGGTTGTTGACCTTGCGGCGCAAAAACTCGACCAACCCACTGTAATGCTTGAAAAACAGGCCCGACAGAAAATAATACATCGGCACGCGGAACGACTGCAGGGCATTGTCGAGCCCGGGAGCCAGCCGGTCGTAGAAGTCTGTATCGGTGTGGTGCATCACAATGAGCATGATGCACAATCCTTTCATCAAGTCGATATAAGCAATTCGCTGTTTCATTTCAAAGCCACAGGTGATGGGTATTTGGCGACGCGCAGCCGGTATATGCCGGCTACGCGTCACCAAACACCTGGTTCTAATTATGCTGCAAAATTACAAATTATTTTCTGAAGGTGGATTCTATAAATTACAAAAATGAGATGAATGGTTGAGGTCACCCGCAAAACTCTGCGTTCCTGCACCGGCTTTGTCCACCGCCACACCTTGTCCGCTTCCCCACCATTCAGTCGCTGCGCTCCTGTCATGGTGGGGTTTTCACAGTGGTTATCGCCTACCGGCGATGGGTCAGCCTGCTCAAGATTTCAAACAAGCGGCTTCTCGCCATTTTTTCGCTGCTTTTGTTGGCGGATTTGAAGAAATGGTGTAATTTTGCAAGTTGAAATGCCATTGGCTTTAAGAATCGAAACTAATTATTTTATATTATCACTGACAACTAAAAACAACATGGCACAAAAGTCAAAACAATGGGCTGCAATCATCATGATGATTGCGCTGTTTGCGATGATTGCCTTCGTGACGAACCTGTGTTCGCCGATGGCGACGATTGTGAAGAACCAGTTTGGCGCGTCGGAAACGGCGGGTCAAATTGGCAACTACGCTAACTTTATTGCCTACCTGCTCATGGGTATTCCGAGTGGCATGCTAATTGCCAAGTTCGGCTACAAGCGCACGGCCCTTGCCGCGCTGGTGGTTGGCCTGGTGGGCCTGGCATTTGAGTACCTGAGCGGTCAAGTAGGCGGCGACGGTGCCTACTGGGTCTATCTGCTGGGTGCATTCATCAGCGGTATGTGCATGTGCATGCTCAACGCGGTAGTGAACCCATTGCTCAACTTGCTGGGCGGTGGCGGCAAGAAGGGCAACCAGCTTATCCAGATTGGCGGTGCTGCCAACTCGGCTGCCGCCGTGGCGGTTTACATCCTGATGGGAGCTCTCATTGGTGAGGCAACCAAGGCGCAGATTGCCGATGCCACGCCGGCACTGGCCATTGCAGGAGTTATTTTTGTAGTTGCCTTTGTCGTTTTGCTGTTCACACACATCGACGAGCCTGAGCAGGCCACCGTGGAGCCAGCCCTGATTTCTGGAGCCCTCAAGCACCGCCACTTTGTTCTGGGTGCACTGGCCATCTTCCTCTACATGAGTGTTGAGGTGGGCACCCCCACCTATATGATTTCCTACCTGCAGACCCCCGAGATTGGAGTGAGCGCCAGTGTGGCAGCGCTCATCGCATCGGTGTATTGGCTGATGATGTTTGTGGGTCGCTCGATAGGCGGCTCGATAGGCGGCAAGGTGAGCAGCCGCGCCATGGTGAGCACGGTAGCCTGCGCGGCAGTCGTGCTGCTGCTGTTTGGCATCTTCGCTCCCACCGGCATCAAGGTGAACGTGCCAGGCATCGACTGGGCCAAACTCAGTGTAACCTGGACTTCGGTTCCTGTGGGCGTGTTTGCGTTCATTTTAGTTGGGTTGTGCACCTCGGTGATGTGGGGCGGCATTTTCAACATGGCCGTTGAGGGCCTTGGCAAGTACACTGCCGCCGCCAGTGGCATCTTCATGACGATGGTGTTTGGCTGTGCCGTGATGGTGGCCTTGCAGGCATTTGTGGCCGATAACGTGGGTATTTTGACAAGTTACTGGATTCCTGTGGCTTGCGCTGCATATATCCTCTTCTACGCGCTTGTCGGCAGCAGACCGGCCAAGACCGAATAATCGCGCATTTAACCCACCCGAATACGAAAAGCCAAGCACACAGCAATGTGCTTGGCTTTTCGTTAAGTAGACTTTGGGTAAAGTATCGCTTCGATGCACTCAGCCCCAACACGGCATCGTATAGCCTCCACTTTAAACAGCGGCAGAACATAGACTAAAAGTACAAAAGGACAAAATCACACAAGACAACAGCTTGATTTTTAGAGATTAAGGTGGGTTCTATAAATTGCAAAAATGAGATGAATGGTTTTGGACGTCTTGGGTTGCTTGCTGGCATCTTTTGCCTCAACAACTTGAACCGTAGCCCGCTACTGGTTGTAGAATCTGCACACGCTCGGCATCGCCC
>JAFSYB010000056.1 GCA_017443765.1 Muribaculaceae bacterium | reverse complement strand
TTGCGGTCTTCTCCGTGGTCGTAATAAAACTTGACCACTTCCAATTTGAACCACTCGGAGTGGCGACTGTAAGGTTGTCTTTGTTCCATGTTTTTGACAGTTTTGGACCCTTTTACTGTCAACTTTTTTCAGGATAAGACACAATTCGCCACTTGCGCCTTGCAGCTTATCGCTTAATAATTGATCACCATTCCATCGTGGGCGAGGTGGACATTATGGGGAAGTGCGGCTTGGGTTTCGGCATGGAAGCCGATGCCGTGACTCATGTGAATCAGGTAGGCCTGCCGGGGCTGAATGTGGTCAATCACCTGCAATGTCTCGGACAGACTGAAGTGCGACAGGTGCGGCTCGTGGCGCAAGGCGTTGATTATTAATAATGGTGTGCCGTGCAAACGGTCGATAACCGCAGCATCGAGTCCGTTGGCATCGGTGATATAGGCCAACGGGCCTATGCGGTAGCCCAGGATGTTGAGTTTGTAGTGGCGCACGGGCAATGCCTCGATGGGGATTCCATGAAGAAAAAAGGTCTGCCCCTCGCGCACGGGCGTGATGTGCAGCAAAGGCACTCCGGGATAAGGGTGCTCGGCAAAGCAATAGGGCAGTCGCATCCGCAGGTCGTCAATGACGTCCTGACGGGCGTAGATTGGAAAATCCTGATGGTTGCAATAAGCGCGTAGGTCGTCAAGGCCGCCCACATGGTCGTAATGAATGTGGGTGAGCAGCAGCCCGTCGAGGTGGTCGTTAGAGGCACGCAGAATCTGTGTGCGGAAGTCGGGGCCGCAGTCAATGAGGATGCTTTGCTGCCGGTAGCGGACGATGGCCGAAGTGCGCAGACGCGTGTCGCGCGGGTCGGCAGAACGGCACACCGGGCAGGTACACTTGATTTGTGGCACACCCGTTGATGTGCCCGTACCCAGAAACTCGACCTCGAGATGTTCGCTGTGGTTACTCATTTTCGGAATTCTTTCAATACGCCATCGACAAAAAACAGATATGCCCCGCCATCGTAGTACCAATACTCGCGCATACCCCGCTGGTCGGGAACATAGGAAGTGCGCTTGGGGGCTCCCAAAGCCAGGCGGCATTCTTGTTTGGTCATCTCGGTCTCGACCTGGCAGTGCTGAATCAACGTCCAGTGAGCGTCATCGATGTCGGGGAAAGCCCCGCGAGGGTTGGCGAGCGAGAACATCGAGTCGAAGTCCCGCCCGGTCATGGGCGCACCAGGCTGCGACATCCACACAAAAGCCGAGTCGCCCTGGTCACCGGCGGTGAACACCACGCGCAGCGGCAGCACCTTGTTGCCGGGTTCCACCCGATTGATGGTCACACCAACGAACTGCCGTCCTTGCACCATCTGGCTGTCGGCAAGGCTGTACCACACCGGGGTTTTGACATACGCCGTGCGGCGTGCGAGCTGGCGGCTCACGTGGCTCACCATGTCAAGGTCGACGAGCAGGGGGATGGAAAATGAGGCGGGAATGGCATCAAGCGATTTCCCAGTGTGGTAGATGAGCTTGTGGTGTTGGTGCTCGAGCAGGATGTCAACAGCAGTTCCTTGCAGCGCCGGTGACTGCGACAGCCCCTGAAATGTGATTACACTGCCTGCCAGTGCTGTGGTGTCGAGGTAGCCATCGTGGCCGTCGTCGAGCAGAAGCCTCACCTGGTCGTCGGTGACAAAGAATCGCTTGGCCGGTTGCCATGCGGGCAGCGAGTCGTGCCACGGCACGAGTGCCGACGCTGGCTGCCGGGCCTCAATCTCGGCAATGACACGCTGCACCTCCTTGTCGGTCACCCGACCGGTGTTCTCAACCCCGGTGAACGTGCAGCCCAGGAGCAAGGCGGCAAGGGCGGGCACAGCGATAGTGTGGCTGAATCTCATGCTCGTTTAATAAGAAAAAAGCGAGATGACCATCTCATCTCGCTCGTGTGTAGTGAAACAGGGACTCGAACCCTGGTTTCCGCCGTGAGAGGGCGGCGTCCTAGACCACTAGACGATATCACCAAGAATTGGCAGTAGTGAAACAGGGACTCGAACCCTGGTTTCCGCCGTGAGAGGGCGGCGTCCTAGACCGCTAGACGATATCACCAGTCGCTTTTGCGGTGCAAAATTACAACGTTTTTTTGAATTGGCCAAATTTTTCACGCGTTTTTTTCAAAAAAAGCGCAAAAAGGCCTTTGGCAGAATTTTTACAAGCATTTGACTTGGCCATTCGGGCTTTTTTTGCTAATTTAGCCGACTGAAAAGGACGTTTGCGTCCACAATTCATTAACTGATAGACTTATGGCAAATAAACGACAATTAAAGAAAGCGATTTGCTGCATGTGTGGCGAGATTGCCAGTGTGTGTCTCACGCGGCAGGCCGATGTCAACGAAGAGAATCTCGAAAAATGGGACGAGGTGGTGATTGACGCCGCCCTGCTTCAAGTGAGCGCCGTGCGGCAGGTGAATGTGCGTTTCGGCAAAAAAGTGAAGGACTACCCCACCCCGCAGGACTACCGCAAGGCACGCCGGGAGTTTTTCAAGCAACACGTCAACGAACTGTCGGAGTTCCTGAAAACCCACGCGAGTGAGCTTACCGGTCGCATCAATGAGCTGGGCAAGGAACAGTAATTGGCACAGCTTTTTTTGATGAATCTGGCGGGCTGGATTCTTAAACGCGCGGGCTGGAAGTTTGTCATCAACGTTCCTCCGCCGCCCAAGTGCGTGGTGTGTGTTGCTCCACACACAAGCAACTGGGACTTTGTGATTGGCGAGCTGGGCAGCCGCTCGGTGGGGCTGAAGGCCAGTTTCCTGATGAAGGACACCTGGTTCTTCTTCCCACTTGGGGGCTTGATGCGTCGTCTGGGCGGGATACCTGTCAAGCAGCATACGCACACCAACGTGAGCGATCAGGTGGTGTTGGCATTTGGCAGTCACAGCCGGTTGTGGGTGGCCGTGACCCCCGAGGGTACACGCAGCCCCAATGCCACTTGGCACAAGGGTTTCCTGCACATTGCCCGCAATGCCGGCGTGCCGCTCCTGCTGGCCTACATCGACTACAGCACGCGCACGGCGTGCATCGACCGCGAGTTCCACCCCACTGCCGATGTGGAGGCCGACATCCAAGCCATCAAAGAATACTATCGGCACTTCCAGGGGCGTTTCCCCGAAAAATTCGCCCTGTGATTTGGCTGCGAGCCGCGTGTGGAATCGCATTGCGCCACTTGCGGCTCGCTGCTAAAAGCTAAAAGCCCGTTTACTCGAATAATCATTTCATTATCCATTACCCACGTGTTTACCCGAAACTTTAACATCATCTTGATTGAAGATGACATCATCTGGGGGGACAAGGCGTCGAATCTGGAACGACTGCGCCACAATATGCGGGAGTTGCCGGCAGGCACCGACCTGGTGGTAGTGCCCGAGCTGTTCACCACAGGCTTCATCACTGGCGACCGCGACCAGGCCGCCACACTGGCCGAGCGCAATACTGGCGACACCATCGCCGAGCTGCACCGTTTGGCCAATGAGCACCAGGTGGCGATTGCCGGGAGTTTCTTGGCTGCAACCGCCGCCCAGCTCTACAACCGGGCTTTTTTCATCGAGCCGGGCGGCGAGGACACGTTCTACGACAAGCGGCACCTGTTCACCTTTGGCGGCGAGAACCGTGTGTTCAATGCCGGCCGGGGGCAAGCACCCATTGTGCGCTTCCGGGGCTTCAACATCAAACTCATCGTGTGCTACGACCTGCGTTTTCCGGTGTTTTGCCGCAACGTGAGCAATGCCTACGACATGCTGCTGGTGGTTGCCAACTGGCCTGTTGCGCGTCAGGCGGCCTGGCGGCAGTTGCTCATTGCCCGCGCACTGGAAAATGAGTGCTACGTGTGCGGTGTGAACCGTTGCGGCACCGACCCCACCGGGCTGGACTACGGACAGGGTTCGTCGATTGTTGTTGACTTCAAGGGAAAGGTGCTCATGCAGCGTGCCAACAGCCCGCTCATTGGCGCAGAGCTGTCGCCCGCCGACTTGTCGCGCTTTCGCGAGAAATTCCCCGCTTGGCGCGATGCCGACGAGTTTAAACTAATCTGACCTTGTTTTTTGCGATTGCTTGCCAGGCACCAGCGCCTTGGCCGCTCAATCATCATACCCCACAAAATGGCCGTTGGGGTTGAACTTTGCTTCGACACCGTTGGAAAGCTCAATCTCGTAGCCGTAGGGGTGATTCTCTATCTTGGTGATAGGCAGGTTCTGCAGGTTGGCTCTTACATAGCTTGCGATGGCGGCTGGCACCAGCGCGTCGGATACGACCCAATCTGCCTTTTCCTATTAATAGCGGTCACTATGACTGAACTTTATTTTGCGGAAAGAGAGGGATTCGAACCCCCGGTACCTTTCGGCACTCCGGTTTTCAAGACCGGTGTAATCGACCACTCTACCATCTTTCCGGGTGATGTTTGCGGCTGCAAAATTACAAACATCTTTTCGTTCACGCAAATTTTAAGCTAAAAACTTGATTGATTAGACTGGATTATGAGGCGGGTTCTATAAATTGCAGAAATGAGATGAATGATTTTGGCCGTCTCGGGTTGCTTGCTGGCATCAATGCCGATAAAAGCCGTGTCGGTGCTGCACTTAGTCATCACAGGCTTATAAAATCTTGAACTTGGCGTATTTGAGCATTAGTGTGCGGCTGGTTTCATCGAACTCGACAACAATTCTGGCATCGGCACCAGTTGTGTCGATGGATTTTATGACCCCTCGGCCGAACTGCGAGTGGTGGATTATCGAGCCCTCGGCAAGTTCACAGGCCTGGTGTGTGCCAAAGCCCTCTATGGGTGCAGCCGGCTGCGAGGCCGTCGACGGCACATGGCTTGCAGTTGCTTGTTGCTTGCCCGAGCGGCTGGTCCATTCGGGACCGAAGGTGTTGTGCGATGAGCGGGACGTTGCGGCAGCGGCTTGCTTGCGGCCGCCATCAATGGCACCGGTGGAGGTGGTCAGCAAATACTGCGGTGCGATGTCGCGCAGGAAACGCGACATCGAGCAGGTCTGCGTGATGCCGTTGCGGTAACGCGACATGGCGTAGGTTATCACGCACGTGCGCATGGCGCGCGTTATGGCCACATAGAACAGGCGACGCTCCTCCTCAATGCCGCTCATCGAGTCCTTGCTCATGGCCGATGGGAACAAGTCCTCCTCCACCCCAACGATAATCACGTTCTTGAACTCGAGGCCTTTTGCCGCGTGCACCGTCATCAAGGTGACCTTCTCGCCATCGGGGTCGTCGCGGTCTTGGTCGGTGAGCAGCGACACCTCGGCCAGGAAGTCGGGCATGGTGTTGGCGTCGATGCCCTGCTCAAGTTTGGAATCCACAAAGCTTTGCACACCATTGAGCAACTCGGTGATGTTCTCCTGGCGGCTGATATTCTCTGGGGTCTTGTCGTTCATCAGGATTGCCAGCATGCGCGTGCGCCCAATCACCGCCCTGGCCACGGTGAAAGCATCTTTCCCTTGGTCAATCATGCGCATGAAACCCTGTATGAGTGCCGCGAAATCGGCCAGTTTCTTCTTGGTGCCAGCGTTGATGGCGAGCTCATAGCGGTCGGGGTCGGCAACCACCTTCCAGATGCTCACACCATTGTCGATGGCGCAATGCTGCAGCTTACCCACGGTGGTGTCGCCGATGCCGCGTGTGGGCGTGTTGATCACGCGGCGCAAGGCCTCGTCGTCGTCGGGGTTGATGGCCAGGCGGAAATAGCACACGGCATCCTTTATTTCCTTGCGCTGGTAGAACGACAGGCCGCCGTAGATGCGGTAAGGGATGGCATTGCGCACGTTGCCGTGCTTGTCGCGCCGCCCGCCGTTGCTCAGCGCCTCCTCAAGCACGCGGCTCTGCGCATTGGTGCGGTAAAGGACAGCGAAGTCGTCGTAGCTGTCGCCATAGCGGGCCTTGATCGACGTGATTTGATTGGCCACCACGTAGGCCTCCTCGTAGTCGCTGAAGCACTGGATGACGGGGATGCGGTCGCCCAGGGCGTTTTCCGAGTACAAATGCTTGGCAATCTGCCGGTTGTTTTTCTCGATGAGCGTGTTGGCGGCGTTGATAATTGTCTGCGTGGAGCGGTAGTTGCGCTCGAGCTTGAACGTGCGCAGTTCGGGGTAAGCTTTCTCCAGGGTGAGGATGTTGTCGATGTTTGCACCCCGGAACGAGTAGATGCTCTGGGCATCATCGCCCACCACACACAGCCGGTTGTGACTTTGACTGAGCTGAAGCACAATCAGGTGCTGGGCAAAGTTGGTGTCTTGGTACTCATCGACAAGGATGTACTGGAACATCTGCTGGTATTTCTCGAGCAGGTCGGGGCAGTCGCGCAGCAGGATGTTGGTGTAGAAGAGCAGGTCGTCGAAGTCCATGGCACCGGCCACGCGGCAACGCTCCCAATAGGTCTTGTAGATGGCGTAGGTCATCGGCCGTTGAGCGCGGTCGTCCTCGCCTCGCAGCCCGGCGTGGTGCTCGTAGTCGTCGGGCGAGATGAGCGCATTCTTCACACTGGAGATGATGGCTTGCAGCGTGGCCGGCTTGTAATCCTTCTCGTCCAGGTCCATGTCGCGCACAATGAGTTTGATGAGCGACCGCGAGTCGCTGGCATCGTAGATGGTGAAATCGTGGCGGAAGCCTATACGCTCGGCGTTGATGCGCAGCAACCGCGAGAAGATGCTGTGAAAGGTGCCCATCCACAGCTGGCGGGCCACTTCGCCACCCACCAGCTGCTCGATGCGCGAACGCATCTCGCGGGCAGCTTTGTTGGTGAACGTGAGGGCCATGACGCGCCAGGGAGCCAGTCCCAGTTGCAACAGATGCACGATTTTGTAGGTAAGCACACGCGTCTTGCCCGAGCCGGCTCCCGCAATCACCAGTTGCGGGCCATCGCAGTATTCCACCGCTGCTCGCTGCTGGGCGTTGAGTTGGTCAAGATAGTTTTCCATGTCTACAGCTAATCATTACACGTTCAATAGGCTTCCACATCAACAGCCGCATCTTGTCGAGCAAGATTGACACGACAAACACTGCGGCCATCATCGCGGCCGCGTACAAGATGAATGTGAAACGGCTCTCGCCGGCAAACCAAAGGCGGATGGCGTCGTCGTAGTAGGTCCACAGGAAAGTGCCGCTGTGGGTGAGATAGATGGCAAACGCCGAGATGGCCAACCAGTTCACAAGGCGGCTCTTGAACGACAGTTTGCTGAAAAACAGCATGAGATGCACAGCCGAAAGAATCACAAGCGGACAATTATAGAAGTAGAGGAAGCCCCCCAGCCCACTGTTGCGCTTGATGTGGAACATGGCCACCGCAAGAACGAGAGCCACGGCTAAGTAGATAGCCAGGTCGCACCAGCGGCTCATGCGCCAAATGCGCGTGGGATAGAGGCGGATGTAACGTGCCAGCAGATACAATCCCATGAACGAGGTGAGCGAGTAGCCGGCCTTGAACCATGTGACGGCCTCCCACAGCCAGCCAAAGATGAACTGGAACGTGAAGAACGCGGCAAGCAACCATGCAAACCCACGGCGACTCGCACTCTCCACATAGGCGTTGAGCACAGGAGCCAACAGGTAAAGGGCGATATAGGTCTTCACAAACCAGTAATGTCCGTCGCCAAGCATGAAGAAACGTTTCCAAAAATCAGGTGCACCCACCGCACTGCCAGGCACCAACAGTTCGCTCACCCCCACCCCGATGAGGGTGAAAAACAGCACCTGGAACAGCAGTTCGGCAAAGCGGTGCACTTTGGGGCGAATGCCATACCAACCCGACAGCAGCACAAACAGATTGACAGACACAATCGACAGCCCCTCGGTGAGGAACTGCAGCCAGGCCGAGGTCGGGCTCGTGGCAATCGCCGTTGCGCCAGGCACGGGCAGGGCGCGGAAATTGGCGTGCACCACCATCACCAGCACCATGGCCATGATGCGCAGCAGCTCCATGTTGCTGTCACGCACCGCCCGCGACACTGGCTTGGAACTATTTGTTGTGTTTCTTGCTTCAGGCATGGTGAATTCGGGTTTTGACAATATTCAACAATTGCTTGAAAGATTCTATCTTAAACATATAACACATAGCAACGTACGTTATCACACCAGCAATCACCCCCACAGCCAGCGCAAGCCATGCGGGCTTTATCATCTCCGTCACGCCAAGCCCCAGGCTGGCCACCACAGCCGACATGAGCAGCATGGGGAGAATCTCGCGCAACTGCGTGAGAAAACCGTAACCGAGCAACCGGCGGGTGTAGTAGGTGTTGAGCCAGAAGGCAATGAGCGAATAGGCCACGCGCCCCCAGCAGATGGCCAACAACCCCCACTGCATGGTGAGCAGCAGGATGCCAAAGGCAATAAGCTTTTTCACAACCTCGAGGCGCAGCACATAGTCGGAATGTCCCTTGACATAGATGAGGTTGAGGTTGACCATAATCACGCAGTCCCACACATAGGCCAGGCACAGCACCTGCAAGAGCGGCACGCAGCCCATCCACCGATCGCCGAGCAGGGTGTGAATCAGCGGGGCGGCAAGGCCGCACATTCCCAAGATGAGCGGGAACACCACCAATGCCGACAGCTGCACGTACTGCCGATAAACGCGAAGCAGACGTGCGTCATCGTCCTGAATCTCGCTCAATACCGGGAACGACACTCGCGAGAGGATGCCGCTGATATTGGTGCTGGCAAACTGGTTGAACTTGTCGGCGCGGCTGTAAAGCCCCAAGTCGGTGCTGGTGAATTTCTTGCCAATCACCATGTCGTATACCTTGGCATAGACACTGCTGATGAGTGAAGCCACCAGCAGCTTGGAGCCGAAGGCAAACAGCCTCTTGAAAGCCTTTGTGCTAAAGCGCTCGTGCGGCCACCAGCGCACATACCAGCAGCTGAACACCACATTCAGCGCCGCCGATGCGATGGCTTGCCACACCAGTGCCCACACACCCCACCCCATCAGTGCCATTGCCAGCCCGACCAACCCTGAGAGCAAAGCACTGAAAAAGGATATTTTGGACTGTGTCTTGAAATCGACGTCAATCGTGAGCTTGGTCTTGTTCACGGCCACCAGCGAGTTGATGACCAGGTTGAGCGAATACACGCGGGTGATGTCGCACAGAAGGGGTTGCCCGAAGAAAGACGCGATGGCCGGTGCTGCGGCAAACAGTGCGGTATATGCCAGCAGGCTGATGGCAAGATTGACCCAGAACACAGTGGAAAAGTCGCGCTCGTCGCGCTCCTTGCTCTGGATGAGCGCACTGGAGAACCCGCCATCGATAAACACCTGCGACACAGCCATGAAGATGGCAAGCATGGCTATTAGGCCGTAGCTTTCCGGCCCGATGATGCGAGCAATAACGAGCTCGAGCAGGAAGGTCACCCCCTGCACCGAGAAGCGCTCCACGAAGCTCCAAGCCACGCCGCGCACAGTCTTGTCGCGCAATTCTCCAGACATCTTGAAATGCAAAATTAGTCATTTTTCTTGGAATGCGGGGTGTTTTTGCGCCGAAAAAGAGCCTCCCAATGGATAAGCATTGGGAGGCACCTTAAAGGATTTACATCCAGGCTATCACATTCCGGCTCATGGGAGGGCTCGGAAGTGGTCAGCCGGCATGAGGTGTCATGGGCGGACAATCACCTTGCGGCCATCGTTGATGTAGATGCCCGGCTCGGTGGGAGTGCCCACGATGCGCAAGCCGCTGGGCGTGTAGTACACGTCGCTGAGCTGCTTGCTGTCGGCTGCGATGGTGCTGACACCCACCTCGGGCTCCTTGAGGTTGGTGAGCAGGTGCAGCTGGCCGCCATAGAACGGGTTGCACGTGCCGATGTACATACCCTCCTCGGTAGCGAGGAACGACGGGCAACCGTAGTTGTACTTGTCGTCAAAGCCCGTGCGGGTAATCACCTCAAAGTCAACGCCGTCGGAAGTGCGGAACAGGTCGAAGCCCCACTCGTCCTCGCGCACCATCTTGTTGATGTAGGCATACATCTGGATGCCCTTGACATCGATGCGGTCGGCAATCTCTTCCAGACTGTTCTTGAGGTAATCATAGAGTGCCTGTAATGCGTCTTCGATGCTGCCAATCATTTGAGCCTCGACAGCGTCATAGCCATTTTGTGCGATGAGGCGCTTTGCGCGGCTGGCAGCGTTGGTGAAGTAGTCGTCGGGCAGCTGTGCCAGTGCGGCCAGTGCGTTGGCATAGGCGATGGCCTCGCTGTCGCCGCCAATCATGGCCTGGGCCAGTGCCTGCACCTCGGCGGAATTGCCACCGTTGATGTAGTCCTCGAGAAGCTTCAGAAGCTGGTCAATCATCTCCTGATATTGTTCCAGAATTGCCAGTGTCTGCTCGTCAATCTGCTCGTCCTCCTTAAACTGCTCCAGGAAGTCCTTCATTTCCTCCAGTTGAGCGATGAGCTCAGCAATGCTCTTGTTATTTTGGTAGCGGGTGAGGATGTCAATCACTTTCTGAATGTACTCAATCTTCTGTGCGCGCTCATCGGGGGTCATGCTGAAGAAGCTGCCGTTGGTGAGCTGGGTGAGGTAGCCATAGCACACACCCGAGTCCATGGTGGAGATGTAGAGCTGGCCATCGTAGATGCCCATGCGCCAGATGTACTCGTTGGTAGTGCCCTCGGTGAGCTTGGTGAAGTTGACACACTCCTCAAACTTTCCGGTGGCATCGTTCAGCTTCCAGATTTTCTGGGGATGCTGGAGGGTGCTGTAGATGTAGCGGAGATACTCGGAAGCCTTCACGGGCTGGCCGGCAATTTGATTAAGCATGCCGGTGATGGCAGTCTGCATGCCACCCACGGTGTGGTCGAAGGTGTAGGAGTAGAGCTCGCCGTTGAACTCAAACACCGAGCCAAGCACCGAGCGGTAGGTGTCGGGCTCGCCGCCCACGATGTCGCTCAGGCCGGGGTTGTTGATGCCGTTGTTCAGACCCACAACCTCTTCCCAGTACCAACCGTACTCGTTGGGCGTCTCGCCGGCGGCAGCCGGGTGGCCACGGAAGATAATCATACCTTCGGTGCTGGGGCCGCTGGCATAGATGTAGTCGTTGTGCACGGCCAGCTCCCACACGGGACAGCCCGTGGTGTTGAACATCATCGGGTCGTAGGCATACTCGCCGAAGTCCTTGTAGTCGGCCACGCGGGTCCACTTGGTGTCGTCGGCATTGCTCTTGCGCAGCACGGCAATCTTGCAGGGAGTGCGCGGGTCGTTGGGGTCAACCTCCTCGCGAGCATCGGCTCCGGCGAAGAACAGGTGGTTGTCGTACACGCAGTTGGCGCGCAGCGATACCGAACCAGAAGTCTCGAACACCTTGGTGAAGTTCCCTTGCTTGTCGAGCTTGAGCAGATACTGCGGCATGTTGGGATAGGCCGAGTAGGTGCCAAAGTAAACATCTTCGCCAAAGGTGACGGCCATGCGGAAGTAGATGGTGCGCTCGGCAGTGTAGAGCACCTTGTACTCATCAGTCTTGCGGTTGTAGCTGATGATGTTTGCGCCCTCGTTGGGCGTGGCACTGTTGTGGGGAATGTCGCCGTTAGTGACAGCATCGACAATCGACCAGAATGTATCGGTCGAGATGTTATACTGCGTGAGCACCGGGGTGAACATATTCACCACGCCATTGGCCAGGTTGCGGCTGGTGGCAATGAAAATCTCATCACCACGCTCGGCAAGACGCCAAGTGTAGCTGTTCTCACGGAATCCACCGGGCATCAGGCCGTCAACCTCGCCTTCGCCACGGTCGGGATTCGAAATCTTGGTGACCACATAGTTGCCCTCGTCACCAGCGGCAGTGGCAACCGTCGATAATGACAGCAGAGCCGCAAGGGTTAGTAAAATTTTTTTCACTGTTTCATGGTGTGGGTCAGCTTTCTCATTATAAAAAAAACCGCCGCCGGGGCAGAACCCACATTTTATCCCCAGCATTGGCTCATTGTTAATTATGCAAAATTACAAAAAAGGTTCATTACTCATGCATAATGCGCCAAACAATTTTGGATTATTAACATTTCGCCCCTTGTCGTCAAGCATACAATTGGGGCGCAAATTGCCCAAAAAGTGCCTCCCGACGGGAAAACCATTGGGAGGCACCTTTAAGGATTAATATCCGTGCTGTCTCATTCCGGATCGTGTGAGGGCTCGGAAGTGGTCAGCCGGCATGAGGCGTCACGGACGGACAATCACCTTGCGGCCATCGTTGATGTAGATGCCAGGCTCGGTGGGAGCGCCCACGATGCGCAAGCCGCTGGGCGTGTAGTACACGTCGCTGTGCTGCTTGCTGTCGGCCTCGATGGTGGCAACGCCCACCTCGGGCTCCTTGAGGTTGGTGAGCAGGTGCAGCTGTCCGCCGTAGAACGGGTTGCACGTGCCGATGTACATGCCCTCCTCGGTGGCCAGGAACGACGGGCAGCCGTAGTTGTACTTGTCGCCGAAGCCGTCGCGGGTGATTACCTCGAAGTCAACACCGTCGGACGTGCGCACCAAGTCGAAGCCCCACTCGTCGTCACGCACCATTTGGTTGATTTCAAGGTACATCTTGATGCCCTTGACATCGAGGCGGTCGGCAATCTCGTCAAGCCCCTGCTTGATGTAGTCATACACGGCCTGGAACACGTCCTCGATGTTGGCCTTGAGCTCGGTCTCGACCAGGTCGTAGCCGTTTTGGGCGATTTGGCGCTTTGCGCGGTTGGCGGCAGTGGTGAAGTAATCATTAGGCAGCTGTGCCAGGGCGGCCAGGGCGTTGGCCTGGTCGATGGCCTCGTTGTCGCCGCCAAGCATGGCCTGGGCCAGTGCCTCGACAACGGCAGCATTGCCGCCACCATTGATATAATCGTCAAGCTTCTTGAGCAGGCTGTCGATCAGCTCCTGGTAACGCTCCAGCAGCGCGAGCAGCTGCTCGTTGGCCTGGCCGCTCTCCTCAAACTCCTCGAGGAGGCTCTTGAGCTGTTCCAGGTCTTCGATAATCGAGGACACGAACTCGTTGCGCTTGAAGAGCAACAAGATGTCGATCACGTTCTTGAGATAGCCAATTTTCTGGTCTCTCTCCTCCTTGCTCATGGTGAAGAAGCTGCCATTGGTGAGCTGGGTCATGTAGCCGTAGAAGATACCGGCGTCCATCGTGGAGACATAGAGCTGTCCGTCGTACTCGCCCATGCGCCACACATACTCGTTGGTGGTGCCTTCCATCAGCTCGGTGAAACCCTTGCACTCCTCAAATTTTCCGGTGGCATCGTTGAGCTTCCACACCTTCTGCGGGTTTTGCAGCGAGTTGTACATATAGAACAAGTACTCCGAGGCTTTTGCGCCTGAGCCGGCAATTTGCTGCATCATGCCTGCGAAAGCGGCGGCCTCGCCGCCAAAGGAGTGGTCGAAATTGTAGGCATACAGCTCGCCGTTGAACTCAAACACCGAGCCAATCAGCGACCTCATCGTGCCGGGTTCGCCGCCCACCACGTCGCTCAGGCCGGGGTTGTTGATGCCGTTGTTCAGGCCCACAACCTCTTCCCAGTACCAGCCGTACTCGTTGGGTGTCTCGCCGGCGGCTGCCGGGTGACCCTTGAACATCACAAAGCCGCTCATGCTTGGTGCGGTGGCATAGATGTAGCCATCGTGGGTGGCAAGCTCCCAAATGGGGCAACCGGCCCAGCTGCTCATGATGGGGTCGTAGGGAATCTCACCGAAGTCCTTGTAGTCGGCCACGCGGGTCCACTTGGTGTCGTCGCCGTTGCTCTTGCGCAGAACGGCCATCTTCGAGGGTACACCCTCGTGGTCGCCGGTGACCACCTCACGGGCATCGGCACCGGCAAAGAACAGGTGGTTGTCGTACACGCAGTTGGCGCGCAGCGACACCGAGCCGGAAGTCTCGAACACCTTGGTGAAGTTGCCATTCTTGTCGAGTTTGAGAATGTACTGCGGCATGGTGGGGTCGGCCGAGTAGGAGCCGAAATACACATCGTCGCCAAAGGTGACGGCCATGCGGAAATACACCGAAGGCTCGGCCGTGTAAACCACCTTGAACTCATCGGTCTTGCGGTTGTAGCAAATGATGTTTGCGCCCTGCGGGGTGTCGTTGCGCAGGATGTCGCCGTTGGAAACCAGGTCGATCATGGCCCAGAAGGTGTCGTTCGAGATGCCGCTTTCGGCAAAGGCCGGCGCGTACATGTTCACCAGTGCGCTGGCGATGTTGCGTGCGGTGGCGATGTAAATCTCGTCGCCACGCATGGCCAGGCGCCAGGTGTAGCTGTTCTCGCGGTCGCCGCCGGGCATCAGGCCGTCAATCTCACGCTCGCCACTGAATGGGTTGGAAACCTTCGTCACAATGTAGCCGCCAGTTTCCGCAGCGTTGGCTGCCGCCGACATCGTCAGCAGCGCCACCAGAGTTAGTAAAACTTTCTTCATATTTTTTTGTGGTGTGGGTCTGCTTTCTCTTATAAAAGGTTATGTCAGGGCAGAACCCACATTAAGCCCCCGACATCAACCCGGTTAATTAAAGTGCAAATATACAAAAATGTTCCGTTACCGAGCAAATCAGCCCCCAGACTTTTTAATTCGTTAACATTTCATGGGGCATGTCAAGGGTGCGTTGCCGACTGTTGCATCTCATTCCAGCGGCTCGTCGAAGAGCGACCAAGCCAGGTCGTCGAGCGTGTTCTGGGCCACCGTCTTGCCACCGGGCGGGAGCAGGTGCTCGTTGAAGAACCACTCTCGCCAGGAGCGCATGGTGTCGTGGCCGCCAAGCACCACATCGCGCACAAACGCCTCCACCTCGCTCATGTCGCGTCCCTGGTAGTGCAGCTTGTAGGCCGTGCGGCCAAACTCGCTCTGTGTGGCCAAAAGCGGCTCCAAGTCGGGCGAGGTGAACATCACGGGGTTGAGGCTGTAGTGGTACTCGACGGCAAACGAGCCGCTGTCGTGAATCATGGCATCGCTGGTCATGAACAGGTCGACAAATTCGCCGGTTTCCACTTGGGTGTTCTCGCCCTCGGCCCACGAGCGGTAGTAGGCGTCGGCGCGCTCGCGCCCCCACTCCGGGTGGCGGTAAAGCTCGGTGAGCAGACGTGGGTGCGGCTTGAAAGCCACTTGGATGGCGTCATGCTGTTCGCGTGCCAGTCGCAGCATTGGCTCGGCCAGCGACAAGAACTGCGACCGAGGCACCAGCCCAAACTCAGGCGTGATGGAATAGTGTGGCGCCCAAATGATTCTCTTGCGTCTAACGCCATCATTAATAAGCTTCCACACCGATTCGTTAAAGTCTTGCTTTAGGTAGTCGTCGGCATTGGGATAGCCCACCACACGCACGTTGCGTCCACGGTTGCAAGCCGTGTTTTGCGCCTCTTTGAGGTGCATTCGCGTGGAGTAGTAGAGCCGCCAGGCCAGGTTGTGAAAATGGAAATTGTAGCTCCACTTGCCCTTGCTGGTCCAGAATGCGTAGGGGTAATAGCACACCAGCCGGTCGTAGTACGCCGTGCAGTCGTGCTTGGGCGTGAGCAAATGCTCGTATGGCTGGGGGTAGAACACAACATCGGGGTCGAACCGTGATTTCACGTCCACCGCGCAATCCAGGTCGAAGTCAACAAAAGGCGTTCCGTGTTCATTAAAGTAGTTTCGCAATGCCTGCGCATCGCGCTGCTGCTGCTCACGAGCATAGTCGATGCTGGGCGAAATCACAATATGGGTCTCAAAGCGCGAGTCACGGCTCATTAGCTCGTAGAGGTGCTGGTAGCGCCACATGCTCACGCTCATGGCGAAAAACACCACCTTGACCGGATTGCCGGGACCGCGCCGACGAATGGCGTGGACACGACGGCGGTGAATGTCGGCGATGCGGCGGTAGAGCCAGCCATGCAGGTAGGCGTAGCGTAGTGCCTTGCTCAAGAAATGCCGTGCCACAGTCAGAGCCAGAATTTGCGGGTTTCCTTCCGCTGGTCAATAAACTCGGTGCACTGGCCAATCAGCAGGTCGTAGAGGCGACTGGCAAACACTGCGTCGTGCAGCCCCAAGCCGATGTTGTAGCACAAGATGCGCTCCTGGTCGCTCTCGCGGCCAGGGTCGGCATTGAGCAGCACGTCGGTGAGTTCGGCAAAGTGGCGAAACCGGTCGAAATAGCGAAATCCCTGCACATGGCCGCGGTCGTCGCCGTACACCTTGTCGAAAAAGAGGTCGCAGTTTTGGAATCCCCGCGTGTGGATGGGAATGAGGAGCATGCCCGGGCTGAACAGCTCGTCGCGGTCGCACACCAGCCCGGAGGCCGCTGTGATGCACGAGATGAGCACATCGGCACTCGCCACAAAATCGTGCACATCATCAACAATCTCAAATGTCACGTTGTCACGGTCTTTGAAACGGTGGGCAAACGCCTCGGCCTGGTCTTTGTAACGCAACAGGCGCAGTGTGACCGGCTTAGCACCCAACACATCGAGCAGGCAGAGCACAGTTGCCCGCGCCGTGTTGCCCAAGCCCATAACCGAATAGGTGTCCACGCCGCCGCGCTGGAACAGACGCACGCTCAAGGCGGCAACAGCCCCGGTGCGCATGGCCGTTATCCAATCGGCGTCCATGATGGCCAGTAAGCGTCCCGTGCGGCTGTCGTAGAGCAAGAGGTCGGAACCGAGTGCCGGCTCTTGGCCCACGATGCGGTGCACCTCCTTGACGGCAAACCGCCCGCACTCGGGCGGCAGCAGCACAGGCATGGTGTTGAAAAAGTCGTCGCCCTGCGGGTGCAGACTGATTTTGGGCGGCAATGTGGCGTGAGGCTTCATGCGGAACGAGTCCTCGACCCACTGCACGCAGGTGGCCGGGGTGATGCCGCAAGCACTGATCAGGTCGTACTGCATGATGGCAACACGATTGGTGGCTACTGCCGAGTTCATGGCTCAAGCGTTTTAAGTGCCTCCACCAGCCGGTCATTGTTGCTGATGCCACGTATGGCAATGCGCACCATGTTGCGGTGCTGGAGCGCGTTTTTGGTGTTGCAGTCTTTGATGAGAATGTTGTGCCTGGTCAGCAGCAGCTCGGTGAGCTGTGTCGAGGTGATGCCTCCCATGACCTCGCACAAGAAATAGTTGGCCTGCGAGGGAATCACCCGCAACCAGCCCACCTCGGCCAGTCGATTGGCAAATCGCCGGCGCTCGGCCACAAACTTTGCGCAAGCCTCTTGATAAACACTGGCATATTTATTGAAAATCTGCAAGTAGAACTCGGCCATCGAGTTGATGTTCCAGATGGCCACATCGTGTTTCATCCAGTCAATAAAGTCGGTGTCGGCACTGGCCATGATGCCTAAACGCAGGCCAGGCACGCCGTAGCTCTTGCTGATGCTCTTGACCACCACCATCATGGGGTGAGCGGTCAGGAGAGCATCGTGCAGCAGCGAGTTGGTGGCCCAGTCGTCGGTGAAATCAACGAACGACTCATCGACCACCAGACGAATGTCGCGCTCGGCACACCACGCCTCGAGACGCAGCACATCGGCCAGGGGGATAAAGTTTCCGCTGGGGTTGTCGGGGTTGATGAGCAGCAGACACTGAATGTCGCACCCGTCGAAATGCGCCATCAATTCATCGGCGGTGTAGCGCAGGTCGGGATCTTGAGGCACAAATCGCTCAATGCGGTCGGGGTCGAGGCGGTTGGGGTACTCCTCGAAAGTCGGGAACACCACCCCCACCCTGCCGGCGTTGCACGTCATCAGGCTCTTGATGAGTTCGGCGGCACCGTTGCCCACAACCACAAAATGCTGATTGATGCCGAAATACTTGCCTGCGAGCAGCGAGTTCACCCACATTCCCGACGGGTACTGGGTGAGCAAGTTGTCGAAATTGGCACGGATTTCGTCGCGCAGCCGCTGCGGCGGGAAAAACGGGTTCACCAGGTAGCAGAAGTCGAGCAGTTTCGGGAATCGCCAGTAGCCGCCATAGCGGCGCGTGTACATCGGCAGCCGCTCGTGCTCGTCGGCAAAGATGGTGCTGGCAATGTCGAGGTCTTGCGCGTCGTCGATCTCATACCATCGGGCATCACCCACAGTGAGTGCCTTCATCTCCACGCGGTCGAGCGAGGTGATCACACGCAGCACCTGCTCGTAGTAGTCGTTGTTGCCCATCACCTGGCTGTAGGCATCGAGGAACGGCACATACACATCGTGCAGAAAATCGCGGCTGAACTTGTAAATGTTCACCGTTTTATAATAATTGTCGACCTCGGCATAATCAAACGCCTTGCGCGGCACAAAGCTCACAATGTTGTCATCGGCATCGATGCGCACCATGGTGCCGTCCATCCACGGCTCGTACTTGGCCACGAGTGCCACATTGCGGTGCGTGCAGGCGACAATCCTGGGAAAGAACGTGTCGTCGAAAATCAAGTCACTTTCCACGAGCAGGGTGTCGTCTTCTTGCAGTTTGTGCTTGGCCAGCGAAAGCGAGTAGATGTTATTGGTGCGGTCGTAGATGGGGTTCTCCACATATTCAATAGGGAGCTTGCCGTGATAGTTGTCGCCCAGATATTGCCGCAGGTTGTCGCCTTTGTATCCCAGCACGATGACGACCCGCCGCAGGTCGAGCCTGGCGAGCTGCGTGAGTAGCCGGTCGATGAGCCGGACGCCGTTCACCGGCACCATGCACTTGGTGTTGTCGCGGGTGTGCTCACCCAGTCGCCGCCCCATGCCGGCGGCCAAAATAATTGCTTGCATAGCTTTAAGCTGTTTTAGTTTGCAAAATTAGTGCAAGCCGAGCGAAAAACCAAAACTTGTTTTGAGTTTTTCCGAGGCGCAGCCTAATTTGGCGCGCAGTGCAACGTTAGTGCAAGCCGAGCGAAAAACCAAAACTTGTTTTGAG
>JAFSYB010000055.1 GCA_017443765.1 Muribaculaceae bacterium | reverse complement strand
TTGCATTTCTTCTTGTTCATTCTAACTTCGCTTTTGGTCTTTTGAAATGCCTGCAAAGTTAGTGGCTATCGCCGTTGAAGATCTGTCCTGTCCTGCAAAATGAGCTATAGGGCGTTTTCAAAGGTCGATTTATGGTCTGAATTGTTTGAATTGCTCAAAACACCAGTGGGAATCGGTGTTTAAGCGATGTCACATCCTGCAAAATGAGCCATAGGTCTCAGATTATTACGGAGATGCCACAGTCTCTATCGCCGACAGGCGATGACAAAACAGAAAACCCCGCCATGACGGGAGCGCAGCGACTGAATGGTGGGGGAAAAGCGCGCCAATGGAGGCTCCTCGAAGATGAGCACCTTGCATAAGCCCAATATGGGCTCAAGCAATATATAGAACCCACCAAAATGCGAATTGCACGAATCAGACGAATTTAAACAGCTGCGAACAGGATATAGACAACAAATTTATAGTCAATGAATTAAAGGCATAGAAGCACCACATTACACAAGATTGTGCAACACAATATTGTGTAAGTTTTAATGCACAACATTGTGTAATTGAAAATAAAGTATTACCTTTGCCGAAAATAAACAAGGGAAAATGGAAAAGAAAAGCTTCATGTTCGGCGCAGCCGTGACGGACTACAATTTCATCGGCCGCGAGGAAGAAACCCGCAGACTGATGGCAAATTTCTCCGAGGGCATCAACACCATCCTCATCTCGCCGCGTCGCATTGGCAAGACTTCGCTGGTCAAGCAGGTCAAAAAACAGATGGAGAAAACCAACAAAGATGTCCTTGTCGTGTATCTTGACATGTTCGCGTGCAAAACTGAATATGAATTATACAATGCGCTTGCGGCGGCAGTGCTCAAACAGACCGAATCGCACGCCGAAAAATGGTTGGAAACGACCAAAGAGTTCCTGATTCGCCTCACGCCCAAAATCACATTCTCTCCCGAACCCAACGCTGATTTCTCGCTTTCGTTAGGAATCACCCCCAAAACCCACACACCCGAAGAGATTCTTTCGTTACCTGAAAAAATCGCCCAAAAACGAGGGAAACGTATCGTTGTTTGCATCGATGAGTTCCAGCAACTGGGCGAACTACCTGATTCGTTGAAAGTTCAGAAACGCCTACGGTCAGTGTGGCAACACCAACAGCGCACTTCTTACTGCCTGTTTGGCTGCAAAATGCATTTGATGAACACTATTTTCCAACGTCGCAATATGCCGTTTTATCAATTCGGAGACAACATCTTTTTGGGAAAAATACCGACAGCATTGTGGGTTGATTATATTGTGCAACACTTTGAAGACCGCAACCGGCACATTTCACGAGAAATGGCTCAGCGACTGACCGAAACAGTAGAGAACTACTCATCATACGTGCAACAACTGGCATGGTTACTGTTTTCAAGGGTCAATGAAGCAGAGACAGCGACCGAGGAACAATTACGTTTATCCATCGCGGATTTACTCAACACCAATGAGCCTTTGTTCATGCAACAGATTGAGCCACTCTCGGCCTATCAGTTGCATTTCCTCCGTGCCATAGTCAATGATGTCCACACTGCTTTTGGAGAACAAAAAGTCAGGGAGGAATATCAGCTGGGCAGCCCATCAAACATCACCCGCTTGAAAACCGTGATGCTCAGTAAAGACTTGGTTGAATCGCGTGGTCGCGGGATGCTCTATCTCACCGACCCCGTCTTCGGACTTTGGCTGCAACACCGCATCATTTAAGGTGGGGTCTACAACCGTCACTTGAGCAATTTGCTCTCGATGTTGTAGCGGGGGCGGTCTTTGACCTCGATGTAGATTTTGCCGATGTATTCGCCCACGATGCCCAGGCCGATGAGCACACAGCCGCCGATGAACCACAGCGAGAGGATGAGCGACGCCCAGCCGCTCACCGCACGGCCGGTGAAATAGGCCACAAGCGTGTAAATGAGTATGCCCAGGGCAATGAGCGTAAACAGCACGCCCAGTGTGAACACCATGCGCACGGGCTTGATGCTGAACGAGGTGATGCCATCGACCGCAAAACTGAGCATCTTGCGCAGCGGGTACTTGCTCTCGCCGGCCAGACGGGCCGAGCGGTTGTAATACACACAGGCCGACGGGAAGCCCACCAGCGGTACAATGCCACGCAAGAACAGGTTTCGCTCGCGGTAGCGCATCAGCTGTGCCACGGCGCGGCGGCTCATCAGGCGGTAGTCGGCGTGGTTATAGACACTCTTCACACCCAGGCGCGACATCAGGCGGTAGAATGTCTGTGCCGTGGTGCGCTTGAACCAGGTGTCGGTCTTGCGCTCACGGCGCACGCCGTAGACGATGTCGGCCCCCTCGCGCCATCGCGCCACCATGTCGGGAATCACGCTGATGTCGTCCTGCAAGTCGGCATCGATGGTCACCGTGATGTCGGCGGCCTCGATGGCGGTTTCCAAGCCGGCCATCAGCGCGTTCTGATGCCCCACATTGCCGGCGAGCTTCACGCCGCACACGCACGTGTGCTGCGCAGCCAGCTGCTCGATCAGCGCCCAGGTGCCGTCGGCCGAGCCGTCGTCCACATACAGGATTCGGCTGTCGTCGGCCACCTGACCGCCGTGCACCAACTCACCGAGCAGCCCCACAAGGCGCTCGGTGGTCGAGGGCAGCACCTCGGTCTCGTTGTAGCATGGCACCACAATGTATAATGTTTCTTTTTTCATTGGTCTGCAATAGAATATTATGGAGTAGCGATGGCAGTGAGCAGGGTGAGGTAGCGGGGCAACTGGCTGCCGGTGGCCCACTGCAGGGTGATGCCAAGCAGTTCGCGGCTGGCCTTCTCCAGGTCGAAGCCCAGAGCCTCGAGGCTGTAGCGCAAGCGGTCGGGGTGCCGGCACGGTTTTCCCTCGGCGCGGGTGCAGGCACCGGGGCGGCACAGGCGGCAGCGGCCAGTGAACACGCAGCTGCCAGCAGTGGCGGCCTCAAGGGCGTAAAGTCGCGGCAGCTCAATCTCCCAGGCTGCATCCAGGGCGCGTTGCACAACGCGCTCGGCCTCGCCGGCATCCCGGGCGTGGCAACCGGTGAGAAAAACCTGCGAGGCAAAGAGGCACACCGAGCCATAGGCGACCAGCCAGCCGTCCACGTCGCGCTCCAGCGGGGGGCAGCTCCACAGGCGGCCATAGTTGTCACACGCCGCGCAACAGCCCCACACACGCTCTGCGTCGCGGTAGTCGCGCAGGAATTGCGACATTGGCAACGTGGCCTGGGTGCGTAAAATCTCCATGAGGCTTAATCTTGTGGGTTGGCCAGCGCGGCACACCATTGGCGCTGGGCTTCGCGCTCGGCCTCGCACGTGTCGCCGTCGGCCTTGACCACATCGTTGATAAAAGCGTAGAGCAGGAGTTTCACCACGTCGGCATCGTCGGGCGGCAGTTGTGCAAGCACCTGGCGGGTGTCGTGAACCAAGCTGTCGAGAGAGATGCGCTCGCTGGTTGCATCGTCCACCAGGGCACGCGCCTGGGCGGCATCGCCCTGCCGGGCCAGCAGGTCGATGAACGCCTGCACAAACACCCGCTCGCGCTCGCTGTACTGGCCATCGGCCTTGGCGAAAAACAGCCCCGTGCGGGCCACTAACCGGATAACTTGCTCAAGCAGTTGGGGATTCTGGATATTCATCGTGGTGTCCTCCATCATTTTTTGAATTTCTTCATAATCATCAGTGCGATGGCTCCCAAGCCAATAACCTTCAGGATGCTCATCAGCCCGCCTCCCGTCGACTGCTGCTGCGCGGGCTGCTCCTGCTGGGGCAGCGGTTCGGACTGCTGCTGCGGAAATTGCGGCACTTGCGAGGGCTGCTGCGGGTAGGGCTGCTGCGGGTAGGGCTGCTGCGGCGGGTAGGTTTGCTGCTGCGGGTAGGGCTGCTGCTGCGGGTAGGGCTGCTGCTGCGAGGTGCCGCCCGTGCGACGACCGATGCCCATTTGGCGTTCCAGCTCCTCCACGCTTATGTCGCCGCTGGCCGGTGCATTGCCGGTGGTGGCCGGCGCGCCCGGCTGTTGCGCGGTGCCGCCGCCCATGCGCCGCCGGATTTCGTCGAGCACGCTGCCCGTACTCGACGACTCGCCGTCACGCCCCAGCTGCTGCAGGATGTCGTCCAGGCCGCCGCCCGTGCCGCCCTGCGTGTTGCGGATAAGATCTTCTAAAAGTCCCATACCATTTATATTTTGCGTTGAACTATCGGCAATCGGCGAATGACCGCTCAATCATTCGGGTTGCAAATATACACATAATTCTTGAAGTGAGTTCTATAAATTGCAAAAAAGAATCGAATGGTGGGTTCAATGGTTGGTCGCTATAAATTGCTGGAGCCGCATTGGGGTTGACAGCGCGGCGCAACGCCATGATTTGACTCCCGCACAAACCCATCACTTTCAGATTGTTTCATGCAAATCGGTGCCGGCTTTAAAAGGAGAATATAGACTAAAAGGAACAAAAGGTTCAAAAAAACAATGATATGCGCATTAATGAGTCAATCAATTCATTGCTGGCGAGAAAAGAGGCGTTTACCATCTTTAAGTTGCTCATTCTTTTGCTCATTCTGTTCTTTTAGTCTAAATAATTACTGTCCGATAAAACTCGAAAAAGATTATTTCTCGCTTGATACTGCCTGTAAAGAGGGTAATAGTCTTCGTATTTTCAAGAACAGGGTTCCCACCCTCGTTGGAGGGCGACCGCCAGCCATTGCGCCTTGGCAAATCCATGAAGATTCTCATCTCTTCGCCCTTGTCAATCATTTTCTATCCTGCCAAACACGGGAATTAAAAAAATTGTTGCACCTTGTCCATCGTTTGTCATTTTTTTGTTTGCACCACAAAATTACAAACGATTTGAGGATGGGCAAAACGCCTATCCCCATTTTTGATGGGGGCAGCTGACAACTCGATTTTTATCGGATATGAATAATAGACATCAAGTGTGCATGCACTCTATCTGCATAACAAAACATTTTACAAAATAGTTAAGACTTATCTTTCCACGGTGAATCTGCAGCTGGGATAGTTGCTGCATCCATAAAATGAGCCGTAGCGTCCATGACGTAAAACGAGTTTTCCACCACATCGTGGGCAAATGCCTCGTTTGATAGTTTGCTGCCTTCTATAAACATTGCTTCGAACATTCTGAACGTGCCTTTTGCTAGTACCCTTGTCCTCAATAGTGGCTTGCATTATCTTATTGCAGAAGTCACCCACCTGCTCTTGCGTGAACACAACTGACTTATGTTTCGTGATAGTACCGCGCAGGTGGAACAAGGTGATGACTTCTTTGTCAGTTTGAACTAAAATGTCAGCTCTATTGCTAAAGACTACGATAGGTAAAAAAACGCTCATGGGCAAATGCAGTAGTTGTTGCAGCGTCTTTACATGACCATAGTTTTGCTTGAGCGGGTTGCGAAACTCATACTTGTTACCCCACATATTCTTTGTCCATGTTTCGGCATTCTCGCCGCCATAAATCAGACCTTTATAGTTTTTGGTCTCTATGACAAAGATTCCATAAACCGAAACTACAACATGGTCAATTTGCGTAGTGCCGAATTTTGATGGCAAGGTAATATTGTTGAAAACAAAATAATTGTCTTTAGATAGTGTCGCAAGAATTGCCGACACCTTAAATTCTCCCACCTTACCCTTGATTTTGGCTCGGTTGAAAGCAAGCCAGAATGCCCCGATAACAAATAATGCTATAACGATGAGGATTATTATGGAAGAGGCTGATGTCATGAGATGTAAGAGAATAAGTATGACAACTGTCTTCTGTATAAAAGGTGACGCTGGGGATGAACGTTATTGACTAAAAGAAACAAAAGGTTCAAAAAAATCTGGGACACCTGCAAAATCTTGTTTTCACAATATCGAGTACAGCCGTCCCGAAACCGGCTCAGCGCTTGCGTGCGAGGATGGCGAAGGCGGTTTCGAGCAGGGTGTCACGGCCTTGGGGTGTGTCGGCGGCTGACTGGTCCACCCTGACGTCGGGTGGCACGCCGTGCTCGGTGACTTGTCCGCCGGGGTCGCGCACAGGGCACGACGAGAAGCGCACGTTCCAGCCGTTGGGCAGCTCGCTGGTGAATGGCAGCCCGCTGCCGCCGCCGGTGGTGTCGCCCACCACGGTGACCTGCGGCAGATGTTTCATGATCGACACGAAATTGTTTGTGGCGCTGAACGACCCTCGGTTGGCGAGCACGACCACGGGTTTCTGGTAATGAATGTGGTTCTTTGTTGGCTCAAAGTAATAGTCGAATGGCTGGCTGAAATCGTCATGGCCTGGCCCGGTCTTGTGCTGGATGGAGCCCACATAGGTGCGCTCGTCGATGAATCGTCCCACGAGTGTCTCAACGTTGGTGAGGTAACCGCCGCCATTGCTGCGCACGTCGATGATGAGGCCGTCGGCGGTGGCGAGGTGGTTGAGCACCAGGTCGAGGTTGCCCTCACCCACGGGACTGGCAAACGAGGCATAGTACATATAGCCATAGTTGTTGTCGAGCAGGGCGTACTTGATGCCCGAGGCGCGGCGGTAGTTGAAGTTGAGGTAATGCTCGTCGATGAGCCGCTCATCGTAGTTCACCGGGTATTGCTCCCAAATCCAGTAGCGCGACACGTCGTGCGAGGCGATGAGGTTGGTGTGTCCGTCGCGCAATTCCTTGAGCATATCGCTGCACACGTCGAACAGTTCCTGCGAGGTCATGTCGTCGGTGAGCAGCTGGCGGTAATGGTCGCCCACGGCCTGCCAGTCGACCTGCTTGTCGGCAAAGAAGGGGTAATGCTCGTCGATGATGGTCCAGAGGGCGTCGAAGTTGCCCTGCGGCGTGTCGGGCCGCTGCTCCGGCTCATCGTGGCAACTGGCCATGAGCAGCAGCAAGGCACAATGCACCATGCTCCATGCACAATACTTTAATGCGCAATTGCGCGAGGCTGCGACGACTTTGTGGGGGGTGAGCATAGGGAATGGGATATGGAGAGTGGGAAAGGTAAATTGTAGCGATACTGCGTCTTAATCGAAATGGCTTTTTTCGTTTAGAGCCTCACAAGCCATTGATAATCTTGGCCTTGGGGTTGATTCCCCGGCGTGGAATCGAGAGGAAATCGCCGCCAATGCCGATGACCAGGGCGTGGGTGCTGAACTTGGTGTCGAGGTGGCTTACCCACGACTGCTCGAAGCGGCCGTGGTAGCCCACGCGCACGATGGTGCCGCCCAGGTGCAGGTCGAGGCTCAAGCGGTGGTCGAGGTCGAAGCGGTTTCCCCACCAGCCGAAATGGGCCAGATGGCTGTGATTGCCCAAGTAAATCTCGTAGAAGCTCTCGTCGTACTCAGGCGAGAAGAACACACCGGCCACGGGCAAGGTCATGGAATAGGAAAGCGTGACCGGCACGCGGCGCAGACGTGTGCTCCACACAATCATTCCCGCCGCTCCCACGCTCCAGTGGATGTGGGCACTCACCACGTTGTTGCTGCCCGAAGGGTTATAGACGGCACCTGCGCGCAAACGCGTGCTGCCGCCCAGCAGCACGTTGACGCCAGGTCGCCACCCTGGCCAGCGGTGCATGAGCGACCAGCCGCCTTCGGCCATGAGGGTGTGCAGGGTGCGGTTGTGTGCGGGGTTGCGAGCGGGCGCATAGCTGGCCTCGAGGGACAGCTGACGTGTCCAGCGGTGCGGAGCAAAGCCGGTGGCCTGCGTGGCGGTGTAGCCCAGGGCCAAGTGGGTGCCGCTGTAGGCTATAGGGGTCAGATAGGTGTCGAGCACGCGCGCATGACCCACCTCGGCGGTGAACATCGCGTTCACCGGCCGCAGCAGCTGCACGCTGTCGGCCTCGCCGGCACGGGCGGCACCACTCCGGAACAAGCATAGCAGAAGCAATACAATCAACCCGCCACGGCCTCCCCTGCCCCATCTCAAAGAAGGGGTATTGGGTTTTCCGCACCGACCATTGCGCACCGCGCCTGTTCCGCATTGATAAAGCATATTGTATCTGTAGCTTGCGGCTTTCCTATGGGTTCTTATACCTTAATCATTTGAAACAACAAGGAGACTAACGAGCGAGACGGAGTCCTAAGTTGCTGTTGGTGTCCGATGGCATGATGCCGTGGCGTTCCGACACACTACAGCGGCTGGCATTGTCATACCAGCTGCCACCACGAAGGGTGCGGAAAGTACCCGTTGTTGGCCCCGTGGGGTTCGTTGACGGCGAACTGCTGTAGTCGATGTTGCTGAAATAGTCCTGGCACCACTCCCACACATTGCCGCTCATGTCGTACAAGCCCAGCTCGTTGGGCGATTTCGTTGCCACGGCGTGCGTGGTGGATTTGCTGTTGCTGGCGTACCAGGCCACATCGTCAGTGGTGTTGCCGCCAGCGTACTTGTACCCTTTGCACTTTTTGCCGCCACGAGCCGCGTACTCCCACTCGGCCTCGGTAGACAGGCGGAAGCTCTCGCCCGTCAACTGGTTCAGCTTGGTGATGAAAGCCTGGCAGTCGTCCCAGCTCACCCACTCCACCGGGCGTTGCATATCGCCCGTGTATTTGCTCGGGTTGTTGCCCATCACCGCCACCCACAGCGCCTGCGTCACCTCGGTGGTGCCGATGTAGTAGTCCGATAGGGTGACGCTGTGCGTGGGGCTTTCGTCGCTCTGCGCGTCGCTGCCCTGCTCGGCGGTGGCTCCCATCGTAAACGTGCCGCCCTGCACGGCGACCATCTTGAACCGAACGCCGTTCACCACATATTGTATGTCACTGCTGGAATCCTTGCCCAAGATGATGTTGATGATGACGTTCAAGTCGTCCACATCCACATTGCCGCTGCCATCAACGTCATAGTACGGCAACTCTTCGCCCTGAGGTGTAGGAATAATTTCCAAAATAACGTTAATTAGTAGGTTCAAATCGTCAATGTCGATATATCCGTCACCCGAAGCATCATTGGCAGGACGCACCACTGTCACCATGCACGAATCGGGACATGCTTTTCCGTCCACATCACTAACAGTAATGATTGCCACACCTGGCCTGGCAGCAGCCACCTGTACCCTACCATTCAGCAACCGTGTCGTCGCCACCGATGTGTCGCTGCTTGATACCGTATAGCTATCAACTGAAGTGGGGTAACTGGTAGGCGTAAGCATCACTGTGGTGCCAGACTCCAGAATCAGCTCATGCTTATCAAGGGTTATGATTGTCATATAATCTTGATTTACAGTCACGTGGCAGCGAGCCTCCAGCGTAGCACATGTCACCACCACATCGGCCTCACCCACCTTGAGACCCTCGATGAGTCCATTGTTTACGCTCACCACAGAGGGGTCGGTGGAACGCCATTTAATCGAGATACTGGTATTGGTGGGGGTAACGGTAGCTACCAAACGTTTCTTTTCACCAATTTTAAGATTAACAGACTCTTCATTGAGCTGGAGCGATTCAGGATAGACATCGACAACGGTCACATGGCAATAGGCATCAAAACCGTCACACGTAGCGTAGATAACCGCTTCGCCGGTATCATTAGCAGATACTATACCATCGTTAGATACTGAGGCACAACATCGCGACGAACTCCAGTTGACCAACGTGCCTGCTGCTTTCGTTGGCATGATGTCGGCAAATAGCTGGAACTCTTGTCCTCTCCCGATCGTCAACACGGTGTCGCTTAGTTCCAAACTCTCCAGCTCCACAGCATCGCCTACGATATTGGCAAACTGATTCCAGTAGGGGGCTCCAATATAAGCCGCCAATGACCGTTGAGGCACATGTAGTGTAGCGTTATAGGTGTTGAAAGCGCAGTTATTTAATTCAGGCGGAACAGAAGCATAAGCGTAAACTGCTTCCGAAGGTGTTAACCCCAACCCTTTAATGCCAGTAATACCGCTACCCACATAAACAGGAATAGCATTATTCAAATTGCCATTGGTATTGTTCATTGCTCCACTGCCGGTCAACGCCATAGAGGAGAATCCACATCCCGAAAACGCATCATTACCAACCGAGGTCACTGAACAAGGTATATTCAACGTTCCAATAAACCCACTGCAACCTGCGAAAGCTTCATCACCAATAGAGGTTAAAGACTTTGGTAATTTCAACGAACCTGTGAGTCCGCTTAAACCAGAAAAGGCATGGCCACCTATAGTGGACACCGATTCAGGTATGGTCAGCCGCCCTGAGATTTCACATCCATCTAAAAAATAATTAGGTATCCGTTTTACCGCATCACCAATGACTAATTCTTTGATTCCCAACCCTCTGAATGGGGCGGAATATCCCAACTCAGACATCCAATCATATTCATAGTAGGGAGAGAAATCTGAACAATTTTCAGCATTAAATATCAGTTTGGAAAATTCACCAGAAAAGGCATTGTTTCCGATATACGACACCAATTTAGGGATAGTCAGAGTGCCAGTAAAACTACCATGTAAAGAGTATTCGCCAATTGAAGTCGTTGATTCAGGAATTGTCAGCGAGCCAGTGATTGAGTTACATCCTCTAAGTAGATAAGCTGGTATCCGTTTCACACTATCGCCGATGACCAGCTCTTTGAATTGCATATCATCAAATGGTGGTTTTTCGTTTCTCCAATAACTATATTTGAAATCAGCACACTCAACCGCATTGAATATGAGTTTAGTGAAACCATTACAACCACCGAAGGCGTCATATTCGTCGATGTAGGTTACGGAGTTGCCGATGGTCAGTGAGCCGGTGAAGCCGCTGCAACCAGAGAAAGCATAACTGCCGATGGTTTTCACCGAGTTGCCGATGGTCAGCGAGCCGGTGAAGCCGCTGCAACCAGAGAAGGCAGACCATCCGATTTCGGTCACGGAGTTGGGGATAGTCAGCGAGCCCGTGAAGCCGCTGCAACCAGAGAAAGCAGCACTGCCGATGGAGGTCACCGAGTTACCAATGGTCAGCGAACCTGTGAAGCCGCTGCAGCCAGAGAAAGCAGAGTTGTCGATGTAAGTGACGGAGTTGGGGATGGTCAGCGAGCCCATGAAGCCGCTGCAACCAGAGAAAGCACATTCGCCAATGAAGGTGACGGAGTTGGGGATGGCCAAACTCGTAAGACCTGTCATCCCTTGGCACAGACATGCCGGAATTCTTTGGACATCGTCACCGAATACAAAATTCCGTACAGATGAAGGAAAAATCGTTATGTAAACATCAGTACAGGCGATAGCATTCCAAATAACATTCGTCAAACCAGAGCAACCCGAAAACGCAGAGCCGGCGATGGAGGTAACAGACTTGCCGATAGTCACACTCTTCAGGCCTGTCATCCCTTGGCACAGATATGCCGGGATTCTTTGGACATCGTCACCGAATACAAAACTCTGTACAGATGAAGGAAAAATCGCTTGGGATAAGTTTTCCAAATCAGGACAGGCAATAGCATTCCAAGTCACGCTCGTCAGACTGGTGCATAAATAAAACGCCCACATACCAATGGAAGTGATAGAGTTGGGGATAGTCACGCTCGTTAGGCCGGTGCAGCCAACGAAAGCAGCGCCGCCGATGGAGGTTACCGTATTGGGAATCTTCAAGTCTTTCACCTCTGTGTCATTGAGGTAAAGATGGTGTGCATAATAGAGTGGATTGGAAGTCCAATCACAAAATGAAATGTTGCACCAAGCTTCAAGGTTACTGATATCCACGCTCATCAGGCCGCTGCAACCCTCGAAAGCTTCTTGTCCGATGGAGGTCACGGAGTTGGGGATATTCACGCTTGTCAAGCCACTACACTCGCAAAACGCGAAGCCATCAATGGATGTAACAGAATAGTTATTTCCATTGTAACACACCGAGCTAGGGATAACGAGCAACCGACTTATATTGGAATATGATTTGTTGTAACCATTTGAGGAAATGGGATTCTGCTGATACGTTACCGTCACCGACTTGCCATCGGAGTTAATATTATAGCAGAGTCCATCCTCCATAAAGTCGTAAGCACCGGCCGTGAAGTTGGCCGCAAAGCACAGCACGGCTGCCAGCCAGCGGAGTTTTTGTAGTTGTTTTATCATAATCTATTTAGTTTGGTGTATTTTAAGATGTGTATTTATGATACAAGAACACAAGCCTTTGACTACGGTATCAAATAAGAACACACAATTATCTGAAGTTCTGTAGTAAATAAAACACTGCGTACTGGCATAAAGTTCCTCTCCGAGGCACATTATTCCTCATTTGCAAGCGACCAAGCTGCGCTCTTCTTTGAAGAGCTGGCATGGTCTTTAACATGGCGGACGGGTCGCCGACCCGCCTGCATCTTCGATGCATTATGCAGATACTGAACATCTTTCTTACTTCAGGAACTTGTATTCTATACAAGTCTACATCGTTAGTCGTCGTCAAAAAGGCGTCGCTGGCCTGTTAGGTGGTCCAGCACCTCGGCCTGGCTCATGTCGCGCTGCTCAACGGGCTGGGTGTTCTCGGAGGGTTCGGCGGCCTCGGCGGGTTCAGTGGGTTCGGGGTTCTCGTCGGGCTCGGGGTTCTGGACGAGTTCCGATTGCTGCTCGCTTTCGGGAGCCTCGCGCGGCTCGATTTCGGTGACGGTGTCGACCTGCCAGTTGGTGATGCGCTTGCCCTTGGCCTTAAAGCCCTTGACAGCGATGAACTCCTCGGCGTCGATGACCAGCGGGTCGCGGAAGTCGTCGGCGCCGCCCATTGTCACCTCGAATCGCGGCAGCGGGGTGTCGGTGAGCAACAGCAACTGCGAGGCGGGGTTGTCGCCAATCATGCGCTGGCGCTTGGCGTTGTCCTCCAGCTCAAAGCGCTTGATATAGACGTAGCCCTGGTCGGCATCGAAAAGCACGGCAGTCCACACCACGTGTGGGCGGTATTTCTCGATGCGGAGGATGCCGTCGTCGTAGTGGTTGGTGGCATCGGCCGTGGTGGTGTAGAAGTCGCCGTTACGCATGATGACCAAGATGCGGTCGTCGCCGGCAAAGAGGCCGAGCGAGCGTCCGTGGCCCTCGTAGTTGATGCGCAGGATGTCGGGGTCGAACCACACCTCGCGGTCGCCCAGGGTGCTGGCACCGCGCTCCTTGAGGGTGATGCGGTGCACCTCGTTGCGCGTGACGATGTTGCCGCGGCTCTGCTTGCCCTTGATGGCCAGATCGGCCAAGTCGATGTCGAACTGCAACACCTTGAGGCGGAACTTGGGCTTGAGCACCACACGAAGCACCTCGGCCTCGCCATTGGGGTTGGCACTGAACCACACCACCTTGCTGCCAGGGGTGCCCTGGGTGAGGTCGTAGTCGCGGTCGCGGTTGATGCCTGTGACGGCAAAGCGTTTCATATAGGTGGTGCCGCCCCGGCCGTCCTGATAGAGCACGTTGTAGATGGTGCGCGAGTCGTTGCGCTTGAACACATTGACGTAGAGCACGTTCTTGCCCACATAACATTTCTCGGCCACGCGAATGACCTTGTACTTGCCATCTTTGTAGAACACAATCACATCGTCGATGTCGCTGCACGGGCACACATACTCGTCCTTCTTGAGCGCGGTGCCGATGAAGCCGCCGGCACGGTCGATGTAGAGTTTCTCGTTGGCCTCGGCCACCTTGCTGGCCTCGATGTTGTCGAACTCGCGAATGATGGTGCGGCGTGGATACAGGTGGCCGTACTTGGCTTTCAACCCTTGATACCACTCGATGGTGTACTCAACCAGATGGTTCAGGTGGTGGTCGATTTCGTCGATGCGCTCGTTGAGGGTGACGATGTAGTTGTCGGCTTTCTCGCTGTTGTACTTGATGATGCGCTTCATGGGAATTTCCAGCAAGCGCAGGATGTCGTCAGTGGTCACCTCGCGGTAGAACTGCGGCTTGAAGGGGTCGAGCCGCTTGTCGACGTGCGCGATGGCCGTTTCCTGGTCCTTGGCCTGCTCAAACTGGCGGTCCTTGTAGATTCGCTGCTCGATGAAGATTTTTTCGAGCGAGACGCCATGCAGGGCCTCGAGGGTCTCGCCCCGGCGAATCTCCAATTCGCGGCGCAAGATGTTCTTGGTGTGGTCCACGTTGAAGCGCAGCACATCGCTCACGGTGAGGAACTGCGGCTTCTCGTCCTTGATCACGCAACAGTTGGGCGAGATGCTGATTTCGCAGTCGGTGAACGCATAGAGTGCATCGATGGCGATGTCGCTCGAGGTGCCAGGCTGGAGTTGCACATTGATTTCGGCATTCTCGCTGGTCATGTCGTCGACGCGCTTGATTTTGATTTTGCCTTTCTCGCTGGCCTTGACAATGCTTTCGAGCAGTGTGCCCGTGGTTTTGCCGTAAGGCACGTCGCGCACCACCAGCGTTTTGTTGTCGAGTTTCTCGATGCGTGTGCGCACGCGCACGCTGCCGCCGCGCTCACCATCGTTGTAACGGCTCACGTCGATGTAGCCGCCGGTCTGGAAGTCGGGATAGAGGTGGAACTCCTCGCCGCGCAGATAGGCCACCGCGGCATCGATAATCTCGTTGAAGTTGTGGGGCAAGATTTTGCACGACAGTCCCACGGCAATGCCCTCTGTGCCCTGGGCGAGCAGCAGGGGAAACTTGGCGGGCAAGGTGATGGGCTCGCGCTTGCGGCCATCGTAGCTCAACCCCCAGTCGGTGACCTTGGGGTTGAACACCACATCGAGGGCAAACGGGCTCAGGCGCGCCTCGATGTATCGTCCGGCGGCGGCACCGTCGCCGGTGAGGATGTTGCCCCAGTTGCCCTGGGTGGAGATGAGCAGCTCCTTTTGCCCCAGCTGCACCAGCGCACTGTAGATGCTCGCATCGCCATGCGGGTGGTATTGCATCGTGAGGCCCACCAGGTTGGCCACCTTGTTGAAATGTCCGTCGTCGGCCTCTTTCATGGCGTGCATGATGCGTCGCTGCACGGGCTTGAAACCATCTTCGATGTGAGGCACGGCACGCTCCAAAATCACGTAGGAAGCGTAGTCGAGAAACCAGTTCTCGTACATGCCCGAGAGCTGGAGTTTCTTGTCCTTGGGCACTTGGTAAGCCGAGTGTTCGGCAGGTGCCGCGTCGTCCTGGCCGTCAAGGTCGTGCAAGCCGTCTTGTGGTTCTTCGTTCAGCTGATCATCAAGTTGTTCGTTATCGTCTGCCATAGCATTTATGGGGATTTCGGTTTTATATTCATTATTCAGCGGCAACAGCGTTGCCACTTGGTCCATGATGCGGCCTGGGTCACTCGTTACGCACGGCGGCGAGGGTGTGGTTGAAATAGGCAATGTTGCCCGTCACGTCCTCCAGCACCTCGATAAACGGCGGGAAGTTCACTTCCTCGCCCTGGGCCACGCCCTTGGTCTCAAGAATCACCAGCCCTTCAAGGGCACCATGGTAGGTGTCAATCTCGAAGTACTGGCCTTTCCAGATAAAGCTGCGGCGGTGCTTGCTAATCACGCTGCGGGTGGGGTCGGCCAGGCTGAGCATCATCTCGTAGAGGCTGTTGTTGATTTGCCGCTCGGTGACCAATTCCTCGGTATCGGAGATGCGCTTCTTGGTGGTGTGCAGGTAGAAATATTTCCCTTGCCAACCGCGTTTGCGCAGTCGCACCTCGGTTCCCGGCTCGGCCGTGGTGAGGTAGGTCTGGAGGATATCGTTCTCGATGCAGTCGGTGGGCAGGTCACCCACAACGCGTATGCGGTACTTGCGCTCCTGCTCGATGGGCTGCGGCAGGCCGAGCACGCCGCGAATCTCGCGCAGCACGCGCTTCATCTTGGCGTCGAAGTCCTCGTGATTGTTAATCACGCGCAGGTGCGGGTGCCCCGTCCAGGCCTTGATAACCTTCTTGTCGAGCAGGCGGGCAATGCGCAGTCCCTCCTCGTTCATCTGCTCGTAACGTTGTGCGTTGGTTGCCGTGGTGTAGAACTGCTCGGCGCCGTCGGCCGCCGAGACCAGGTGGAGCACGGCGTCGTAACGCTCGCGCAGCTCGGCGCTGGTGGTGCCCACGGTGCGCAGGAGCGTGTTCCACATCTCGGGCTCCATATAGGCCGAGATGTCCATCGTGCCGCGGTCGCACACGATGATGCACGGCTCGCTGCACTGCTGCGCCATGCGCGTGAACTTGTCCTCGAGAGCCAGTTGAATCTCGAGCGTTGCCTTCTCGCCCTCGTAGAAGTAGTCCTTGTTGGTTGTGAGGTAGTTCATGCCGGCGGCGGTGAACATGGTGGGCACCTCGGGCAGGGTGAACACCTGGTAGCCCAGGCTGCCGAAGTGCTCAATGATTTTCGCCAATGCGGTGGTTTTGCCGGCACACGGGCCACCGGTGAGCACAATGCGGGTGATATTGTTGTTCATCTGTTTTTTGTTGCGGTTATGGCAAATCGGTTTTCAATCAAAGTTGCAAATTTAGCGAAAATTTTTGAATCAGCCGCATGGTGTGCCGATTTTTGCCCGCAAAAAACCGTGCAATCGCAAAAAACGGTCGCCACATTTCGGTATGTCGTCGAAAAGCAGTACCTTTGCAGCCGCAACTTGCGCCTGTGGCGAAATTGGTAGACGCGCCAGACTTAGGATCTGGTAACGCGAGTTGTGCAGGTTCGAGTCCTGTCAGGCGCACTTAAGAAAAAGCCTCTCGCTGTGAATCAGAGAGAGCCCTTTTTCCTAAGTGCCGCAACATCACCATTAACAACGAATGCCATACAGCCTTAAAACCATTGATGCGGGAAAGTGCTTGCCATTCAGATAATGCTGTTCTTTATTTTTATTTGCCAAACGACGAAGGTGCTCTATTTCCCAATCTTCTAAATCACGTTGCAGATTAATATAAAGCCATAGTATATCGCTTGGGGTGAATTCTTCTACCCGTCCTTCTATTGAATAAACAACCGATTCTTGTCGTTGCAACTTGTCAAGCAAAACTTTTTTTGAGAACTCCCTTCTACCGATGGTTTCACCAAGTCTATCAATATTCACACTTGAAATGGCTATGTCTGGGTTTTGAGGTACACCTGCAAAAGTCCGTGTGTTTCTGTGTCGGCTCGGTAGTGTGATAGACGGGCAATGACCTCGAAGAGGTCGGACGGGTCGAAGACCCGACTCCATGTTAAAGACCATGCAAGAGCCTCGACGAGGCTCGCCGCTTGGTCATTGGGCAGTCACCATCATCGTGCCTCGAAGAGGAACTTAAGCGGTGTCGGTATAACGTGAGCCTGTGGACGTTTCACTAGGAGTTCGAGTGCTCAATCATGTTGCGGTATACCCGGCCACAAAGTTCCTCTT
>JAFSYB010000054.1 GCA_017443765.1 Muribaculaceae bacterium | reverse complement strand
GTTCTTTTGTCACACTTTTGTTGCAAAAGCGTGACAAAAGAACCGCCCCCCTGTCACACCTGCGTCGCGCAGGTGTGAAAACTTTTTAATTTATTCGCCGAAATGGTTGTGGTTTGAAAAAATATAGCTATATTTGCGGCTAAATTGTAATCCCAACCTAATCAAATGAAATCATTATGATGAAAAGACTATCTCTTATGTTGTTTGCCGCGTTCAGCACGCTGGCGATGATGGCCGCCCCCATCGATTACATTGGCGTGATGAACGTGAACAGTGCCTCGGGCTCGCTCACGCAGCCAAACACCAAGGTGATTGTGGAGCAGAAAGGCACCGACATCTACACCGTGACGGTGACCAACTACACCATTGTGCTCATGGGCGAGACGCACTATGTGGGTCCGGTCACGTTCTACGACATGGTGGGCACTGTTGATGATGAGGGCTATGTGACGGTGAGCGGAAGCACCAAGATGAATCTTGAGGATTTGATTGACATGGACGAGCTGGACGACCTCTTTGGCGGTGGCATGTTTGGCGACATCACCAGCATGATTACCCAGCAGCAGTATCCCGTCAACATGAACGCCCGCTTCAACTACCGCTACATCAACCTCACGATGGACACCCGTGTGACGGTGACCATGAACCTGTACGGCATGTTTGAGCAGGAGCTGCTCAACGAGAACGTGCGCAACACGTTCAACGGCGAGAGCAACGAGGAGCCGCCCGTGGTCTACGAGCGCGGCGACGTGAACGGCGACGGCGTGGTGGATGTGGAGGACATCAACGCCCTGATCAACGTGGTGCTTGAGAATGTGCCTATCGACTACTATGGCGACCGCAGCAACCTCACCAGCGGCGACGAAATCATTGACATCGTCGACATCAACGAGCTGATTAGCATCCTGCTCAACCAGTGAGGTACGCGGGCAGGCAACTGCATCTCCTGTTTAAAAAAGAATTAAAATTGCCTTTACATCGTTGCGCATTTTCTAAAAATGCGCAACGATGAGCAATTTGTAGCTGTTTTTCTTTACTATCTCGATTTTAATTCTTTACTTTGCACGCTCATTTTTAATGGGAACGAAACAAGGAAAAAATTAACAAATTAAATTCTTTACGACTATGGCAGATATTGCTGAACAAGTGAAATCGATTATTGTTGACAAGCTGGGCGTGGATGCAGCCGAGGTGACTCCCGACGCAACCTTCCAGCAGGATCTGGGTGCCGACTCACTCGACATCGTGGAGTTGATGATGCAGCTCGAGAACGAGTTTGGTGTCAAGATTCCCGAGGACGAGGCCAACAAAATCCAGACCGTGGGCGAGGCCATCAAGTTCATTGAGGACGCTCCTCAAGCATAAACACAACAGGCGATTCACCCTATTCGCAATTTTGCGAGAGTAGTTCACGCAGATTTCGCAGAGTTTGGCAGGTGACACAGAAATCCTTTTCTGCGGGGTCTGCGAGAAGAACAATCTGCGCAATCTGCGTGATTTTTCTTATGTAAAACCATTATAAACAACTGATATGGAACTCAAGAGAGTGGTTGTTACCGGCATGGGGGCCATCACCCCTCTGGGCAATGATGTCGCCACCACCTGGCAGGCCGCCCTCGACGGCCAAAGCGGAGCCGGCCCCATCACACATTTCGATGCGGTGCTGTATAAAACGCAGTTTGCCTGCGAGGTAAAGGACTTTGACCTCAAGATGGCCATGCTCAATCCCGATGACCGTGCCGAGATGAAGGAGGTGCGACGCACCGACTTGTATTCGCAATACGCACTGGCTGCTGCCCGGCAAGCCATTTTCGATGCCCGGCTCATGGACGACGGCATCGACCGCAACGAGGTGGGCGTGATTTTCGCTTCGGGAATCGGCGGCCTGCACACCTTTGAGGTGGAGGCGGGAAACTTTGCCCGCCGCGAGGCCGACGGGCCGCGCTTCAGCCCGTTCTTCATTCCCACGATGATTGCCGACATTGCTGCCGGCCACATCTCGATGCGTTACGGTCTGCGCGGTCCCAATTTCGGCATTGTCTCGGCCTGCGCCACCTCGACCAACGCTATGATTGATGCGTTCAACTATGTGCGTCTGGGCAAGGCTGCGGCGATTGTCACCGGCGGCTCCGAGGCTCCCATCTTCCCATGTGGGGTGGGCGGGTTCAACGCCATGCACGCCATCTCAACGCGCAACGACGACCCCAAGGGCGCCTCGCGGCCGTTCAGCGCCTCGCGCGACGGCTTTGTCATGGGCGAGGGCAGTGTGTGCCTCGTCTTCGAGGAACTCGAGCACGCCCTGGCGCGTGGTGCCAAAATCTATGCCGAGGTCATCGGCGGAGGCCTCAGTGCCGACGCCCACCACATCACCGCGCCGCACCCCGAGGCTCTCGGCGCCAAGCTGGTCATGCGCCGAGCCATCGACGATGCCGGCATACAGCCCGCCGATGTGGACTATGTGAATGTGCACGGCACCTCCACACCCCTTGGCGACATTGGCGAGGCCATGGCCATCAAGGAAGTCTTCGGCGAGCACGCCTACAAGCTCAACATCAGCTCCACCAAGTCGATGACCGGACACATGCTCGGCGCCACTGGCGCCATGGAAGCCTTGTTCTGTGTGATGAGTTGTGTGCACGACATTGTGCCGCCAACCATCAACCATGCCGACGGCGACGATGATGAGCAAATCGACTACAAGATGAACTTCACCTTTAACAAGGCCCAGCGCCGGCAGGTGAACATCGCCCTCTCCAACACCTTCGGCTTTGGCGGACATAACGCCAGCATCATTGTAAAGAAGTGGAATGGTGTTTAGTGGGTGGTGGATAGTGTATAGTGGGGTGGTTTTTAGCCCTCATGTCGATGTTGCGTGACCTGATAGCAAGCGTGAAGCTCCTTTTCGGCAAGGACAAGGAGCTTTGCGCTTTTATTCGTCAGGTCACGGGCTATGTTCCGCGCCACATCGAGTTGTACAAGCTGGCGCTGGTGCACCGCAGCAAGCCCGTGCAGCTCCCCGATGGCCGCCGGGCTAATAACGAGCGCCTGGAGTTTCTGGGCGATGCTGTGCTCGATGCCGTGGTGGCCGACTATCTCTACCGTCGGTTTCCGCGCAAGCACGAGGGATTCCTCACCAGCACACGTGCCAAGATTGTGCAGCGCGAGAGCCTGAATCGCATTGGCCGGCAGCTGCACATCGATGCCCATATCCGCTCCTCGACACACACCTCGTCGCACAACAGCTACATCTGCGGAAACACCATCGAGGCCCTGGTGGGGGCCGTTTATCTCGACCAGGGCTACAAGCGGTGCAGCCGCTTTGTGGTGAGCCGAATCATCAAAGCGCATTTCGACATGCCTCGCCTGGTGCGCACCGACCGCAACTACAAGTCGCAGCTCATCGAGTGGGCGCAGAAGCACAAAGTGGCGATTGATTACCGCCTTGTCGACACCCAGACCGACGACACGGGCAGCCCGGTGTTCAAGTCGTGGGTGCTGCTCGGTGGCGTCACCGCCGGCGAGGGCACTGGCTTCACCAAGAAGGAATCGCACCAGGCTGCCTCGCGCCAGGCGCTTAAACGCCTGCGCAGCGACTTGGGCTTCCAGTCGATGGTCATCAGCACGGCCGAGCAAGATGCCTGAACCCGCCTTGCTCAAATCAGCCTCCCGCGCGATTCGTCACAGATTCATGGTGTCCTGGGGCTGCTGTTGCAATCATCTACAAAATCGCCTCGTTTATCGGGCGATTTTGCGTGATGGGCGAATTTTTACGGTTTTGGGTAGGGGGCAATGTTAAACAGGTGCGGTTTTTGTGCGTCTAAAAAACAAACAATCGAGAAAAATTACTACTTTTGTGACACCCTTTAAATAACAGAGGTTATGAAAACTGCAAGAAACATGATGATGACCGTCCTGCTCAGTGCAGGTTTGGTCATGGGTGCTTCGCTCGCCTCGGCACAATCGATGTCATCGGGTCGTCAGCGTCCCACCACCGGACAGAGTTCCTCGTCGTCGGCCCAGCAGCGGCCGAGCAATCATAGCAGCGCAACCACGCAGAGCCGCCAGAGCGCAGCCACGCCGAGCCGCCAGAGCGCGGCCACGCCGAGCCGCCAGAGCACGGCCACGCCGAGCCGCCAGAGCGCGGCCACGCCGAGCCGCCAGAGCACGGCCACGCAGAGCCGCCAAAGCACGGTGACGGGGCGTCACCCGGCAGGCAGCGACCGCCAGAGCACGGTCACCGCACGCCCGGCCACCGGCTCGGCATCGCAGCGCTCCTCCACAGTAAGCTCGCCCACGACCCGGGGCAATGATAACAATCGCCCGTCGGGTGGCAATGCGGGAAGTGGCCGCAATCGTGGCGGCAACAGTGGCGGCGGTAACGTGACACCCGGTCGTCCTGGCAATGGCGGCAGCGGCAACGTGACCTCGCCTCGTGGAGTCAATGGCGGCGGCAACGTGACCCCACCCCGTGGAGGCAGTGACGGTGGCACCGTGAGCGGCAGCGCACGCAATAGCCGTCGTGGCGACAATACGCAACCCGGCGGCGACAGCAAGCGTGGCAACGACCGCAGCGGTTACGACAACAACCGCCCGCGTGGTGACCGCGGCGGCTATGGCGACAACCGCGGCCACGGCAACAACCGCCCGCCGCGCGCCAATCCGCACGACAACCCTTATCGTGACCATTACAGCAGCAACTACGCGCACGGCAACTGGCGCGGTCGGCCTCTGCCTCCGCCCGAGCGACCCTACCGTCCCGCTCCCCTGCGCTACTACCGCCCCGTGGTGCCCGCGCACTACCGCCCCTACGCCGGCGCACCGGTCATTGACCGTATTCTGGGGCTCACTTGGGGTATCACTTTCGACCTCTCGCTCAACCACCTCTACAGCAATGGCTACTATATCGACGGTTACAGCAACGATGTGGTCTACCTGCGCGATGTGCGTATGCTCAACCTGATGTGGCCCGATGTGATGCTCTGCTACGACACCTATGGCCGGCTGGCCAACGCACAGTTTGTCATTTCGACTGGCTATGCCGACCGCAGCCGCTACAACCGCCTCTATCACGACCTGTGTGCCGTGTATGGCCCGCCCATCAGTGTCGAGGCCGATGTGGCCACCTGGTTCGGAGGCAACACCACCGGCTACGTCACCCTGAGTGCCGGCTACAACGGCGCACGGTTCTACACCACCCTCTCGGTGGGTGGTTGAGGCCGGAGGCTGACGCCAGAGGGCTGACACCAATAGGGAATCTAAGGCCTCTAAGGATTCTAAGTGGGCTGCGCATTGCGCCCCTTAGGCTCCTTAGAGGCTTTAGACCCCATAGTTGGCGTCAGCCTTTCAGCCGCCCGCTCGCGTCAGCCTTGTGGCGGGCGTGGCTTCTTGTTGCGGTAGTCGCGTCGCAGCGTGGCCAGCTGCTCGGTGATGCCACCTTGCTCCACAAAGTCGCGCTGCACGCGCTCGAAGTAGCGCGTCATCAGATAGTCAGTCTGGTGGATGAGCGTGATGGCCAGGTTGGCAATGTTCTCGTCGCTTTTCCCCTCAATCTGACGGCGGTAATAGGCCGAGTCGTTGTGCTGGGGCAGGCCTTGCGCATCGCTTGCGACCACTCGCTGTCAAGCGGTTTCAGTTCCAGTCCCCTCACGCGCAGATAGTCCTCGTAGTCGGCCCGCAGTTCACTCAGGCTTCCCAAGGCCGTGTTCAGCAGGTTGATCTCCAGCTTCGACGATGCCGTGGCATCGCGCATACCCTCGATCAGGTTCTGCTTGGCCGACCGTGCAGCTTGCAGCATTTGCGAATGTGTGCGGATGTCGTGCTTTAGGAAATGCTCCACAAAGTAGTAGGTGACATCGTAGACGCACTCAGCCTTTTGGTAGGCCACCAAATCGTGGTAGTCGCCACGCTGCTTGAGGATTGCCATTTTTCTCGAGGGAATAGGGGGGTGGGGGGAATAGGGGGCTAAGGCTTCTAAGGGCTCTAAGGCTTCTAAGTAATGCTGCGCATTGCGCTCCTTAGACTCCTTAGAGGCCTTAGATTCCTTAGCTCGCGTCAGCCATTCGGCGTTAGCTCGCGTCAGCCATTCGGCGTCAGCTCGCGTCAGCCGTTGTCCTTGTGCACCATGATGTTGATCACGATGTTCATGTCGTCCACGTCAACCGTGCCGCTCTTGTTGATGTCGGCGTTGGGCCACTGAGCCAGCGTGGCTTTCTTAATCATGATGTTGATGATGATGTTCAGGTCGTCGACATCCACCACATTGTCACCGTTCACATCGCCACGGATGTTGGGCGACACATAGAACTGGTCAATCTGGATGCTCTGCGTGCCGCTGCCCACGAGTGAACCCATCTCCAAGAATGCGCCGCCGTTGTTGATGGTGGTCGTCTTGGTGATGCGGTCAAACTTCTTGGTGCTCGGGTTGAAAGTGAAGTAGGCTCCGCTGGGCGAGAGTTCGGTCTTCTCGCCCTCCACACCCTTGAGCAGGTTGGCTGGTGCGGTGGTGCTGCTGGTGGTGGTGAAGCGGTACACCTTGCCCACAGTGGCTTTCATCAGCAGGCCGGTGGCGGCTGCCACGCTGCCGGTGCGCTTGTCGGTCTTCACCATCTCCTTGCCGCTGTCGTAGCTCGGCACGGTGTAGAATGTCACGCCGTCGTTGGTGGGCAGCGTCACGGGCTTCATCACCGACAGGGCGGTCCACTCGGTGGTGGGCTTCACGAAGGGGGCGAACTGGTCCGCGGCTTTCACGCCGCCGCTGGTCCATGAAGAGTATCCGTTGGCCCATTTATAGTATTTGTAGTACTGGCTCATGTCGACATAGCAGCGGAAGTTGCTGGCGTTGTTGCCGAAGAAATAGGAGTACATCGAAGCTATGGTGCTACGGGGAATATAGATGGACGGGAGTTTTGTGCAGTTGTAGAAGGCGTAACTGTCTAATTTAGTAATGTAGTCTGGGATGGTGATCTCACTTGCCAGACCTGTGCAGCCTTGGAACGCCCATTTGCCAATCCGGTCGATGTTGCCGCCCCAGCTGATGCCTGTAATCTTCGTATGACCTGCGCAGGCGCTGTCGCCCAACTCAACCATCTTATAGGCGATGCCGGTGAGGTTGTCGGTCTCGGTACTGGACAAGGCGTATGTTCCTCCCGTGTCATTGGGGCTGTAGACATATTTCGCGGTCTTGGCGCTGGCGTCCACCACAGTCATGTAGTACATGGATTTCAGGTTGCTTTGTGCGCCGAAGTGGAAGTCGAACGCCCCGGAGTTCACATCGCTCATGTAGAATGCCGCCTTCACGCCGGCGTCGCCCTCATAAGCCGACACCTGGCCCACAGGCACATACAGCTTGGTGACACCCTTGTGGTTGTAGTTGCTGCCGCTGCGGATCCAGTTCTCGGTGGTGGTGGTGAACATGCTGTGAGGCAGGTTCAGGTACACGGCGGCGAGTTTGTCGGCGAACTTGAAAGCGTTGGCGTTGATCGAGGTCACCGAGCTGGGCACAATCACCACGTGATCCACGGCATAGCTGTAATCGGAGTTGGCCACGATGGCCACACCGACGGTTTTCACACCGTAGGGCAAGCGGATGTATTTCGCGTGGCACTTCGAGAAGGCATACATGGGAATATCGGTCAGACCGGTCGAAATCTTGATGGAATCGAGCGAGTTGCAGTTATACACCATTTGGGTGCCGATCTTGGTCACCGTGTTGGGCATGATGAGCTGCTTGATAGCTGTGCTCGAGAAGGCGAACTCGTTGATGGTCTGCAGACGGTCGCCAAGTGAGATGTTCGACAATTTCGAACTGTTCATGAATGCGCAGTTGCCCATAAAGGTGGGGTTCGGAATTGAACATGAAGTGAGGTTGGTGCAGCCGTAGAAGGCGTATTGGTTGATCCACTTCACGCCGGCACCGCCACTCACGCTGGTGATGCCGGTGTTGTTGCTGAACAGGTTGTTGTCGAGCTCGGCCACGATGAAGCTGTAGCCGTTGTCGCTCACCGTGTTGGGAATCGTAATCGCGCCGCTGGGTTGTGTGGCGCTGCTGAGGGCATACCATCCCTTGACCACCCTCACATAACCGTTGTAGGATGAGGACGACACCTTGGTGTCGGTGTAGCTGCTGGTTGACGCCACAGTGAAGTATAGACCGGGGCTGCCGGCGACAAAGTCCCACCCACCTTCGTCGACGGCGGTGAGCTGGTTCCACCGGCTGGCGTTCTTATAGGCGCTCACACAGCCGCGCGGCACATGCAGGCGGCAAGCTGTCCTCACCTGGTCGAGCGACGACGATGCATTGGTGATCGAACTGGGAGGAGTGCCGATATTGACGTACAGGTCATAGAGGTTTGTGAGATAGTCGAGCGCATACTGGTGCAGGCTGGTTACCGAGCTGGGAATCTTCAGAGCTGTGAGGTTCGACATGTAGCCGAAGGCCATCGAGCCGATGCTGGTCACGCCGTAGGGCACCCAGATGGCCGAAATCTTGTTGTTGCCGAAGAAGGCTTTGGCATTGATGGTTCTGGTGCCGCTCACAAAAGCGCTTGTAGTACAAGCTCCGGGCACCTGCACCACGGTGGTGAAGTTTTTGTTGTACAGCCAGCCGCCGCTGCTGGCGGCATAGTTGGGGTTGCTGCTGCTCACCTGGATTTTCTCCAGCGAGTTGGTGTAGCAGAACGCGCCGGCGCCGATGCTGGTCACACTCGATGGGATGTACAGGCTCGTGAGCCCCGTGCCGCGGAAGGCTTCTTGGCCGATGGTCTGCACGCCGCTGCCCTCGCCCGCGGTGTAGTAGAGCTTCAGCGTTTTCAGCTTGGTGCAGTGTTCAAAAGCGTAGTTACCGACCTTGTCCGCGTCGATATACACCGATTCCAAGTTGGTGCAGCCGTCGAACGCATGCTCGCCGATCTCGGTAATCGAGGTCATGTAGGTGTCGCTGCGGCCCATACTGGTAATGGTGGTGTTATCTTTGCAGGCGTAGGGGGCGATTTTCCTGAACGTGCAGTTGGTCTCGTTGGAGAGACCGCCGTAATCCTTCGGCACGGCATCGTAGACCGTCTGCGGGGTAATCACACCGGTGCGGTTGCAGCCCACCATCATCACCTCGGGATTGTTGACATCCAAATCGGTGCTGATGTAATCGTAAGCCTGATTGTTGTAATAGATGTCGTGGGCCGAGAGGCCATTGTGGGAGATTGTCCCGCTGCGGTCAAGGGCTTTCCAATTGGCATTGGCGTTCAGCGCGTCGGCGCCGGTTTTGGTCGAAGCAACGATATAGGGCTTTGCCGGCAATGCGTTGAATGCAGTTTCGGCAAGGGTGGGTGCGGTTTGGGTCGAGATATAAATCTGATCGACTTTGCTTCCCGCAAACGAATAGGCGCGGATTTCCTTCACCGAACTCGACAGGTTGAGGAACTTGAGTGCGGTGCATTGATTGAAAGCGTAGGTGTAGATGTAGCGCACACCCCAACCGATGGTCACGGTGGTGATGGTTTTGTTGTTCTGGAAGGCCGACGTGTTCACCACATCCACACGATAGGTCTTGCCGTTGTAGTTCACCCGCCCCGGGATGACGATCTTGGTGGGGTTGGCACTCTGGGCGGCTGTGCTCAAGCCCATACACATGGCTGTGCCATCGGTGTCGATCGTGTACTTGAGCAGTCCCACGTCAAAGGTCTGGGCACTGACGCACAAGGCTGTCAATGCAACCAGAAGTGAGAGTAGAAACTTTTTCATAATCACAATGTTTAATAAGTTAATAATGTTTAATAAGTTAATAATGAGGATTCTTGTTGTTGTGAGTGGGCGCATGGAGGCACCATATAGGTACTCATCGCCTAATCAATTTGCAAATATAGGACAAAAAATTGACATTCCTTGCATTAAAGCGTTAAAATTTTAAAAATTAACATTTGCATGGTCATCAGTGGCCGCTATTCGGGCAGAAAAGTTGCGAAGCGTGCGCCCAGACCCAGGTCGTAGCCGTCGAACAGCTGCAGGTTGAACGCGCGGTCAGCCCCCTCAAAGGCGGTCACGATGGCCGATGTCTGGCGGCCGTGTGCGTCTTGCAGCCACAGTCCCATGGCATCGGGAATGTCGTCGAGGTGAAAGGCTCGGTAGCGGCCCGGCTCGCCGTTGACGGTCACCTGCCCATCGAGATAGAAGCGCAGTGTGGCACGGTGTCCACTGCCCAAGTCGCATACATAGTCGCGCCCCGGCTCGGCTCGCCAGGTGACCACGTCAATCGTCATCGGTTCCACCCAAGGCGTCGGGCAGCGCAGCTCGCCGGTGTGGGGCACCATGGTGGGAATCCACGTCACGCTGTGCCCCTCGTTGTCCACGGCGTGGATGCGCATCTGCCCGGGGTCGGCGGCGGTCATGCGCACCACGATGGGCTGTGCCGTCTCGGTGCGGTAGAGCATGGCCCCGTCGTCCTCGCTGCGAACGCCCAGAAACATATCGAAATCATACTCGTTGATGGCCAGTGACATCTCCCCGGCGAGTGGGTCGAGCAGCCACAGCGGGCCGCTGCCCGTGTCCACCGCCACGCAGTCCACTTGCTCCAGGCTCGGGTAGGCACTGAGCAGCAAGGGGAAGAACGCACTCTGGCGCAGGGCGTCGATGCTGTCGAAAAAGCCCAGCCAGGCCGCGCCCAGGAGCGGACACTCGCCGGTCTCGTCGTTGCACACCGGGTCGATGGGGCCGGTGTGCATGATGCGCGGCAGCCGCACGGTAACGTCGCCCGCCTGCGCAATCAGCGAGGCGGCAACCCAAAGGAGGGTGATGATTTGTTTCATAATCCGAAAGGTATTGAGGTGGGTTCGATTAGCAGCTTGAGGCGTATGGGGCGATTCCACCTTGCGCTTCAAAGTGCAAAATTACGAAGAGCACCCCATATTTCCAAAAAAATCGCTAATTTTGCAATCTAAATCGCACGAGAGGATGGAAATTGTCACCAACTTCAACTGGACAGGCCTGGCCATTGGTTTGGGCACGTTTTTGGCCATCGGGGTGTTTCACCCCATTGTTATCAAGGCCGAGTATTACTGCGGCACGCGTTGCTGGTGGTTGTTCCTGCTGGCCGGGGTGTTGCTGCTGGCGTTGAGCGTGCTGGTTGACGGCGTGGTGGTGTCGTCGCTGCTGGGAGTGACGGCGGTTGCCTGCCTGTGGAGCATTCTGGAGCTGTTCCAGCAGCAGGAGCGTGTGCGCAAGGGCTGGTTCCCACGCAATCCCCGACGACGTTACCCCTGGGACAGCGACAAGCAATGAGTGCCCGGCAACCTGGCCGTGTGGGTCGCGTGAAAGCAATAAAAGCCGCCGTTGTGCGTTAATAACAATGATATGAACCATAGAATATTGCACATCATCATAGCCGTGTTGCTCATGGGGCTGTCGTTGGGCATTGCGGGCTGCAAAGGGGCGAAAATCAGCGAGGCCGACGAGGCCTACGACCGCGGCGAGTACAACGACGCGTCGGTGATTTACCGCAAGGTGTACAACAAGCTCACCAAGCGCGAGGACCGCTGGCTGCGCGGCGAGGTGGCCTATATGATGGGCCTGTGCTACCGCAAGCTCAACCAGAACTCCCGCGCCAGTGCGGCTTTCCAGAGCGCCATCCGCTACGAATACGAGGATTCGATGGCGCTGTTCTACCTTGCCGAGGCGCAGCAGCGCGAGGGACGCTATGCCGAGGCTATCGAGAATTACCGCGCATTTATGGAGTATGTCCCCGACGACTACCAGTCGCAAATCGGCATCCGCGGCTGCCAGTTGGCTCCGCAGTGGAGGCAGGAGGGCTCGCGCTACATCGTCAAGCAGGCCAAGCTCTTTAACTCGCGCCGTGCCGACTTTGCCCCCATGCTGCTCGGCGAAAACCACGACCAACTCTATTTCACCAGCAGCCGCGAGCAAGCCACTGGCGATGCCAAGAGCGAAATCACCGGCACCAAGAAGAGCGACGTGTTCTTCAGCAAGCTCGATGACAAGGGCAAGTGGAGCCGCCCGGAACCCGTGGAGGGTGAGCTGAACAGCGAGTGGGACGAAGGCATGACCGCGTTCTCGCCCGACGGCAGCACGATGTACTTGGCCAAGGCCATTCGCAAGAACGCACCCAGCTCCATCGACATCTACACCAGCAGCCGCAGCGAGGCCAAGTGGGGTGCCGCACAAAAGTTTGAAATCACCGCCGACACGCTCAGTGCCTACTGCGACCCGGCGGTGAGCGCCGACGGCGCGTGGCTCTATTTCTCGAGCGACATGCCCGGCGGCCAGGGCGGCAAGGACCTGTGGCGCATCAACATCAAGGACAAGCACGGCACGCTGGAGAATCTGGGCGACCAAATCAACACGCCGGGCGATGAGCGCTTCCCCTACTGCCGCACCGACAGCATCCTCTATTTCGCCAGCGACGGCCATCCGGGCATGGGCGCCCTGGACCTGTTCAAGGCCACCTTGCAGCCCAGCGGCAAGTGGTTTATCGAGAACATGGGCTCGCCCATGAACTCGGCCTACGACGACTTTGGCATCACCTTTGGCCAGGGCGAGAGCGGCTACTTCTCGAGCAACCGTGGCGATGCACGCGGCTACGACCATATCTTCTCGTTCGAGAAACCCGAGCTCAAGGTGTGGATCAGCGGCTATGTGCTCGACAAGGACGACGAGCCGGTGCCAAACGCCATCATCCGCATCGTGGGTGACGACGGCAGCAACCAGAAGTCGGTGGCCAAGCCCGACGGCTCGTTCCGCTTCGACCTCCAGCGCGGCGTGAGCTATGTGATGCTCGCCGGTGCCGATGGCTACCTGAACAGCAAGCAGGAGTTTGAGAGCGACATCGAGGAGGCCGATGCCGAGTACAACGTCGACTTCATCCTTGCCGCCATGAACAAGCCGCAGGTGATCGAGAACATCTTCTACGACTACGACAAGGCCGTGCTGCGCGACGAGTCGAAGCAGGCCCTCGATGAGATGGTGCAGGTGCTCAAGGACAACCCGCACATCATCATTGAGATGGCCTCGCATACCGACCGCATAGGCAGCGACCGCTACAACAACAGCCTGAGCGAGCGCCGCGCACAAAGCGTGGTGGACTACCTGATCAAAAACGGCATTGCCCGCGACCGACTCAAGCCGCAAGGCTACGGCAAGACGCGACCCAAGGTGGTCACCAAGCGCATCGAGAAGCTTTACCCGCAGTTCCACGAGGGCGATGTGCTCAACGAGGAGTTCATCGACAAGCTCAGCGACGAGGACAAGGCCGCAGCCGACCAGGTGAACCGACGCACCGAGTTCCAGGTCATCAGCACAAACTACGACTTTTGAACCATAGGAAAAACATAATAAATAATAGAATTAAAGATGGATAGCTCACTGAAACTGAATGCAGAGTTCTTTCAAAATCTGGGAATCGTTGCGCAGGACGAGAACCTGTTGCGTCGTGCCATGCGATATATCAAGCGATTGGCAGCCGAGAAGTCGGACCCCACCTTGATGACCAAGGAGGAGTTCTTCGCGCAAGTCGACGAAGCCCTCGAAGAGGCTCGGCAAGGGAAAGGACGTCGATTTAACGATGTGAAAGAAATGACAGTTTGGCTTAATTCTTTGTAATCAACCATGTATGGCATTGAGATTGAGCCACGTGCTCAAAAAGGGCTTGAAAAATTAAAAAGGAGTGAGCCATTGGCTTTTCGCAAAGCTGTTCGTTTGCTCAAGGAGCTTGCGGAGCATCCGCGCACAGGCACCGGCCACCCCGAGCCGTTGAGTGGCGACCGTGCCGGCCAATGGAGCCGGCAAATCACCAAAAACCACCGGCTCGTTTTCGAAATCCGCGACACCGAGGTGCTGGTGCTCGTCCTCACCGCCTACGGACACTACGATGATAAGTAGCCGGCAAAAGGCCCATTAACCCCAATCAGCCGGTTCATCAAGTGATTAACCCTTTCATGAAGAACATCGACGGTGCTGTTGACGGCCCGCTCGCACACAGCGACGACCATGTGCGAGCTATGGCGCTGGCCGTGATGCGTGAGTTGCCGTTCGACCCTACCGAGGAGCAACTCTTGCTGGTTGTGGCGCTGGCACACTTCCTGCTCTACGCCCCCGAGCGTGGCGTGTTCCTGCTCACGGGCTATGCCGGCACGGGAAAGACCTCGGTGGTGGGGGCTTTGGTGCGAGCCCTGCGTGGCGCCCAGCGGCCCTGTGTGCTGCTTGCCCCCACAGGCCGCGCCGCACACATCCTGGCCGACTACAGCAGCCATGCCGCCTTTACTATCCACCGCAAGATTTACCGCCAGCACAGCTATGGCAGCGACACATTCATGCTGGCCGAGAACAAGTTGCAAAACACGCTCTTCATCGTTGACGAGGCCTCGATGATTGCCAATGCCACTGCCGACGGCGGCGCGGCCTTTGGCAGCGGCCGCCTGCTCGACGACCTTGTCGCCTACGTCTACAACGGCTTGGGTTGCCGCTTGCTGCTCATGGGCGACCCGGCTCAGCTGCCACCCGTGGGCAGTGCCGAGAGCCCGGCATTGAGCGAGAAAGTGCTGCAGGGCTACGGACTCGCTGTTTACAGCATGACGCTGCGGCAAATCGCCCGGCAGGCAAGCGAGAGTGGCATTCTGGCCAACGCCACCGCATTGCGCCAGGTCATGGAAGAGGGCACGCTCGTCACACCCGTCTTGAATGTGGCCGAGTACCCCGACATCCAGGCTGTGAGCGGTGAGTTCCTAATGGAGGTGCTCGACGACTGCTACGGTCGCGACGGACTGGAGCAGACCATTGTGGTCACCCGCAGCAACCGCCGTGCCACGCTGTTCAACACGGGCATCCGCAACCGCATCCTCTACCGCGAGGAGGAACTCACAGGCGGCGACATCCTTGTGGTGGCCAAGAACAACTATTTGTGGGCCGAGGAATACCCGGAGCTGGATTTTATCGCCAACGGCGATGTGCTGCGTGTGCGCCGCGTGCGCGGCGATGTGGAGCGGGCCTACGGGCTGCGCTTTGCCACCGTCACCGTCGAGCTGCCCGACCACGGGGGATTGGAGATGGACGTGAAAGTGGTGCTCGACTGCCTGCTCGGCGACACACCGGCACTGACACAAGCGCAAAGCGAGTGCTTGTTCAATGAGGTGTGGAACGAACTCACCGGCGACCGCCGCGAGCGATACCGTCAGCTCAAGCAGCACCCCTATTTCAACGCTTTGCAGGTGAAATATGCCTACGCCGTCACCTGTCACAAGGCCCAAGGCGGGCAGTGGGCCAATGTGCTGGTCGACATGGGCGGCATCGCTGCCGAGGCCACTACCACGCTCGACTACCACCGCTGGCTCTACACCGCCCTCACCCGCGCCCGGCAGCGCGTGTTTCTCATCAACTACTTGCCGCAGTCCACTTGACTATGCCCGGGGGTGCACGGCACCGCAATCAATTCCACCCGGATAGCGTGGCGGGCACCCGATGCTGACGGCCGAAAATCACACGTTGAACCGGAACACAACGATGTCGCCGTCCTGGAACACGTAGTCCTTGCCCTCGATGTGCAACTTGCCGGCCTCTTTCACCGCGGCCTCGTTGCCGTAGTGGATATAGTCGTCGTACTTGATGATTTCGGCTCGGATAAAGCCGCGCTCGAAGTCGGTGTGAATCACGCCTGCGCACTGCGGAGCCTTGCTTCCCTTGCGGAACGTCCAAGCCCTGACCTCCTTCGGGCCGGCGGTGAGGAAGGTTTCCAGGTCGAGCAAGGCGTAGGCCGCCTTGATGATTCGGTTCACGCCGCTCTCTTGTAGGCCAATTTCCTGGAGGAACATTTGCCGTTCCTCGTAGGTTTCCAGTTCGGCAATCTCGCTCTCGGTTTGTGCGGCCACGATGAGCAGCTGGGCATCCTCGCCCTCGATGGCCTTGCGCACCGCGTCCACGTAGGCATTGCCGTTAACTGCCGAGGCATCGTCGACGTTGCACACATAGAGCACGGGCTTGTTGGTGAGCAGGAACAGGTCGTGGGCCACGCGCTCCTCGTCCTTGTTGGCCAGTTCCACGCTGCGCGCGTTGCGGCCCTGTTGCAGTGCCTCGTTGTAGCGTGCCAGCACCTCGTATTGCACCTTGGCGTCGCGGTCGCCGGCCTCGGCCTGCTTTTTCACGCGAGTGATGCGGCTCTCGATGGTTTCAAGGTCGCGCAGCTGAAGTTCCAGGTCGATGACCTCCTTGTCGCGCACGGGGTCCACGGTGCCGTCGACGTGGGTGATGTTGTCGTCGTCAAAACAGCGCAGCACATGTATGATGGCATCGGTCTCGCGGATGTTGGCCAGGAACTTGTTGCCCAGCCCCTCGCCGCGCGAGGCACCCTTCACCAGGCCGGCAATGTCGACAATCTCAACAGTGGTGGGCACGATGCGTGCCGGGTGCACCAGTTCGGCCAGCTTGCCCAGCCGCTCATCGGGTACCGTGATTACACCCACATTGGGCTCAATGGTGCAAAACGGAAAATTAGCCGACTGTGCCTTGGCATTCGACAGACAGTTGAAAAGCGTTGATTTCCCAACATTGGGAAGTCCCACAATACCACATTGTAATGACATATCGTTATCAGTTAGTTATCAGTTTATCGGTAAACGGGAAGACGAGTGAACGGGCAAACAAGCGTGTTGGCTAAAGCTGTAATAGCCATCTCGGTTCTTGGCTCTCGAAATTCTTTTTTTTGCAAAGGTAGTGATTTTTCGGCACAATGTGTGCAGAATTGAAAAATTAGTTGTAATTTTGCCCAATAAAAGTTGCACCAAGATGAGTGAGATACAATATTGGATTAATCAGGACGGCGTTCAGGCCGGGCCTGTGACACGCGAGGAACTGGAGAAGATGTCGCTCACCGACACGGCTTACGTGTGGCGTGCCGGCATGGCCGAGTGGGTGCGCATTACCGAGATGAGTGAGCTGCAGGGCTGTTACCAAGCCACTCGGGATTCGTCGGCGGTTTCCGATTCGGCCGGGACCACAGACAACGCTTCCACCGCCGAGGCTTTTTCGCCGAATGTGCCGCCCATTTCGCCTGTCGCCATGGAGCCGCAGGAGAACCAGCCCCAGCCGTCGTACGAGGCTCAACCGTCGTACGAGGCGCAGCCGCAACCCCAGCAGGCCATGCCCAAATGCCCGCCCACCAACCTTGTGTGGGCCATTATCGCCACCATCTTGTGCTGCCTGCCACTTGGCGTGGTAGCTATCATTTACAGCACAAAAGTGTCGCAGAAGTATGCCGAGGGCGACCTCGCCGCAGCCGAGCATTACAGCGAAGTGAGTGCCTGGTGGTGCATCGGCACCATCGTGGGGGGCATCATTCTTTCGCCTTTCGTTTCACTCATCCAGATGGCACTCATGCAATGATATCTTAACAAACCGAATGGACAATAATAATTTTCTCATTTTTTTTGGAATGGCTGTCGCCGTGATGGCGCTGGCCATTTATTTTGTGTTCGACCCCTCGGCCGAGGGCAGCCTGTTTCCTCGGTGTGTGTTTCTCACGCTCACGGGGTGGAAGTGTCCGGGCTGCGGCAGCCAGCGGGCGCTACATTCACTGCTGCACGGCGACCTGCTGGGCGTGATTCGCTTCAATGCCGCCTTGCCAGTGGCGGTTGCGCTTGTCGCGGCCTATCTCGTGGCCGAGTGGAAACGAACCACTTGGCCGCGCTACTGGGCTGCCCTGAATAACCGCTGGGCCGGAATGGCCATCCTTGTCGCGGTCGTTGCCTGGGGCGTGCTCCGCAACGTGGCCGATGTGTGAGCATTATTATTGCCATCTAAGTTACTGTCATGATAACCTTCCCTAACGCGAAAATCAATCTTGGGCTTCATGTGGTGGCGCGTCGCGGCGATGGCTACCACAACCTGGAAACGGTGTTCTATCCCATTCCGCTCTGCGATGCGCTCGAGATAGTGCCTTCGGGCGATGGTGAGGCGCACTTGCACTGTTATGGTCGCTCGGTGGATTGCCCGCCGGAGAAAAACCTGGTCATGCGTGCCTTCAGGCTCTTAGAGCGTGAGTGTGGCGTTCAGCCAGTCGACATCCACCTCTACAAGCGAATCCCCGATGGCGCCGGCCTGGGTGGAGGGTCGAGCGATGCCGCTCACACGCTGCTCATGCTCAATGAGATGAGCCACCTGGGACTGTCGCTTGAGCAGCTGGCCTGCATGGCGGCCACGTTAGGTGCCGACTGCCCGTTCTTTGTCTATAATCGTCCGATGCTGGCGCATGGAATTGGCGATGAGCTTACGCCTGTCGACCTCTCGCTTACGGGGCGTGCGGTGGTGCTCGTCAAGCCTCCTGTGTCGGTGTCCACCGCCCAAGCCTACGCCCGCGTCACCCCGGCTGTGCCGCCCACCCCGGTGCAGGAAATCGTGTCCTGGCCTGTGGAGCTGTGGGACGGCCAGCTCATCAACGACTTTGAACCCTCGGTGTTTGCGCTCCACCCCGAGCTGTGGTCGATCAAGCTGCGACTGCTCCTGGCTGGAGCCGACTATGCTGCCATGTCGGGCAGCGGGTCTGCCATTTTTGGCATATTCCGCACTGACAGACTGGCACTCGCCGCCGCAAAAGCGCTGGCCAGTTGCGGCGAGGTGTTCACTTTGCCGTTAGACCACGGGCTATCACTAATCCCCGAAGACCCCCGACAACCCCAACCATAACTTTGGCAAGGTTTTTGCATGGGCTGAATAGGATAAAAGAATCGCATTATGAGCAAGAAAAAAAATAATCCTCGTAAGACGGAAGAGAAACCACAGATGCCAGAATCAGTGCCGGCACCCGAAACCAAGCAGGAGACCCAACACGCTGAGCAAACCCAAGAGCAGGAACCCGAAACTTCCGAAAGCGTTATCGAAAAGTTGCAGGAGCAGGTGGCCCACGAGAAGAAGGAGTACCTTTTCCTCATGGCCGAGTTTGACAACTTCCGCAAGCGCACCCTGCAAGAGAAGGCCGACCTCATCAAGAGTGCCGCCGGTCGTGCGATGGTCGACCTTCTGCCTGTGGTAGATGACTTTGAGCGAGCCATCGATGCCATGGAGAAAACCGATGACATCGATGGGCTGAAAGAGGGCATACGCCTCATATACAACAAGTTCATCAAGTATCTTGAAAGCCAGCACGTGACCCCCATCGAGAGCACGGGCAAGCCCTTCGACACCGATGTGCACGAGGCTATCACCATGTTTCCCGCACCCAGCGACGACCTTAAAGGTAAGGTGGTCGACACCACGCTCAAGGGATATATGATTAACGGCAAAGTGCTTCGCCACGCCAAGGTTGTCGTCGGACAGTAAACCACTCATCACCCACTACCTACTAAACTATGGCTAACAAAAGAGATTACTACGAGGTGCTCGGCGTGGACAAGAAAGCCACGGTCGAGGAAATCAAGAAAGCCTACCGCAAGCTGGCTATCCAGTATCACCCCGACCGCCAGCACGACAAGAGTGAGGCCGAGAAAAAGGAAGCTGAGGAGAAATTCAAGGAGGCCGCCGAGGCTTATAGCGTGCTTAGCGATGCCGACAAGCGTGCCCGTTACGACCAGTTTGGCTTCGCTGCCGAGCAGATGGGCGGCGGAGGTGGAGGCTTCGGAGGCTTCGACATCAACGACATCCTGAATCAGGTGTTTGGGGGCGGATTCAACTTTGGCGGCTTCAGCGGCTTTGGTGGTTTTGGTGGTGGGCAGGGTCAGCGCGTGAACCGCGGCACCGACCTGCGTGTGCGTGTCAGGGTCACCCTGGCCGATGTGGCACACGGCGTGGAGAAGAAACTCAAGATTCCTCGTCAGGTGTCGTGCCAGGCGTGCCGGGGCACCGGTGCCAAGAATGGCACCGCCCTGGAAACGTGTTCCACCTGCCACGGCAGTGGTGTGGAAGTGCGCACCCGCCGCACCATGTTCGGCGTGATGCAGCAACAGGCCGCCTGCCAAACCTGCGGCGGCACCGGGAAAATCATCAAGGAACGTTGCCACGACTGCGGCGGACACGGCCTCACTCGCAAGGAGGAAGTTATTTCGGTCAATATCCCCGCCGGCGTGGCCGAGGGCATGATGCTCAAGATGAGCAACCACGGCAACGACGCTCCGGGCGGAGGAGTGCCCGGCGACCTGCTCATTGTTATTGAGGAAACCGCCGACACCCAGCTTGTGCGCGAGGGTAACGACATTATCTACAACCTCATGCTCGACATCCCCACCGCTGTGTTCGGCGGCAAGGTGGATGTACCCACCGTTGATGGCCAGGCACGCGTGACCATCAAGCCCGGCACGCAGCCCGGCACCGTGTTGCGACTGCGCGGTAAAGGCCTGCCCGACCCCAACCGATATGGCAAGGGCGATGAGCTGATTAATGTGATGGTGTATGTGCCCGAAGCGCTCAATGCCGATGAGCGACGTGCTTTTGAGCTGCTGCGCGACTCGCAGTCGGGTAATATCAAGCCCACCGAGAGCACACGAAGCCGAATCTTCAGCAGGTTGCGGCATATCTTTGACTAATTTGACCACATTCATCAATGAATCGCAACCACAACCACAAGGTGCCTCGAGCCACCGACCGCTCGACAGTGTTTACCGCCCGTGAGCAGAGCGGGCTGCTTGATTTTGTGATGCACGCCCTCGACGGCATCAGCCGAAACAAGGCCAAGGGCATTCTCACCAAGGGCGGTGTGACGGTTGATGGCCAGGTGCAGACCCACCACGAGTTTCGCGTTTTGCCAGGCAACGTGGTCACCATCAGCAGGCATCCGCAACCCCTGGCCGAGCGAACACCGCATTTCGACATCGTGTACGAAGACCCCTACCTTGTGGTCGTTGACAAGGCTCCTGGAGTGCTCTCGATGGGTGTGGGAGCGGGCAGCCTGAACATGAAGTCGCTGCTCGACCGCCACTTTGCCGAGACACGCCAGCGGTGCACCGCACACGTGGTGCACCGCCTCGACTGCCGCACCTCGGGGCTGATGGTCTATGCCAAGAACACCGAGGTGCAACAGCAGTTCACCAACGACTGGCGCGGCATCGTCACCGACCGCCGTTATGTGGCCGTGGTAGATGGTGTGATGGAGCACGACGAGGGGCGCGTGGAGAGCTGGCTCAAAGACACTCCCAACATGAAGGTTGTGAGCAGTCGCGTCGACAACGGCGGCAAGCGGGCCATCACCACCTGGCGCGTGCTTGAGCGTGCACAGGAGCACACCCTCATCGAGCTGAAGCTTTTCACCGGCCGCAAGAACCAAATCCGCGTCCACATGGCCGACATCGGCCACCCGGTGACTGGCGATGGCAAGTATGGCCGCCAAACCAAGCCCGGCTCGCGCCACTGCCTGCACGCCATCAAGCTGGAGTTCACGCACCCGGTCACTGGCCAGCAACTGCACTTCGAGACACCCATTCCCGACCATTTCCTGCGGTGCCTCACGTGACACGCTGCCAACACGTCCCCGTCAACGAACACGCATAGTCCCGTCGTGAACACATAAAGCGCGAGCCTCCAGCTGGAAGCTCGCGCTCTTGATTTGGTGGGTCCTATGAAATGCTCAGGTGGGATTTGAGGCATAATCTGCCACAGTCAAAATACCACCGAACCCAATCATCTCATTTTTGCAAATAATAGAACCTACCCTTACATTCGGCTACGCAGGCCGTGGTTGTGTCACTTCAGCACCTTGCCGATGGCCTTGCCGCCCTGCATCACGATGTTCACACCCTGGAACGGACGGTTGCTCGTCTGGCCCATGGCGTTGACATAGGTCACCTGTCCCTCGGCGGCGCGCAGGTCGCTGATGGCGGTGTAGGTGGCCTCGGTGAGCAGCGTGTTCATCGGGGCTGTGATGTCGACGTTCTCCATCGTCACAGTGTTGTAGCCCTCCTTGGCATAGGTCACGTTGTAGGTGGCACCGTCCATCACGGGCACCTCGATGCTATAAGCACCCGAGGCGTCGGTGGTGCCCGTGTAGGTGAGGTCGCCCTCGGCACGGCGCAGACCAGCGGGAGCCTCGGCGGGCACCACAGTAACGGTCACGGTCACACCCTCGATACCATTGTTGTCAACATCGGTCACGGTGCCGGTCACGGTGGTCATCTCAAGCTCCTTCTCTTTCCAAAAGTAGAAGTTGTCGATATACAGGTCGGCATCGCTGTTGCCACGGTCCCACTTCCACTGGAAGGTGTACTGCGCGTTGAGGGTTTCCCAGTTGCTCAAGGGGATGTCGAGGCTGGTCCACTCACCCGGGGTGATGTTGTAGATCGTCGAAGCCTCGCCACTCTGTGTGATGGGCGTGAGGCCAATCTGGCTCAGCTCGGTGGAGAGCACATCCATGTGCACGGTATAGCCACGCAGGTCGGTGGTGAGGCTGAACTCGTTGCCGAGATAGCCGAACTTCTCAACCTTCTCAATCATGTCACCCTCGGCGATTTGGACCTCGCTGAGCAGCTCGCCGGCACTGCCCCAAGTGTTGAAGAATGCCCCGGGAGCGCTCTTGTCGAAGGAATCGCAGTAGATGCTGAAGATGTCGTAGAGGGTGGTGTTGTGCTGCACAGCGGGAGCGGCGGTGAGCTTGAAGCCCTCGCCGGTGGTGAACGTCACGGTGAGGATGTCCTCGCTCAAGTTTCCGGCCATGTCCTTGGCCTGCACCGTCCACGAGTAGGTGGTCTCGGCGTTCAGACCCTTGACGGTGAGGGTGACATTCTCACCGGCCGTGCCCTGGGTCCCGTAGGTCTTGCCATTGGCGGCATCGGTGACGATGAAGCTCACCTTTTGGTTGTTGTCGGTGGCGTTCATGGTCAGGGTGGCCTGGTTGCCCAGTACCTCGCTGGCAACAGCGCTCACGAGCACGGGAGCCTCGTTGTCGACCACACGGGTGCCGGTGGCATAGATGTTGCCCACATAGAACGTCTTGGTGCCGTCGCCGTTCTGGAAGCCGTCGCTGCCGTAGGGGTCGGTGGCCTCGGCAACCACCTTGCTCACAAACTTGATTTGATAGAGCTTCTCAAACTGTCCGCCACGGTCGACGAGCGACTGCATGTCGATGTCAATCGAGTTCCACTGTCCACCGGTGAGGCTGTTGTTCACACCGCGCTCACCCCAGTTGCCGTTGGTGGCATCGTTCCAGCAAATCAGTGCAATGGCCAAATCCATGTCCTCCATCGGATAGATGTCGAGGTGAATGGTAGCCTTGTTACTGGCATCCACATCGGTGAACTGCGAGCCAAACCACTGGAGGTTGGGAATCATGTAGGTTTCCACGCCGTCGACGCTGTAGACCTGACCCACACTGCCACTGCCCCAGTCATAGAAGTTGAACCCTTGTCCCACGGCATGGCCGAGCTGACTGCCATAGATGCCCACGATGTCGTCGCCCGCCGGGGCAGGCACGCTGGTGGGTTGTGCCCATGCCATCACACCAAGCAGCATGGCGCACATCGAAAGTAATGTTTTCTTCATCGTCAGTTGAATTTAAAAAATTAATAATTGATAAAGGATTTCGATATCGCACATTAGAAATGCAAAAGTAGCGGATAATTCGCTTGCGGCAACCATTTTTTTAGCAAAAAAATCTAAAAACCACCGACACGGGAGCGAGTTGGTGTCGATATGCAGTCCCTGGGAATGGTACTGCTGTGGTGCGCGTGCAATCCCAAAGGGGAATCGCGCAGCCGAAACAGCAGCCTTTGGTGCAGAATATGCCGCTTGTGGAATTCTTAAAAAACTACAAAAAATTAAGAACCAAAGGATTTTGGACTCAAAAAGTTTCGGATTCTCAACTATTGTGCTTACCTTTGCGCCGATTTTAAACGCTTGGCTGTTGCCTATTTTTAAACCCTATTTAAACCACTATGACAAAGAAATTACTTTTCAGCAGTCTGTTGCTGCTGTCGGTCGTCGTTTCGAGTGCTGCCGACTTCACAGTCAACGGACTGAATTACCGTGAGTGGAGTGCCACTACGGTAATCATCATGCCCAAAAGCGAAGATGGTTCCTCCACTTACAGTAACCTTACCAGCTCAAACTTCACCAGCACGGTGACCTGCAACGGCAAGACCTATACCGTGGAGGGCATTGCCGACAACGCCTTTGCCAAGGCAAAATGGAGCGGGACAATCACGCTGCCATCGACGATAACGACGATTGGCTCCTATGCTTTCGACGCAGCCGAGGGTGCCGGACTGGCTCTTGGACCCAATGTGCAGACTCTGCTTGAGGGGGCTTTTGCCAACAACAAGCTCACTACCGGTTACTCGGTGGATGCCGGCAACCCCTATTTCACCGCCCTCACGAGTAGCGACGGAACGAACTCCGACGGCGTGCTTGTGACCAAGGACAAGAAGACACTGGTGAGTTTTCCCGGCGGGAAAAAGGGTAGTGGGTGGTTCAGCAGCAGCCTGAGCTACACTATTCCCAACTGCATCACCGAAGTGGGTGACTATGCGTTTTTCCAAAACGCAAACTTGTCGTCGGTTACGATACCAAATACGGTGACACGCATCGGTAAAGCCGCGTTTTATGAGTGCACGGGTTTCAGCCGCCTCACCATCCCTGGAACGATACAAGAGTTTGGAACCTCTGCTTTCTGCGGTTGCGTGAATGTGACCAGCCTGACGTTCAACTCGCCGTGCCAGTACACCGAGATTCCCGGACACGCTTTCTTCTATCTGATGTCGTTGAAGACCCTCACCCTGCCCGAGGGCGTGAAGCGACTGGGTCTGATGACCTTTGGCAGCTGTGAGGCACTCACCACCGTGAATCTGTCCAGCACCGTCGAAGTGATAGACACCACCTGCTTCCTCGACGACCCTATCACCAAGATTGACCTCAAGAACGTGAGAGTGGTTGGCCACATGGCATTCAGCGGCTGCACCGAGCTGGCTCAGATTACCGGTGGAAACAAACTTGAGGAAATTCACACTTCGGCTTTCACCCGTTGCAACAAGCTCACCACGGTCACTCTTCCCGAGAGTTTGAGGATTCTCTACCGCAACGCTTTCTTCCGCTGCACTGGCATCACCACGCTCAACCTGCCCTCGACGCTGGAATACATGACCGGCAACCCGGCCGTGGGCTGCACATCGCTCAAAACCATCACCATTCCCGAGAGCTGCCCGCACTTCAAGGTGATTGACGGAGCCGTTTACGCCACCACGGGAGCCACCGACCTGGCAGATACCCCGAATTATGACGGCGACCACAACCAGCCCACCGTGCTTGTTGGCGTGCCCGCCGCCATTGAGAACAAGGTACTCAGCGTGCCCGAGGGCGTTTACGCATTCGGCTACCAGGCTTGCCGCGAGGTGAAGCTCACCGAGATGTACCTGCCCAAGACGATGAGGGAGTTCCGCAGCTCGGCCGTGGGCACCATCGGCACGCTCACCAAAATCACCTGCCTGGCCAAGGAGCCGCCCACGTTTGTCTCGACTTTCGCCGCTGCCGACTATGCCAACGCATTGCTGACAGTGCCTACCGTGAGCCTTGACGCCTACAAGATGGCCAACGTGTGGAAGGACTTCCAAAACTGGGCCACCGTGGATGTGCAGTACGAAGAGGAAGTGCCCGGCGACGGCAACGGCGACGGCGTCGTCGACATCGACGACGTGAACGTTGTGGTCAACATGATTCTGGATGGCGACACTTCGAATCCCCTGCTCGACCTTGACGGCAGCGGTGAAGTAGATGTCGTGGATTTGAACATGATTATCAACATCATCCTCGGCCTGTGAGGCTGAAGCACCTTCTTCATAACCAGCATCAAGTATTCTGTATTTTCCCCTGCGGCTTCACAAGGCTGCGGGGGATTTTCTTGGGCAAATGCCTCCTTTGGGAAGCGAACATTCTTTTTTGCCGACAATCCCCACTTTTCCGCTTTTTTCGCTTGCATACATGGGGGCAAATCGTTAATTTTGCCGCCGATTTTGGCGTTAGGCTGTTTTCATGAAACGGAACATTATCATATTCGACGACACCGACATTCGCCGTCAGCTGCTGCCGCTCACCTACACGCGCCCCACGGCAATGCTGCGCGTGGGCATCACCACCATCGCCGAGAAATGGCAGGCAATGCTCGGCGAGGCCACCTACAGCTACCTGACGGTGCCATATCTGAAACAGAAGTTCCCGCTGCGTGCCTGCCACCACAACTTGCTGATAGCCGGCCATGTGGTGCCCACGCCGGCGCTCGCCGCCCAGGCACTGTCGCTAAGGCACGGCGAGGCACTGATGACAGGCGAGACACTGATTGCTTTCAATGGCAGCGCCAAGGACTTCGACGACCGTCACTACAGCCAGGTGGTTTTTGCTTCGGATACACCCCGCGTGCTGCGGACGCTGCCCGACATTTTCGCGTTTAACGGCCCGGAGCTGGAGGCCGACTTCGTGCGTCTCACTGCCGGCCGCCAGTCGCAACCACTGTCGAAAACCAATGTGGTGGTGGGGGAGCCATCGCGTGTTTTCGTTGAGCAGGGCGCGAGTGTGGAGGGCGCTTTCCTCAACACCACCAAGGGGCACATCTACATCGGCCGCGACGTGGAGGTGATGGAGGGGGCGTGTATCCGCGCACCCTTTGCCGCCTGCCACGACGCCAAGGTGCGCATGGGGACAAAAGTCTATGGCGCCACCACTTTGGGCCCATGCTGCAAGATTGGCGGCGAGGTGGAGAACACGGTGATGATTGGCTACAGCAACAAGGCGCACGACGGTTTCCTGGGCGACGCCGTGATTGGCGAGTGGTGCAATCTGGGCGGAGGCACCACGGCCAGCAACCTCAAGAACGACTATGGCGAGATAAGGCTGTGGAACTACCCGGCGCAACGTTTCCTGCGCACCGGGCTGCAATTTTGCGGCCTGATTATGGGCGACCACAGCAAAACGGGCGTGAACTGCATGATTAACACCGCCACCGTGCTTGGAGTGGGGGTGAACGTGCATGGTGCCGGTTTTCCACGCAATTTTGTGGCCTCGTTTCAGGAAGGCAGTGCTTCGGCGGGGTTCAAGAATGTGCCGCTGCCAGCCTTCCTCGCCACCGCCGAGCGTGTGATGGCGCGACGAAACATCGCCCTCACCGATGCCGACCGAGCTATCTACACCGCAATCTACAACCTCAGCGACCGTTATAAATAATGCTTAATTGGAGCCTGTTTACTGATTTACTGAAAAACTGACAACTGAAAACTGATAGAGTATGAAGAAGTATTTGATTTCGATTTGCGCTTTGGGTGCTGTTGCCGTGGCTGTTGCCGGGTTGCCCGAGGCGGTGCGCTCGCTCACCTCGCGGCCACAATTGCCCCAACCCGTGGTGAAGGTGGGTGCCGCAGGACGCCAAACTCTGGCAGTCCGTGTGCGCCACGCCAGCTCCCAGACCCTGCAAGCCGCTTTCAGTGTGCAGGGGGCGCAAAGCCAGCAGACCGTGTGGAGCGAGAACTTCGACAATGGCAGCATGGGCTGGACGCTGGGACGCGACAAGGACGACACGTTCGGGTGGGATTTGGCCAAATCGACCAGCAAACCGTATAGTGCCATCGACCCGGCAGATGTGCAGTCGTTGCACATCGACGGCCCTTACCAGACCTACCGCCGCGGCATCGCCGTAGCCGGCAGCCCGGCCATCGCTGTTCCTGACAACGGCATGTTGCACGCGCAAGTGTGCTACAGCCAAAACATGAACGACTATGCCGTGCTCACTATCAATGCCTCGACCGACGACTTTGCCACCGTCACCGAACTGTGGAACAGCACGCAGGAAACCGGCGAGGCCAGCACGCGCTGGCACGCGCTGGAGCTGCCCCTGGGCGACTGGGCCGGACAGCAGGTGAGGCTGCAATTCGTCTACGGCCCAGGCAGCAAGGACACTTTCGGCACGGGCGGCTATATGGCTGAGTTCTTCATCGACGGCTTGGCCATAACCGGTGTGGCCGAAATTGATGGCATCGAAGTCGCGACCGGCGAGGTGGTGAATTTCGTGGATATGTCGGCTGGCGAAGTGGCCAGCTGGCAGTGGAACTTCCCCGGCGGCACACCCGAAAGCTCGACCGAGGCCGCGCCGGCAGTCTATTACAAGCATGATGGCACCTACGATGTGGCGCTCACCGTCACCGATGCCGAGGGACACGCCAGCACCATTACCCGCCAGGGCTTCGTGACTGTGACCGGCACCGCCCCGGTGGCTAAAATCATGCCGCCCGCCACGTTCCGCTACGATGACACTCACCTGCCGATGGTGTGCCCGCTCATTCCGGTGCAATATCGCGACGCCAGCAAGGGTTTCCCCACGCAGTGGAACTGGGCTTTCAACAACTGCTCCCCGGCCACCAGCACCGAGGAATGCCCTTGGGTGAGCTACGAGCAGATGCATGAACAGGCCGTGGCGCTCACCGTGGCCAATGAACATGGCACATCGAGCGACGAGATACGGGTGTCGGCCGAGTACCAGGGCTACGTCAGCAATATCCTGCTCGACGACTACCCCGTGACCTACGACCTCGATGGCGAAGGCACATTCCCTGGGTCGAACCGCATGCGCATCAACGCCTACGCCGAGCGCTTCTCCGCGCCGTCGTGTCCCATGGTGGTATACGGCGCACTGGTGTTTTTCGAGACTGCCCAGGCCGAGGCTATCGCCGACCAAATCTCTAATGTGGGTGTGCATTTGTGTAAAGTGGATGAGAACGGCAACCCCGGCGATAAAATGGACTCGTTCTGGTGGTTTGTCACCGACCTGGCCACCGGCACCGCCACCACACTGCGCGGCACGCTGTTTGAGTTCACGCCACAGGTGGTGAACGAGGAGTTCTACATCATGGTTGATGGCATACCCGAGTGGAACGACTCGTGCGATGTGTCGTTTGCCACGGCGCGAATGCGCAATCACGACAACACGGCCTACTACCGCATCCGCGACCAGTGGCGGCCTGTGAGCGGCTTCTTCCAGCAGGGCTACGGCACGAGCTACTACATCATGCCCCTCGTTGCGCACTCGCCGCTCACCCTGCTGCCCGTGGGCACCACCGAGATAGAAGTGCCCGCCGAGGCCGGCGTGCTGGAGCAGCAGATTTTCTCGATGTTCGGCTACGACAACCCCACAACAGGAGGCAGCGACTGGTGCCGCATCGTCAGCACGCCCAACGACCTCACACTCGACACGCTGCGCATTGCCTACGACGCCCTTCCTGACGGCTTCCACGAGCGGCGAGCGCAGTTCACCATTGTGGACCGTGTGGGGGCCAGCGCTTGCACATTTACCATTGTGCAAAAGGCTGCCGAGAGCTTTCGCAAGGGTGATGTGAACGGTGACGGGCGTGTGGATATCGATGATGTGAATATCCTCGTCAACATCATGCTCAGCTATGCCGACATGACCCGTTACCCGCTGGCCGATGTTGACGGCAATGGGCACGTGGACATCGATGACTTGAACATTGTCATCAACGTGATTTTGGGCGTGGACACCCCCACCGATGACCACGAGGCTGTGGACCTGGGTCTGCCCAGCGGCACCCGGTGGGCCTCATGCAACCTGGGAGCGAGCAACCAAGACGACTACAGCGATGTTGAATTTACCGGCGGTGCTCCATTCGGCGACCGTTATGCCTGGGGCGAGACCACGCCCAAGGGCAACGACTATTACAATTGGGAAGACGACTACATCGTGCAGAACTACAGCTATGCCGACAACTGCATCCAGCTTGGCGACATCGCCGGTACCGAGTACGATGCCGCGAGCGTGCAGTGGGGCGCACCTTGGCGCTTGCCCACCGCCGACGAGATGCAGGAGCTGCTCGACCTCTGCACATGGGAATACTCCTACGTTGATGAGGAAGTGGACGACACAGGCACACAACGGCGGTTCTGGAGCGGTTACACCGTCACCGGACCCAATGGGCGAAGCATACGCTTCCCGTTGTACTACTGCTGGCACGAGGGTGACGGTGATGCCTACGACACAGCCGAAACCACCTATTGGACCTCGACCCACCGAGTATACATCGGTAAGAAATACGACCGCGCCGCCGCTGCCAGCCTGGTGTGTAATCATCAGGAAAACCAAAACATCCTGAGCGATGGGTACACGTTTATGGGCAAGTTTATTCGCCCCGTGTGCAGCGGCAAGTGATACTCAACCCACACTATCAAACCATTTCGGCCCAAATTCCAATTTTAGGTGGATTTGGACCGAAATGGTTTTTGGGCTGAAAGGATCAGTTTTCCATTCCGCAGCAGTTTTTGTATTTCTTTCCGCTGCCACAGGGGCAGGGGTCGTTGCGCCCCACCCGCTTCATCGGAAAGATTGGCAGCGGGAAGCTGCCGATGGGTGCCGGCCCAGAAGCGGATTCACGCTCGGCTGCACCAGCCATGCTGTCGTAGCCGCTGAACGAAATGTGGGGAATGTGCAGCCCATCAGCAGCCATTTGGATGTCCCGGATGCAGGAGGAGGAGTTTCCACGCAAGATGAACTTGGGAATGTTGTTGTTGAAATCCATAATCACGTGCAGTGCCGCTTCCAAATCGGCTGTGCTGTCTAAATTCAGGTCTTCCACGATGGCTTTGGCTATGTTGATGACAGACTTGCCTGCGTTCTGAAACTCGGTGTAGTAATAGGTGAGGTCGCACAGTGCCTCTTCGTGGTCGTAGCCGCCCATGTCGCGAAGCAGCTGGTAGAAGGCTTTCTCGCAGGGTCGGGTGGGGGTGAAATAGGGATAGGTGCCGTGGGCAAGAATCTCGTTGATGTCATCAAACGGCCAGGGGGCAGTATCGCGGATTTCCATCTCCCAATTCTCGGGGGGGATAAGTTGGGAGTAAAGCATCGTTTGGTTGTTCTCGGTGATGTAGCCGGCTGCGTGGCGCAAAATCATGGAGTGTGCCATAAAGCTGCGGATGTCGTCGAGGGTGATGCTGCTGTCGTGTTCGGGAAGCAACCGGCACAAGATTTCCATCACCTCGTTGTCGAGCATGCGTCCGGCCACGTTGAGGATGCCACGCAGGGCGTCCTCGATGACCGGCTCGTGAGCTTGCTGCTTGCGGGCTATAACCGCATCGAGCAGTGGCTCCACCCGCTCGCGGATGTCGCTGTGAAGTGTCATCACAAAGTAGTCATCGTCTTCCTCGTCATCGCTGCTGAAATCCACCAATCCCAAGTCCTCAATCATCAGTGCCTGGGGAATCTCGCCTACGTCAACGGCACCATCCTCAAGCAGCAATTGGAGCATTTGCAGGTCGTTGAGCGTGAGGTCGGCCAGCCATTGTTGCGCTTGCTCGTGCACGAACTCCAAAATGGAGTGCCGCAACTCGGCAACTGGCACCTTCTTGAGTTGCGCCAAATCGAGGGGCAGGCCGTAGTGGTAAACCAGCCCCTCCAGCTCATAGCGTTTGCAGTGAGCCAAAAAAGTCTTGTAGCCGGATTGTGCCATGTGTTTATTCCTCCACTTGTTTCACTTTCAGGCGGTCGCCGCTGCCCTTGGCCACGGTGCGGAAATAGTCGGGCGTGTAGCCGCCGTAAGTGGGCTGCACGGGTTGGCCGGCGGCATTGCGTTGGAATTGTCCGTCTTTCTCCTTCTTGATGTTTCCATCGAGGTATTTCACCAGCAGATACTCGCCGAGCTGCTTGTAGCGTGCGGTGGCAAGCAGGGCCTGGTCACAGCTGTAGCGGGTGAGGAACTGCGCGGCACCGTCGCCCAGTTTCTGTGCCTGTGCCTCGATGGCGGCCTGGTTGTTGTGCCAGGGATCCTCAATTTCGTGCTGCACGCGGCGAATGTCGCCAATCATCTGCGAGTAGCGGTTGTAAGCTTGGTTGGCCACCCAGTTGTTGACCCAGAAGGCGCTTTCCCAGTTTAGCGTGTACAGGTCGGCAGTGCCTTGCGCGTAGCTCTTGGGCACCTGGGTGAGGCTGCAATAGAAGGGCACGAACACGGCTGTGTTGGCGTCGTCAACGCCGAACCACACCACGCCGCCCACGGCATCGGGCAGCCAGGAGCGCATCTGGGCCACAAACACCCAGCCAGTCTGCTGTGTGGCGATGGCGCGCTCCTGCGTGTATTTCACGCCATCTACCTCAAAGTCCATCGGTCGCCAACGGTAAGGTACATCGTACCAGCAAGTGGCACCAGGGTCCTTGGTCATGTCGAAGGGTGTCCCCTCGAAGTGGTCGCGCATCATCTCCTGCACATCGCGCACGCTCACCTTGCGGTCGGGCTTCACATACAGGGGCATGATTTCGGCACCTTTCTTGCCGTCGAGGTAAGGCAGATAGCGGTCCATGCCGGCCTTGAAGCGGTTGAAATAGCTCCACACGCGGGCGTCGCAGCCGCGCAGGGCACCATAATCGGCAGGGGCGTAGGCACGCTGGAAATCAAACTCGGCATCCTTGCCGCTGAAGTAACCCATCTTCCGGGCAAACGAGATGACATCCTTGGAGTAGAGGCAATTCTGCTTGTCGTTCAGGGGGAAGGTGTGCGTGCGGGGGTGGTTGGCGTGCCCGCTGATGCAGTCGTCGGGAATGCGCTGTGCCACCCAAACGGCACCGCGGTCCTTGCCACCCTTGCCGATGAGATCCATTACCCAAATCTCGTTGGGATCGCCGATGGAGAACGACTCGCCCTCGCTGCGGTAGCCATAACGGGCCACAAGGTCGGTCATGATGGTGAGTGCCTCGCGGGCTGTGCGTGAACGTTGCAGGGCGATGTAAATCAGGCTGCCGTAATCCACGATGCCAGTGGTGTCCTCCAGCTCATGCCGGCCTCCCCAAGTGCTCTCGCCGATGGTCACCTGATGCTCGTTGGTGTTACCCACCACGGCAAAGGTGTGAGCCACTTCGGGAATCTCGCCCAGATACATGCCCGAATCCCAGTCATAGACCTTGCGCATCTCGCCGGGCCGGTGGTCGGCGGCGGGCAGGTACTGCAGGTCGCCGAACAGCGTGTGGGAATCGGCGGCGTAGGAGATGATGGTGCTGCCATCGGCACTGGCATTCTTGCCGACGATGAGGTTGGTGCAGGCGTCTGCAGCCTGCCAGCTGGCGAGTGCAGCCAGCGCGGTGAGTGTGAACAGTCGTGTCAGTTTCATTTTATTTGAGTTTTTGGTTTTGAGTTTCAATTGATTTGCTCGGTGGCTATAGTGAGTACAGTATCTTGTTCAATGGTGGTGGCGAGGTTGAAGGTTCGTTTGGCATAATGTGCTGTGAAGTGCACAGTGCCTTTGGGCGCAGTGGGGTATGTGTCGAGTGTGAAGTCGGTCATTACTGCATCGGGGTTGCCGGCCACCTTGAATAAAGCCTCTTTAGCTGTCCACGCCACCAAATTGCCACAGATATCATTGTCATGAATGTAGTTCAACTCGTCAGGTGTGAGAAATCTCTCTCTCACCGTGAGCACCCTTGTCGTCCTGCGCTCGACATCGATGCCCACTGGCTGTTGCGGGTGTGTGGCAATGGCCACCAGTCCTGGCGTGTGAGTGATGCTCAAGTGTGCAGGGCCGTCGATCACGTATGGTGCGCCGCCGGGCGTGTGGCTCAGCTCGATGGGGTGGCCGCAGAGGGTGCAAAGCAGCAGCAACTCAACCAGTCGTTCCGTCTGTCGGGCGGGCGACTTGATGGTGCGCATCACAGTTTGGGCATCAATACCCCGGTGGCGGCACATTGCCTCCAGGTCGTCGACGGTCTCGCTCACGTTCCACACACAGATGGTGGTGCCGTCGCTGTTGGGGTATGTATGGGCAAAAGGCAAAGCGTTTACGATGTTATTGTTACCTGTATCTTATCGATGCGATAATGAACAACTTTCAGCACTTTGAACTGGAATTGCAGGTAATCAAGTGATTCCTGCTCAGTAAAGAAGTCGCCTTTCACATCAAGCAACAGTCCGGCAAGCGTTTCGGCCTGCTCGCCGTGCTTGCCCAGTGCGTCATCATCGAGGGCGAGCACGCGACAGAAGTCGCTCAGCAACGTCTTGCCGTCGAACACATAGGTGTTTTGGTTCACGCGAGTGTAGAAGTGCTCCTCGGTGTCGTATTCGTCGTCGATATCGCCCACGATTTCCTCCAGCACGTCCTCGAGCGTGGCAATGCCCTGCGTGCAGCCATACTCATCGACGATGATGGCCATGTGGGTCTTTTTCTTGCGGAAATCCTCGAGCAGGTCGTCAATCATGCGCGATTCAGGCACAAAGTAGGCAGGGCGTATGAGTTCCTGCCAGCGAAACCTGCTGTCGCGCTTGCCAATGTAGGGCAGCAAGTCCTTGGCGTAGAGGATTCCCTTGATGTTGTCGGGCTGGTCGTCGTAGACGGGAAGGCGTGAGTAGCCGGTTTCGATAACCTTGGCCACCACCTCATCCCAGGTGCTGTTGATGTCTATATCCACCACGTCGATGCGTGGTCGCATAATTTCACTCACCGTTTTCTCGCCAAATGTGAGAATGCCCTCGAGCAGCTCTTTCTCATCTTCATTTTTTACATCGCTGACCTCCAAAGCCCGGGAGAGGTCGTCGGTCGAGAGGTCGTCGCTCTGCCGTGTCACCACCCGGTTCATCACTCGTGTGCTGCGCACAAGGACACGCGACAAGGGCGAGAACACTTTCACGGCCACCGCGAGCGGTGCGGCGGCAGCCAATGCAAATTTTACATTATGGCTTGTGGCATAAAGCTTTGGTATGATTTCGCCAAAGAGCAAGATTAAGAATGTGAGAATCACCGTCTGCACCAGAAAGTCGGCAACCGGACTGGTGAACTTCAGCATCTGATTCATGGCAAAGTTGAGCACGATAATAATCATCACGTTTACCAGGTTGTTACCAATAAGAATGGTAGCCAGCAAGCGCTCGGGGTTGCGCAGCAGTTCGGCAACGCGCTCCCGCGACTGTTCATCGTCAATGTCGTCAACTTGTGGTTTCTTGAGTGAGAAGAAAGCAATCTCCGAGCCTGAATTGAAAGCCGAGAGCAGGAGGCCGAGCAAGGCGACAATAATGGCAATGATGCTCCCGGTGGTGGGAGCTTGGAAAATGATGGGTGATTGCTGCAAGACTGCCAGTGGTTGGCTAAGCAGCAAGGAGGTATATGATAATGGGTCAGGGTCCAATTCTCAGTCAGTTAAGTTTCACAATAGCATCATCGGGGCGGTAAGAGCTTTCTCAATGAATGCCCAAATAAAATACAAAATTACAAAATATTCAGAAGATGACAATAAAAAAAGTGGTCGCCTTGCTTCAGAGTTGCTCAAGTGCTTTTATGTCGAGTCCAGTTGCCTGCATGATGATATCCGGGCCGAGCCCCATTGCAAGCATCTTTTTGGCCATATTCTTCTTTTCCTCGGCGCGTCCCTCGGCGCGTCCCTCCATCTGTCCCTCGGCGCGTCCCTCCGTCAGTCCCTGGGCACGTCCTTCCATCAATCCCTCGCCACGTGCCGTGACCATTTGGTTGGTGAGGATGTGCCGGTCCATCCAGTAGCGGTCGTAGGCCGCACTCTCTTCCTTGCTCATTCGGGCCAAATTCAACTTTTTGCGCGCCTCTTTTAAGCCGGGAGCGTCGGCATCGTCGGGAATCTCGCTCGTGGACAAGAAATAAAGCCACTGGTCGAGTGGAACTTTCGACCAACGATTGAAATCATTGACTTTCAAGATGTAGTATTCAGGATAAAGTTCATACACCTCGGTGACGTCAAATTTTTGCTGCTGAAAGGGTGAAAGTTTCAGCACATCGTTGTGATTGATACCCCGGAACTCAGTTTTGCCGTGGTAAATCACGTCCTTGCCTTGCCCAAGGTCGAAATAGACGATGTTGATGGAATAGACTTTCTTGATGTGGTCATAATTTTCGCCGCGCTCAATATGCTCGGTCACCAACCGTGATGTTCCGAAAAGCATGCGTTGGAAATAGGCAAACTCGTTCTCGCCTTGCACCTCAATCAGGAACAGGTCGCCGCCGTCGTTGCGTGCAAGCAAGTCCACACGGTTCTGCTTGCTCTCTTCACGCTCGCGGTTGCTCTCGCTCTCGAGGATGTCGGCAATCTTCATGGGCTCACCAAGCAATGTGGTGAGGAAACCCTCAAGCACGTCAAAGTTGGCCTTGTCGCGCAGCAGACGTTTCAACGCCCAGTCGAAACTGATATAGGTACGCTTCTTTTTCATGAGTGTTCACTTTGATTTGTGCAAAGTTACAGACTATTTCGCGATTGACAAAGAATATCCAACATTTTTTTAGTCAGTCAACGATCCACACCCATGAGAGCAAGGAATCCTGGCGCACATTTGATGGGGTCTGAACTCATGACCATTTTTTTGTTGAGCGAAAGGCGTACATCCTATTTGCAGCCCTGATTCAGAGGCGCCACTTCGGACTATTTTGAAATTCTCAAGTTGCCACCAGAACTCACCAACATCCCATTGTCATCCAGTCCAACTCTGGTGTCACTATGCGGTTATGCGAATCATGTTGCTGGTTTTTAACTATTGTGGTTGTTTGTGCTGGCTCATTGTTTACGCACGAGCAGCGGGAAAGAAAGCATTGCCAGCAGCGCGACCGTGGGCAATGGCGTTGAGGTGGATTTTATCATAGTCACGCCAGTCACTGCTGCTTGACGATAGCGCGTGTGCACACACTGCCGTAGCGGATGTAGATGTGGCTGTCGAGCGTGTAGGTCACCAGTAGCCGCTGCTCATAGTCGTTGCTGTGGTCCTCGCGCACCCATCGGTGGCTGATTTCCACGTTGATGTAGTTGCGCTCGGCGTTGGTGGTGCTTAGCAGGTAGTCGTTGTCGAAAGTCGCGATTTCATAGGCGCCGTAGGTCAGCGGCAGTGTGGTGTTCCATGAGTCCTCGTCCATCTTTTGGAACTTGTAGGTGGTGTCCCAGCCAGGCAGGTTGCCGCGCTCGGCGGTGCCCGACACAGTTTCGTAGTGGAAGCCCGTCACCTCGTTGCCATCTTTAATCAGCTCCGTGACCTTGATATAGGTGAGTGGTGCGCCCAGCTCCAAGGCGAAAGCTCCCGACTTGAAGTTGCGGATGCGGTCAACCTGCGCAATGGCATACACGTTACCCTCGGCAATCTTCATGCGCCAGTTGAGCGACATTTTCACTTGCTGTGCCTCGATGCCGCTAAGTTCATTGGCCGTGCACAGCGAGATGCTGTACTGTTTCGACGGGGTTATCAGGCGGTGCTCGCTGTCGAGGTAAATGTCGGTGCCGGCCAGCACGGTCTTGCCGTGGTTTTCGTCCATCAGGGTTCCTTGAGCCATCTGCGGCTCATCGTCGCTGCCGCAAGACGCGCACAGCACACACAACACGCTAAACAGGAGGATTGTCTTAATTTTCATCGTTATGAATAAAATAAGTTTTAGAAAATGTAACGCAGCCCAAAACCAGTCATGCTTTCGTTCCATTCCTTGGGGATCTGGGAGGCGCACCTCGGTGTGGAACTTGAAATGGAGGGTGATTCAGTAATTGGCGTCGATGCCAACGTTGGCACCGTAGCGGCCATCGGTCGTGCCTGTGACGCGATTGCAAGAATCATGACCTTCATCATAACTGTCGTTTTGGGACTCGATAATATTTCAAATTGCAAAGATACAACAAATTCCGCACACAACGAGCGCAAAGGCCATTTTTTGACTTTTTTGTTGTAAATTTATAGTGCGATAACAAATTGAATGACAAACTAATCCGAGATTCTATTTATGCGCAAGAATCGTGTTGATTTCAGGGATGAGCAATATCTTGAGGCGAGTTTAACAGTTCGACAACCTGTTTTGCTTAATTTAACGAGATGGAAGAGAGCCGTGTTGCTTATAATGCGTAAATTTGTACTTTTATAACCCATCATAAGTTTTCTCAAGCTATGAAAAGATTGTCTTTTTACTTGCTGCTGCTTCTTTCGGTAGGCATATTGCCGTGTGCGGCACAGATGCCTGCCGTGGTGCTCGACGATATCAATGGCGGCAAGGTGCGTACCGACACGCTGGCACACGCGGGGAAGCCCGTGATTGTGAGTTTTTTCGCCACTTGGTGCAAGCCCTGCCAGCGTGAGCTGACCGCCATTGCCGAGGTCTACGACGACTGGCAGGAGCAAACGGGCGTGCGGCTCGTGGCCATTTCGCTCGACGAGGCGCAGAGTGTGAACAAGGTGAAGCCGCTTGTGGACGGCAACGGGTGGCCCTACCAGGTGCTGCTCGACCCGGGGGGAGAACTCAAGCGCGCACTGGGCATACAGCTCATTCCTTTTGTGCTGATTCTTGATGAGACGGGGAAGATTGTCTACAAGCATAACGGCTACACCGATGGTGCCGAAAACGAGTTGCTCGACAAATTGCTTGAGCTGGGAGGTGAGTGACCGTTGCCGGTGGTTGCTGGCCATCGCCGTGGCGGTGATGGCTGTTGCCGCCAGTGCACAAGTTGACTTTGGAAAAGGCGTGACCCTGAGCGGCAGTGTGCACAGTGAGGTGCTTGTGCCGCAAACCGACTCGGTCATCGGCTCGCAGCGCGGCGACGACCGAGTGCTCACCAACACCTATGTGGACCTCTCGCTTGCCAGCCAAGCTGTGGATGCGGGATTGCGCTTCGAGTTCACGCAGTACCCCCTGCCGGGCTTTGAACCCGATTTCGAGGGATGGGGTGTGCCCAACGTGTGGGTGAAAGGCAAGTTCCGCAAGGTGGAGCTCACACTGGGCAGCGTCTACGACCAGTTTGGTTCAGGATTCATATTCCGCACCTACGAGCAGCGCAGCCTGGGGGTGGACAACAGTATCCTGGGTGTACGTGCGGTGGGGCGCTTTGGTGGAGCAACACTCAAGGCCATCACCGGTCGCCAGCGCCGTTACTGGGAGTGGAACAAGGCATGGCTCACCGGTGTCGATGCCGAGCTGGACCTCGACCACTGGTCGGCGGCAATGCGCGAACACAACGCACACCTGATGCTGGGAGGCTCGTGGGTGAACAAGCGCGAGAGCGAGGAAAAACTCATGGTGGATGCCACCCACAAGCTTCGTCTGCCCGTGTATGTGAACGCGTGGGATGCACGCGTGCGTTTTCAGAAAGGCGGTTTCAGCTCCCTGCTGGAATATGCCGGCAAGACACAGGACCCCACGTTCGACAATGGCTACACCTACCGCCCCGGTCATGTGGAGATGCTATCGCTCTCTTATTCCCGCAGTGGGGTCAGCGCACTGCTGCAGGCCAAGCGCAGCGAGCGCATGAGTTTCCGCAGCCGCCGCTCGATGAGCGGCCTGTCGTCGATGGTCAACCACCTGCCGGCGTTTGCCATGGAGCACACCTACACCTTGCCGGCGTTGTACCCTTACGCCACCCATGCCGAGGGTGAGTGGGCCTATCAGGCCGAGGTGAGCTGTCTGCTCAAGAAAGGCAGCACGCTGGGGGGGAAATACGGCACCAAGGTGAGGCTCCATTTCTCGCACATCCACGCCCTCGACATTCCTGACGGCACTGTCGTGATGGGTGAAGACGGCCCGGCAGCTCCCTACTGGCGGTGGGGCGACGACACTTATTATCAAGATTTCAACATCCAATTCGAGCGCAAGCTCTCGCGCAGCGTGAAGCTCAACCTGATGTATATGAATCAGCGCTTCAACAAGGCCGCTGTGGCGGGTGGCACGGTGCGCAGCCACATCGTGGTGGGTGAGGTGCGCTGGAACGTCTCGCGCCGCGTCACCCTGCGCGGCGAGGCGCAGTATCTGGCTACCCGCGACGACCAGGGCGACTGGCTCTACGGCCTGCTCGAGTTGTCGCTTGCGCCCCAATGGATGTTCACTGTCTCGGACTTGTACAACAGCGGCGATACTGGCGTGCACTACTACCAAGCCCTGGCTACCTATAACGTAAAATCGCACCGCATTCAGGCTGGCTATGTGCGCAACCGCGCCGGATACAACTGCTCGGGGGGCGTGTGCCGGTATGTGCCCGCCAGCCGCGGGTTAACGATTACCTATAACTACAATTTCTGATGAAATCACGTCACCTTTTCTGCTGCCTGTGTGCGCTGCTGTTGTTGGCGGCTTGCGACCACATCGATAATGACGAGCGTTACATTTATGAGAAGCCCGCTGCCGTGAAGCGCACCGTGCTCATCGAGGACTTCACCGGCCAAGGCTGTGTGAACTGCCCCAAGGCCACCGAGGTGGTCACGCAACTTGAGGAGCAATACCCCGATGGCGTGATTGCCGTGGCTATCCATTGCGGGCCGTTTGCCCGCTCGGCCACGGGCGCACGCTACCCCTTGGCAACCAGCGAGGGCGATGCCTATTACCAGCACTGGAACTTCGACCGCCAGCCCATAGGCATGGTCAACCGTCAGGGACTGAGCGACTACACCGACTGGGCCACACAAGTCCACGACCTGGTGACGCTCACCGCACCGCTGACAATTGCTGTGCAGGCCAAGGCCGACCCCGACACCCGCCGGCTCAGCGTCACCACCACCATCATGGCCATTGATGGCAACACGAGCGGCAACTTGCAGCTGTGGCTTGTGGAAGACGGCATCGTGAGTGCGCAGTTCATGCCCGACCACACCGTCAACCGCGCCTATGTGCACAACCATGTGCTGCGTCAGGCCATCAATGGCAACTGGGGCGAGCCGCTGACCCTCGACGAGGGCGACACACGCACTGCCTACCACACAATCACCCTTGCCGAGGGCTGGGACGTGGAGCACTTGCGCGTGGTGGCTTTCGCCTATAACGACACGGGCGTGCTGCAGGCAGCGCAAACCAGTGTCACTATCCATGATAACGAATAAATCTCTATTGATATGAAGAAGACCACATTACTTTTCCTGCTGGTGCTGGCAGGTCTCACGGCCTCGGCACAGTTTTCCACCTTTGAGTTTGTCGACCAAGACGGCAGCGTGGTGCCCGATGGAGCCACGCTCACAATCACCGAGGTTACCCAAGAAGAAGACGTGTTCACCGGCGAGGTCGTCAGCGTGATGTATGCCGGGCTCAGCGTGCGCAACACCACTGCCACTCAGGCCGCACTGCGCGTGGTGGCCGACATCACCCGTATCGACGGCGGCAACTACCAGTTATGCTTCCCGGTCAACTGCATGAGCCGCTACGAGGCCGGTGCTTTCACCACCGAGGCGGGGATTCTGGCCGCCAATGCCGTCCAGGATCTGCTCACCGAGTGGTTCCCCGATGGCGAGGGGGCTTGCGATGTGACAATGAAAATCCAAGTCATGAACGCCACTGGGCAGTTCCCAAACATCCGCTACACGTTGCTGGGTGATGGACCCACCATCACGCTTCATTTCCGTAACGGAATGCCAGATACCATAATAGGCGATCTCGATGGCAACGCCACCGTAGATGTAGATGACCTGAACATCATCATCAACATCATGCTTGGCAAGGCCGACAAGACCCCAGCCGCCGACACCAACGGCGATGGAAACGTGGACGTAGATGACATGAACGCCATCATCAACATCATGCTTGGCAAAGGCTAATGCTATTATTCAGATAATCAATGGCTTCAAGTGCTCACGAAACATATAGAAAAACAAATAATCAACCTCAAATAATAACAGCAAGATGAAAAAAACATTACTCACCCTTGGGCTTGCCATGCTGGGCATAGCCCTGACAACGGCACAGCGGCTTCCTGCGCCTGTGGTCACCACTACGCTGCCCTGGCAGCGGAGTTCCTTGCCCGCACACCAGTGGCATTTGAAATCACCGGCTCACAAGGTGCTGGGCGAGAACCAGCTCTATCTGGGTTCCTACACCAGCGATGCCCTGGCCGATGACGGCCTGGGGCTTCCAGGCTATCCCGAGACTTTCAAAATGGGAGTCGTGCTCCCGTTGAGCATGGTGCAGCCATTCAATGGCGGCGTGGTGAAAGCTATCCGCATCGGTCTGTGCGCCCCCATCGAGAGCGGACAGGTGTTCATCTACCCTGTCAGCAAGACCTCGCCGCTGTCGCTCAAGACTGCTGTGGTCACTCAAGATGTGTCCGAAACGGTGACTGGCTGGAACACCGTGGAATTGGAAACCCCTTACACCATCGACACCGAGGGCATCGAGGGGCTGATGATTGGCTACCAGTACAAGCAGTTGAACACCACATCGGGCGGCAGCTACACGCTTGAGTGCTATCCCATCTCGGTGGTCGAGGAAGGCGAAATCCTGCCGAGCTACACCCTGGGCAAGCTCGGTGGCACTCGTGCCACATGGCAGGACATCGGCTTGAGCAGCTATGGCAACCTGAGTGTGCAAGCCATTGTGGAGGGTGATTTCACGAACTACAACCTTGCACTCAGCAATATGTCGTGTCCGGCTTTCGCGCAAATCACCAATGGCCTGCCAATCACTTTCAACTTGAGCAACGTCAGCACCAGCCCACTCGACAATTATCAGGTCAATCTGCTGATTGACGGGCAAGTTGTGGAAGAACTCGACAGCCCGTGCCAGGGGTTGCTGCAGACACCGGTTGAGTGGTCAACCACCATCTCGCTCGATGGTCTGGAGGCGGGCGCGCACACCGTGACCGCCCGGGTGGTGAGCGTGGACGGCAACGAGGTGGCCGATGGCAGCGAGGCAACGGCGCAGTTCACGGCCTACACGCAGAGTATGCCGCGGCAGAAACAACTTGTGGAGCACTTCACTTCGCAGGGGTGCACCTATTGCTACTTGGGCGATGCCGTGCTCAAGGCTCTCGATGAGCTGCGCGGCGACCTGGCATGGGTTTCTATCCACGGCAACCTCAACGTGCAGGATGTGTTCAACACCACCAAGTGCGAGCAACTGATGAGTTACTTGGGCGTGAACAGTTTCCCGATGGGCTCGTTCAACCGCTTCGACTTTGAACACGCTGGTGAGTTAGCCACCGGACTGGGGTATAACATCAACTATGCCCAGCTGGTGGCCGAGATGCTCAGCGAGGAGGCTATCGATGCCAACCCAACGCCAGTCTTGGCCGATGTGAACATCAACGGCAAATTCGATGCCGACACACGCGAGTTGGCGCTCACCGTGGCTGGAAACGCTACGGCCGACTTCGCCACCATCTTTGGAACCGATGTGGCCTTGACCGTTTATGTGGTCGAGGACAGCCTGGTGGCCCGTCAGTACAGCAACGGCAAGTGGAACCAGAAATTTGTGCACAACCATGTGATGCGCGATGTGTTAAGTGCCGTGAAGGGCGATGCCATTAACTGGACCGATGGCGGTGCGTATGCCAACACCTTCACCACCACGCTCAACAGCGGATGGGACGTGAATCACATGCGTGTGGTGGCTTTCATCCACCGCACAGGCACTGGCGTGAACAAGGAAGTCATCAACACCGAGATGGTGGCCATCAACGCCCTTGTCGCCAATGGCATTCCCGGTGATGTGAACGGTGACGGCAATACGGACATCGATGATGTGAATGAGCTCATCAATATGTTGCTTGAGTACAAGGAGAAGACAGCTGCCGCCGATGTGAATGGTGACGGAAACGTGGATATCGACGATGTGAACGCCGTGATCAACATCCTGTTGCAGAAGTAAGATTTTCAGGATTCCAGCGTCTGGCGGTACACTTCAAGTGTGCGTTGGGCAATGGTGTCCCAGTTGTAGGGCGAGAGATCGTAAACCCGCTCTGCAGCTGGGGCACTTAGTTTGCGGCGCAATGCCTCGGTAAGGTCATCGATGGAATCGGTGACGAAAAAGTCGGTTGTGTCGAGTTGGGGCAGCCGGTTGGCGGGGATGTCGCTCACGAGAACATCTACCTGGCACGACATGGCCTCGAGCAGGGCGATGGGCAGCCCCTCGTGACTTGATGGCAGCACAAACAAGCGCGCACCATGCAGCAACTGGTTGAGTGGGTTGCCTTGCACGTATCCCGTGAGCGTGACCCCTGCCAGCCGCGCTTGCTGCTTTAGGCTCCGGCTGTAGTCATCATCGTGGTCGGCATCGCCGGCAATGGCCAGCTTGACCCCCGTGTCGCCGAGGCGGCTAAAAGCCTCGATGAGCAGGTGGATGCGCTTCTCAGGCACAAACCGTGCCATGGCAAGCACATAGCCCCCGGGTGTGAGGTTCAGGCTGCTCAAAAAGTCCATACGTTGTGGAACAGCCATGCGTTCCACGCCGTTGGGAATCACAGTCACGCCATGGGTGCGGCCATAGTTGCGCCGCAGGTCTTCGGCAATGTTCTGGCTGATGGCGATGATGTGATGGGCGCATTTCACCTGGCACCACTCTCCCAGGTGTATGCACTGGCGGGCTGCCCACCCCCACTTGGCGCGCTGGTAATCGGGGCCATGGTTGGTGCACACTACTTTCAGCCCTAATAGGCGGGCCAGTGGGGCAAGCAATGAGGGACCCACCGTGTGGATGTGCAGGATGTCAACACCCATACGCCAGGCCTTGAGGGTTGCCAGTGTGGTGTGTGTGATGGCCTCGATGCTTTTTCGCCGAGGTGCGTAGATGTCGACCAAACTCACGCCCTCGAAGTCGGGGCGGCGGTTGTCGTTGGTCACATAGCAGGAGCGCCTGAACACTGTCACGCGGCAGCACTTGCTGGCTAAACGGGGATAGAGCTGCTGGCAGTGCGTTTCCACGCCGCCAGGTATGGCCGGGATGCCGCGCGTGCCGGTCACGCCCACTGTGATTACATTTGGCCAGTGCTTGCCGTTGGAATGATGATTCATGGCGCGAAATTGTGAATTAGTCTTTTAGGGTGGCTTGCTGTTCAGGTTGCGAATCGTATTGGTGTCGTCGACCTGTGTGGCTGTGAGATGTGAATGACGGATACATTTTCAGTCGAGGCGCGCCACAGCCAGGGTGAACAGGCTCACGGTAATGTTTGGCACGTCAAGCAGTGTGGCGGCGCAGGCCTCGAGGGTGCTGCCGGTGGTGACTACGTCGTCGACGAGCAGCACGTGCTTTCCTGCCAGCCGCTGCTCCATGCCGCGAGCCAGGCCGTAGGCTCCTTGAATGTTTTGCCAACGCTCCAGGGCACCCTTGTGGGTCTGTGTAGTGTGTGAGCGCACAGCCTTCACGGCCTGGACCACAGTGGCTCCGGTGGCCTGGGCCACGCCACGGGCAATGTACTCACTTTGGTTGTAGCCTCGTCGGGCGAGCTTGTCGGCGTGCAGTGGCACAGGCACCACGGTTGTGATGCCGTTGGCAAACGGCGGCATCTCGCGCAGTGCTCGTGCGGCGAGCCATTGCGCCATGCGCGGCACATGTCGGTACTTGATGTCGTGGAGGATGGCGGCGTAGGGGCTGCCTTTCTCGTAGTAAAAGTATCCTGTGGCGCGCTCGATGGGCACCTTGCCGGCAAAGAGCTGCTCCATGGCGTTGAACGGCACCTGGTCGAGGTGCGTCAGCGGCAGCTCGCGCAGGCAGCGGCGGCACAGCCAGGGCTCGTCGCTGCCAAGTGCCTTGCCGCACACGGGGCAACTGCGGGGAAGCACCACGTCGAGAGCGGCGCCAAACCATTGCTTAATCGTCGAAATCATCGCAGTTCATTACCTCGGCCACAGCGCGGTAGGCCATTCCGGCATCGAAGCCCCGTCCGGCGGCAAAGCGCAGCAGTGCGGCGCGTGCCAGGCGCGGCACGCGGCCCGACACATCGCGCCACTTGGTGCGTAGCAGTTTCACCAGGGTGTCGCGGTAGTCCTGTGGGGAAAACTGCTCAAGAGCTTCGGCGGTTGCCTCGGCGGCTATGCCTTTCTGGCGTAATATGGCGGCAAGTTTGACCGGCCCCCACTGGTTGTAGAGGAACTTGTCGTGTACAAACGCCCGCGCATAGCGGGCATCATCGATAAACCCATCACGGCGCAGCCTGGCGATGATGGTATCGACATCGGTGGCATCCACGCCCCAGCGCGTGAGCTTGGCGCGCAGGTCGCTCTCACATTGCTCGCTGCGGCTGCACAATGCCGCGGCACGGTTCAGGGCTTTAGATGTTTCCACAGGGGGAGGGTGCTAAGGTTGCTTCTCAATTACAAGCTTTGGTAGGGCAGTTGCGCGAGCATCTCGCCAAACTTGGCGGCAGCTTGTTCGAGCTGCTTGCCCACCATGGCGCGCATCATCAGGGGCAGGTCGAGCTGCAAGGCGGCCACACTCTCGGTTTCCTGCTCGCCCACAGGATTTAGGTCGATTACCATATTGAATCTCACGGGCGACTGGGCGGCGGTGTAGACCACGCGGTTGGGTGTCTGGCTCTGCTCGTGGTCTACAGCCAGACGCAGTTGTCCCATGGGCGACTCAATGGCGATGGCATCGTCCTCAAACTGCACCTTTTCAAGGTTGGCGCGCGCCTCCTCGGGAAGCTGGTCGAGATGAGCCTCGATTTGTGAGCGGAACACTGCTGGCGACGAGAGTTTGCTAAAAATGGTGTCGATGTCGCAACCAATGCGTTGCGGATTGCTTTTATAGGTTTCCATTATGGTTTTTGGGCTTTAAACTGGCTATGGTCATTCATGTTCTACAGCGCAACATTCCTTTCAGTCCACCCCGGCGGTGGGTGTCCAATTGGCTGGGTCTTGTCGCCATTGCTGCAGGGTGTCGATGTCGCTCGCTTTGACATAGTTGCTCTGTGCGGCGGCCTCAATCATGGCCGAGTAGGTGCTGATGGTGAGCAACTGGATACCGGCCTGCTTGAACGCCTGGGCAGCCACCGGGAACTCATAGGAGAAGATGGCCACCATGCCCACCACCTCGCCGCCAGCCTCGGTAACGGCTTGCGCAGCTTTGAGGCTGCTCTTGCCTGTCGACACCAAATCCTCGACAATCACCACTTTCTGTCCGGGCTTGATGTTTCCCTCAATCAGGTTCTCCAAGCCGTGGTCTTTGGGTGTGGAGCGCACATACACCATGGGCAGCCCCAGCGTGTCGGCAACCAGGGCGGCCTGGGCGATGGCACCGGTGGCCACGCCGGCTACCACCTCGGCAGCACCGAAGTTCTCGGCAATCAAGCGCGACAGCTCCACCTTGATGAAGTTGCGCACTTCGGGATACGACAGCGTGACCCGATTGTCGGTGTAAATGGGTGAGTTCCACCCCGAAGCCCACACAAAGGGATTCGCAGGTTGCAGTTTGATGGCACCAATATGGAGCAGTTTCTCGGCGAGAATCTTGTCGATTTGTTTCATTTTCAAGTTCCGTTCTATCTGGTTTATGGGTTAATCATGCATCGTCAGCATTCGAGCGGTGGCTGTGCGCTGTCACTGGGCGAGGATTTGATTGATGAGAGCGTTCACGTCGTCGATGTCAACCACGTTGTCGTTGTTGACATCAGCATTGAACCCCTGAATACCCTCGGCAGGCAAATTCAATATCACGTTGATAATCAGGTTCACCTGCTCGATATCGGCTCTTGGTGGAGCCACGGTGACCACGGGAATCGGCTTGGTGTAGCCGCTGTGGTTGCCCGTGAGGGTGGTGCTCAAGCTGCGCTGGGCGGGAATGAAAGTCAAGCATCCCTCGTCGTCGAGATAAAACTCCGAATCGCCATCAAGTGTCCACCACAGCGAGTCGGTCAGGTCGCTGTAGAGCTTGGCCGGTGCGCTCATGGTGAGGCGCGTGTCGCCATCGGCAAAAAACACAGGGGCGGCCGCCAAGCGCGACGACGGCTCCCGGTAGAACTGCCACACCTGCGGGTACATACCTGGGCACTGGGTCCAGGCTCTCGACCCCGACCAGATGTTATCGACCAATTCCCTTGTGGTCTGACCCGTGATGTTCTTGTCCTCGATGTTGTTGTAGATGGTGATTTGGCAGTCGTAGGACAGGCTTGCAAAGGTCACTTTATTCTGGGCACACACGCCCGCAATGCCACCCACTTGGCTGAGGTCATTACCTGGAATGATGACTGCATTGCACAGCGACGACGACAAGCTGCTACCCTCGCAGGCATCGGCCACCAAGCCGCCAATCACCGAGTGTCCCTTGAGCAATCCATTGCTTAGGCAATTGCCTATATGGCCGGCGTTCTCGCCCACCAGTCCGCCCACATGCGCATATTCACCACCTGTGATTGTGCCGGTGTTTTGGCTTCCCGCAATGCTCCCCGCACTGCGCGCCGCAATGCCGCCCACAAAGCCGTTGCGCACCGCGAGCCGCCCCTCGTTGAAGCTGCCGCCCACCTGACCGGTCGACAGCACGCGGCAGGCGATGCCGCCCACATCGTGGTCGGCAGTGACATCGGCGCGGTTGTAGCAGTTGTGCAACGAGCCGGCCACGCTGAATGCGAACGGGGCAAAGTTGCCGCCGACTTCAAATTGGCACGACGCATCGATGGTCAAGTCCTGAATAGCACCACCCTCGCCCAGATAGACGACCAACGCTGCGGGCTTGTAGTCGATGGCCTCGGTGGTTTCCTGACCGCTGAAGTGCCAATTGGTGATGCTATGGCGGGCACCATCGAGCACGCCACGGAACGGGTGCTCGGCTTGACTGCTGATGGGTTCAAAGTCGATGCCGCCAAGGTCGATGTCATCAGTGAACTGGAAATAGGCACCCTCAAACTCGCAACCTTGCTCATTGGTGGCCAGTGAGAGGGCTTGCAAGTCGGCGCCCGATGTGATGAGATAGGGGTCTTCCCATGTGCCGCCGCCAGTGAATAGCGGCTCGTGCTGCGGCTGCGCCACGGCCAACAGGGGAAGCAAAACAGCAGAAAAAATCAGTGTGCAGATAAGTTTCATAACGCAAGAAGATTAATTGGCAAATCATTTGGAATAGTTTTAGCTGGCAAATATAGCCGATATTCTGCAAACTGCCAAATAATCACGCAAGATATTTCGCAACACGCATGATTTGCCCCCTCACAAACGCATTCCGCCTGTCAGAATCAAGGGCAACCACCTGCAAAAAAATGAGCCAAATGACAAAAAACGACATTCCGGCTCATTTTTGCAATTTATACCCCCCTTACGTCAGGATAGGGGGGTAGACCCTCCATCTACTTCCTCAACATGATGTTAATCATTTCGTTCAGGTCGTTGATATCGACGACGTAATCGGCATTCACATCACACAGTTCGGTGCCGATATAGCCCCCCCACTGGCGGCTGAAAACCTCCTTGCCCAGCATCACATTGATGATGTGGTTCAGTTGCTCAAGGCTTCCGCTGCCGGTGTATGGGCCGTAGTCGTAGCGACCACTGTAAAGCACATTGCCCTGCGTGTCCTCGACCCGCGCCAGCCCAAGCGGCATGGGGCAGATGCATGTGGGTACATCAAACGTCGGGCCAAAGCACAAAAGGTTCACCTCATCGTTGCCAATGCCCTCAATCACCAGCGAGTAGTGCCATTCTCCCAGCAGCACTTTGTAGGCCCTACGCGGCTGTCCGGCCACCGTCACGGTGAGCGGCTCGACGTTGACCTGTTCGCCCTCGTAACAATATTCATCCATTACATCGTGCGCAAAGGTTTCCATGTTGTTGAAATCGTAGAACAGATACTCGGTGGTGTCGTTGCCATCAAAGCCCAATACGCGCTTGTCCTGCTCGCGCAGACAGGCCACCGGACGCAGCGTGCGCTCGTCAAAGTTGCGGGTCATGCTGCGGTAGAGCTTCTTGTAGGTGATGCCGTTCACTACCGTGTCGCCACGGAACTCCATGAAATAGGCATAGTCGCCAACGCCTTCCCAGCCGGGATAGTCCTCGTCGGTTTCCGGGTTATAGAGGTCGACCATTGTCACATCGCTGTAGCGATACACCCAGCGGATGCCTTCCTGAACCAGAGGCACATAGTCGGCCTCTTGCGCCATTGCTCCCACTGCACACAGCAGCAGAAGCAGATTTGTGTAAATATGTTTCATAACAATAAGTTGAAAAGGGTTGTTGGTTGATGGTTGTTAGTTTTTGGTTCTGCAAAGATATGCAATAATGCTGAATCTGCAATTACCCCCCCCATTTTTAATATTAATTAACTATTCGCTATCATACCAAGTGGAGTACATCAGATAGTTGCGTGCGATTTTCACATTAATCTCGCTGGCTTGTGCAGGATCAACCATCTTCTTAAACTTTGCGGGGCTGCCGGCCCACAGCTCATGCGGCCCGATTTTGGTGCCGCCGAGCACCACGCTGCCAGCGGCCACAATAGCTCCCTCGCCCACCTCGGCATGGTCGAGAATGATGCTCCCCATGCCAATGAGTGCCATGCTGCCGATTTTGGCTCCGTGCACCACCACGTTGTGGCCAATCGACACATCGTCGCCAATCTCGGTCACCGATTTCTCGTACAGCGTGTGTATCACCGCATTGTCCTGGATGTTGACCCGGTTGCCGATGGTGATGGTGTTCACATCGCCGCGCAGCACGGCACCGAACCAGATGCTGCACTCGTCGCCCATGGTCACGTCGCCCACGATCACGGCATTGTCGGCGAGGAAGCAACCCTCGCCCATCTTGGGCTCATAGCCCCTTACTTTCTTGATAATAGCCATTGAATGAATATTTTTGTGGTGGGTTCTATAAATTGCTCGACAGGACGCGCCGAGATGGCCGGAACATTGCTGCTCATTTTTGCAATTTGTAGAACCCACCTTGTTATCTTGCAGGTGTGTGTTCAACGTCACAGCTCTTGTGTGCGCTGTGCGAGCCACTGTGCCTCGTCGGCATTGAGCAGTGGCGTGAGGCGGTCGCGCACCTCGTGGTGGTAGGCGTTGATTTGCTCCACCTCGCCGGGGGTGAGCATCGCACGGTCTACCAAGCGCAGGTCATAGGGGCACAGGGTGAGCGTCTCAAAGCGTAGGAAGCGCCCAAACTCCTCGTTCTCGTCGCCAGGCATCACCAGGAGCAGGTTCTCGGTGCGGATGCCGTAGCGTCTAGCCCGGTACAGCCCCGGCTCGTTGCTGACCACCATGCCCGGCCGCAGTGGCACGGGGTTCTGCTCGGCGCGGATGTTGTGCGGCCCTTCGTGGCACCCCAGGAAATGCCCCACGCCGTGGCCGGTGCCGTGCCAGTAGGCCAAGCCCTCCTGCCACAGCGGCAACCGCGCCAGCACGTCCAGATTCACGCCGCACAACCCGTCGGGCCACTGGGCGCGTGCCAGGGCCAAGTGACCCTTGAGTACCAGGGTGTAGTCGTGAATCTCGTTGGCAGTGGGGGTGCCCAGGGTGATGGTGCGGGTGAGGTCGGTGGTGCCGTTGAGGTATTGTCCGCCGCTGTCGATAAGCAGCAGTCCTTCGCCGTGCAGTGTGCTGGCGCTGTTGGCATCGGGCTCGTAGTGCACGATGGCGCCGTGTTCCTTGTAGGCTGCTATCATGGCGAAGCTGTCGCCACGGTAGGTCTCGCAGCGGGCGCGTTCCTGCTTGCCACGCTCCCACACGTCAAGTTCGGTGACCGTTCCGCCGGGAGCCATTTCCTCCACCCATTTGAGCAGGCGCACCATGGCCGCGCCGTCGTGTTCCATGGCTTGCCGGAACCCTGCCACCTGCACTTCGTTCTTGATGGCTTTCAGGGCGGTGATGGGCGAGGCGGCGTAGACCTTTTGGCACGGCATGGCGTTGGCCATCGTGTCGCTCACCGTGTTGGGATCCACCAGCACGGTGTCGTGCTCGCTGCGGCGCTCCAAGTAGCGCGTCACGTCGTCGTAGTCGCGCACGCGCACGTCATATTGTTTCAGGTGGCGCTCCACCTCGTTGGTGACCTTGCGCTTGTCGATGAACAGGCTGCGGTCCTTTGCCGAGAGGAAGGCGTAGGCCGTCACCACTGGGGTGAACTCGACGTCGCTGCCGCGCAGGTTCAGCAGCCAGGCAATCTCATCGAGGGCACTGATGAACATCGCGTCAGCCCCCAGGCTCTCCACGCTCTGCATCACGCGGTCAATCTTGTCGGCAACTGTCTCTCCGGCCAGTGCCTCATCATGTACATAGGCAGGCTGGTCGGGTAGGGCAGGTCGGTCGTTCCACACGCGGTCGGCCACATCAAACTCGGTGGCAAACATAAAGCCGTTCTCGCCGCAGAACCGCTCGAGCCGGCTGGCTTCCATCACGGTGAACAGTCGTCCGTCGATGGCAATCACGCCGTCCTCCTCCAGGTGCTCGGCCAGCCACTCCTCGCGGGTGGGGTCGGCCTGGTCGCCGTTCTCGCGCATGAGGGTGAAACCGCTGTCGGCAAGCTGCTGCTCGGCTTGCAGGTAGTAACGCGAATCGGTCCACAGCAGGGCCTCGTCGGCAGTAATCACAGCGGTGCCGTTGCTGCCGGTGAAGCCGGTGAGCCACTCACGAAGTTTCCAGTGGTCGTTGACGTATTCGCTGTGGTGCGGGTCGGTGCCGGGAATGATGGTGGCGGCCACGTTCAGGCGGCGCATCAGGTCGCGCAACGCCTTCAGGTGTTGTCTTGTTTCTTGCATATTCTGAATGTTATGGGTTATCTATCAATTTGGCCAGTTCGGGCAGTGGCAGGGCAGCGGCTTCATGCCGCTGGTCGTTTAGCCTGTTCAAGCGGTCGAGCAGTGGTTTCAGGCGCGTGTCGGCCTGTGTGGCGAAGCCGGAATGTCCCAGTGTGCTCAAAGTGTCGAGCACATCGCCCACTGTGGTGTCGGTGGTGTCGGCGGCGGGTTGGTAGCCTGGCTCGCTGCCCGTGTCCACCGTTGCCAGCAGCCTGGAGCGGCGCAGGCGGTCGAGCAAGTCATCGGCCAGTGTGCCAGGCAGGTCGTAGTCGCGCAGCAGCTCAGTGCGCGTGAGCGGAGGCTGGTGCTGCTTGAAGCGGCGCACCGCCACGGCAAGCACGGCCACGGCAAGCGCGTCGGCATATCGTGGTGCGATGTCGGCGGCCTGCTCGCTGTGCGCGTAGTGGGCGTAGTGCTGCCAGGCGTAGGTGAGCGAGGCTCCGGCCAGCACAATGAGCCACGACAGTTGCAGCCACACCAGCAGCAGCGGCAGGAAGGCGAAACTGCCATAGATGGCGTTGTATTTCGACACATACACCTGACCGGTGACGAACAGCCATTGCAGCCCCTGGTACAATGTACCGCACACAATGCCGGTGCACACCGCCACGGGAATCCGCACGCTTGTGTTGGGAATCAGGTAGTAGGCAGCCGAAAACAGCAACCAGGTAATCACCATGGGCATCATCGCCAGCAACCCGTGTGCCACAGGCGATAGCGGGTTATCGGCAAACACCTGCTGAACGGCATCGCTCATGAAGATGGAGATGCCTGCCGAGCACACCATGAGCACTGGCACAATGAGGAACAGTGCGGTGTAGTCGGTGAACTTGCGTCGCAGCGACCGCTGCTTGGTCACGCCCCACACATGATTGAAAGCATCTTCCACGTTGCCCAGCAAGGCCACCAACGTCCACAACAGCACGACCAGGCCAATGCCCACAAAAGCGCCTTGCGAAGCCTGGGCAAGATAGTTGTCGACGTAGGTAAGGGCAGTTTCGAGCACCTGTTGCTGCGCAGGGAAGTAGGAGAGCAACTGGCTCTCGAGCAGGTTATGGAAGCCAAAACCGCGAGCGATGGCAAAAAGCATGGCCAACGCCGGCACCAAGGCGAGCACCGTGTGGTAGGTGAGTGCCGCCGAGCGCACCGGCAAGTCGCGGTCGAGAAAAGTGCGAACGCCCAAATTGGCGACTTTCAGCACTTTACCCCCCCACAACGACCAGGTGTCGTCCCACACTCCACGCACGCAGTAGCCCACCGCGCCGGTCAACCGATGCCATAACGAGCCGGCTTTGATGTTTGTTTCCATCCACTTTCCCTTTCTACGCTGCAAAGGTAGTGCAAACCGAACACAATGCAAAGCAAAAAAAGAAATTTTTGCTTTGCATTGTTGAGGTGCAGCCTACCTTCGGCGCAGGCCAAAGGTGGTGCAAACCGAACGAAAACCAAAACAAGTTTTGTTTTTTCGGCTCTGTAACGTTTTGTGTAGGTGATTTTCAATGCGAATTGTACGAATTAGGTGAATTAAAGTGAAGCCACCCATGCTATCCGCTATAGAGTCGTTTTTCCCGTAACATCATGGTGGGCAAGGCATCGTACAGTGTCTGGTTTGCAGCTGACGTTGACAATAGTGGCAATGCGGGCATCGACGACATCAACGCCGCCACCAACATCGTGCTTCACAAGTATTAATGCTGAATCAAAGACAACCAAAACAGCTTGTACAACAATCAGATTATTAGGTTGTTTCAAGTTGTTTTGGTTGTCTTCAAAAATCAAAATTGGCCAAATTCGCGTCATTCGCATTTCAGAAATCTTATGTTCCTTATGTCTTACTAACTTTAACCCCCTAAATATAACGAGATTACTGCTCAGCGGGTTGATACTGCCCGCGCCAAGTGCTGGATACGCAGAATGGCGTGACTAGCCAAACAGCACCTACCAGTGATTCCATACAGCCCACATAATACCATCAGGTTCACAGGAGTCATTTTGTACACGCATCTCGTTGCTTTCAATTTATCGGTAAAAAGGGGGCAATTTTCGATTAATATTAGCCCTACGTCTAAAATATTTGCACATTGTTATTGTCGGCCGTAATTTTGCGGCGTAAAAACTTTGAAACATTGAATCGAGCATAAGCATAATGGTTAATAAATTGTTTGTTGTGTTGACGACAGCTGCGGCAAGTGGGTGCATCTGCCCATGAAACCGCAGCTGTCTGTTTTTCACCCACAATATATCCTTTGTCAGCCAAAATGCAGCGAATCGCCCAAAGTATTGCTCATTCCGTATAATCAAATTGCATATTTCTGCGATTTTGCTTAATTTTGCGGCACATTAATATCCAAATCAAAAAGATGTCCACATCACTGAAAAAAATGCTTGCCTTGCTGTTTGCCGCTGCGGCAGCGTTGTGCGGGCGCGCACAGGACAGTGCCGCCGTGGCAGGCCAGGCCTGGACGCTGCAGCAGTGCATGGCTCGCGCCAAGCAGGAGAACATCGCCCTGCGACAGAGCCGAATCAGCGTGCGACAGGCGCAAGAGAGCGTACTCAATGCCCGCGACAGCCGATTGCCCACCGTGTCATTCTCGACCAGTCAGGGGGTGAGCTACCGCCCGTTCCAAGCTGGCTCGATGTCACTCAACGGCGACCAGGTGGTGGCCGTGAACCACAAGGCAAGCTACACCGGCAGCTACGGCGTGAACGCCTCGATGCCCATTTACGATGGCGGCAAGACCCGCGGCAACGTCCGTCTTCAAGAAATCAACACGCAGATTGCGCAGTTGGGCGTCGAGGCTGGCGAGCTGAGCCTTGATGAGGAGGTCACGCGCATCTATGTGCAAATCCTTTATGCCCAGGAGGCCATCAAGCAGGACCAGGAGCAGATTGCGCTGGCCGAGCAGCAACTCGCTCGCTCGCAGGCACTGTTCAAGGCGGGACTGCTCAACCGTGCCGATGTGTCGCAGTTGGAATCGCAGCTGGCCACCGACCGCTATCAACTGGTTGCCGACGAGGTGAGCCGTGACGACTACAAGCTGCAACTCAAGCAGCTGCTTGAACTCGATGGCGACTATGCCCTGGAGCTGGCCGACCCACAGCTTACCGCCGATGTACTCGCGCCGCTACCCGCCAAGGCTGACGTGTATGCCACGGCTGTGGCCGCACGGCCCGAAATACGCTCCAAGCAGTTGGCCATCGATCGCAGCGATGTAGACATCGAGTTGGCTCGCGTGGCCGCCCGCCCCACCGTGAACGCCCAGGCGGCCATCAGCACCGGCAACAGCACCGGCAGCGGCAACCTGTTCACCCAACTCAAAGACCAGTGGAACAATGCCGTGGGTGTGTCGGTGAGTGTGCCGATTTATGACCATCGCAGCACGCAACACGCCATCACCCAGGCTCGCCTCGACCAGGAAAACGCCCGCCTCGACATGGTAAGTGCCGAGAAAGCGTTGTGGAAAACCATCGAGAGCTACTGGCAGCAGGCCACCAGCGCACAACAGCGCTACATTGCCGCCCAGGAAAAGGAGCGGGCAGCCCAAACGAGCTACGAGCTAACCAGCGAGCAATTCCGGCTGGGGCTGAAAAACATCATCGAGCTCACCACCGACAAGACCCAGCTCATCACTGCGCAACAGCAGCTGCTCCAGGCCAAGTACATGGCCATCCTCAATGCCGCCCTGCTGCGCTACTACGCCGGGCAAGAAATAACGCTTAACTGACATTGGCGCATTCCAACCTCACAACTACAATCATCCTCCCACTCCAGTACTAATCCCATCGCACAATAATGAAAAAGCGCAAAATCATCATTGCCCTCGTGGCGGTTGCGGCCATTGGCATTGTGCTGTACACCTGCACGCGCAAGAAGGCCGAGACAAGAATCAGTTTTGAAACCGAGAAAGCGGCTCGAGCCGACATCTCGACCAGTGTGACCGCCACGGGCACGGTGGAGGCCGTGACCACCGTCGACGTGGGTACCCAGGTGTCGGGCATCGTCAAGAAGCTCTATGTAGACTTCAACAGCGTGGTGCGCAAGGGTCAGGTGATTGCCGAGCTCGACCGCACCAACCTGGAGAGCGAGCTGGCCTCGCAGCAGGCCAACCTGCGCAGCGCCCAGACCGACTTGGAGTACCAGCAGAAGAACTATGCCCGCTATGCCGAGCTTAACGAGAAACAACTGGTGAGCCGCAGCGAGTACGACGTGGCACTGCAAAGTCTGCGCAAAGCGCAGGAGCAGGTGAAGGTGGCACAGCAGGGCGTGGCCAAGGCGCGCACCAACCTGGGCTACGCCACCATCTACTCACCCATCGACGGCGTGGTCATCAGCAAGGAAGTGGAGGAAGGCCAAACGGTGGCCAGCTCCTTCAGCACCCCAACGATGTTCACCATTGCCAAGGACTTGACCGACATGCAGGTGGTGGCCAATGTTGACGAGGCCGACATAGGCAACGTGCGCGAGGCGCAGCGTGTGACATTCACCGTCGACGCTTTTCCCGATGACGTGTTCACCGGCTCCATCAAGCAGGTGCGCCAAAAAGCCACCACGACCAACAACGTGGTGACCTACGAGGTGGTTATCAGCGCCCCCAACGGCGACCTCAAGCTCAAGCCCGGCCTCACAGCCAACGTGACCATTTACACGCTGGAGCGCAACGGTGTGGTGAGCGTTCCCAGCAAGGCACTGCGCTTCACCCCCGAGCCGCAGCTGGTGGGCAAGCGCTATCAAATCAAGGATGTAGCCGGCTCGCCAAAGGTGTGGACGCTGCAAGGCAACGTGTTCACCGCCGTGAAAGTCACCACTGGCATCAGCGACGGCACACACACTGAAATCACCAGCGGCATCAACGAAGGCGACGTGGTGGTGACCGACGTTGTGAGCGGCACCGACGACAGCGCGCCGAGTTCGGGCGGCGGCTCGCCGTTCATGCCCGGCCCGCGAGGAAAGAAGAACGACAAGGACGGCGACAACGCCAAGAAACCATGACCCCGGCCATGAGCAACCGACCCATCATCGAGCTGCACGACATTCGCCGCGAGTTTATTGTGGGCGAAGAGGTGGTGAAAGCGCTTCGCGGCGTATCGTTCACCATTGGCGAGGGAGAGTTTGTCACCATCATGGGCACCTCGGGCTCGGGCAAGAGTACGCTGCTCAACATTCTGGGCTGCTTAGACACACCCACGAGCGGCGAATTTCTGCTCGACGGCACGCCGGTGCGCACAATGTCGAAAAACCAGCGTGCCGTGCTGCGCAACCGCAAGATTGGCTTTGTGTTCCAAAACTACAACCTGCTGGCAAAGACCACGGCGGTGGAAAACGTGGAACTGCCGCTGATGTACAACCCGGCTGTCGGAGCCACCGAGCGGCGCAATCGGGCGGTGACAGCCCTGCGCCGCGTGGGGTTGGGCAACCGGCTGAGCCACAAGAGCAACCAGATGTCGGGTGGACAGATGCAGCGCGTGGCCATCGCGCGCGCCCTGGTCAACGACCCGGCAGTGATTCTCGCCGACGAGGCCACCGGAAACCTCGACACACGCACCTCGTTTGAAATCCTGGTGCTTTTTCAGGAGCTGCACCGCGAGGGACGCACCATCATCTTTGTGACCCACAACCCCGAGATTGCCCAATACTCCAGCCGTACCATCACCCTGCGCGACGGCAAGATTCGCGACGACGTGAGCAACAACAACATTCTCGACGCCGCCGAGAAACTCGCGCAACTCCCCATCAACGATGATGATTGATGGGGTGGTTAGTGGTTAGTGGTTGGTGGTTAGTGGTCAAGCACAATTAATAGAAGAATAAATAATGCAAGATAAAATAGATAATGGCATTGTTCTCTTTTGAAAAATTAGAAGTATGGCAAAAGTCGCGTGAATTGGTTCGAGGTATTTACGTGCTGCTTCAATCTTTTCCAGTTCACGAGCAATACACCCTTTGCAGTCAGATGCGTCGTAGTGCTATCTCCATCACGTCGAATTTGGCCGAGGGGTGTGGTAGGTCGTCGGATAAAGATCGGGCGAGGTTTTATGATATAGCAATGGGTTCTCTCTTTGAGCTGTTCGCCCAATTGCAGTTATCATGCGATTTCGGGTATGAGAGCGATGAACAATTAGCCACTTTACGAGCCGAGTGCGAAGTAATCGGCAAAATGATATCCGGATTGAAGAATGCGCTTAAAAAACGCATGGATCGGTAATCTCCCAACCCCCATCCCCATCCACCAACCACCAAAGATATGAACTTCACCAACCTCTTTAAAATTGCCATCAAGGCCATCAACAACAACAAGATGCGCAGTTTCCTCACCATGCTGGGCATCATTATCGGCGTGGCCTCGGTGATCACAATGCTCGCCATTGGCCAAGGGTCGAAGCAGAGCATCAAGCAGAACATCGCCGAGATGGGTTCGAACATGATTATGATCAACCCCGGAGCCGACCGTGGCCCGGGTGGTGCGCGCATGAGCGCCGACGAGATGCAGACCCTAACGCTCACCGACTATGAAACCATCCGCGACCAGGCCAAGTACCTAACCGCCGTGAGTCCGAGCGTGAGCAGCGGCGGACAGCTCATCTACGGCAACAATAACTACCAGTCGAGCGTGAGCGGTGTGAGCGAGGGCTACCTTACCATCCGCCAGCTCAAAGTGGAGAGTGGCGAGATGTTCAGCGAGGCCGATATCAAGGCCAGTGCCAAGGTGTGTGTCATTGGAAAAACCATTGTCGACAACCTTTTCCCCGGCGGGGTTGACCCCATTGGTCAGGTTATCCGCTTCAACAAGATGCCCGTGCGTGTGGTGGGTGTGCTCAAAAGCAAGGGCTACAACAGCATGGGCATGGACCAGGACGACATCGTGCTCATGCCCTACACCACCGTGATGAAACGCATCCTGGCGCAGACGCACTTGCAGGGCATCTACGCCAGTGCCATCACCGAGGAAATGACCCCGGTGGCCATCGACGACGTGACCCAGATACTACGGGCCAACCACAAGCTGCGCAACGGCGAGGAGGACGACTTCAGCATCCGCAGCCAGGAGGAAATCAGCTCGATGATGACCAGCACAATGAGTATGCTCACGTTGCTGCTGGCCTGCGTGGCGGGCATCTCGCTGGTGGTGGGCGGCATCGGCATCATGAACATCATGTATGTGTCGGTCACCGAGCGCACTCGCGAGATAGGCCTGCGCATGAGCGTGGGCGCACGTGGCATCGACATCCTGAGCCAGTTCCTCATCGAGGCCATCATGATCAGCGTGACCGGTGGCCTGATTGGCGTGTTTCTGGGCGTGGGATTGTCGATGGCCGTGAAGGTGCTCGCCCAGTGGCCCATCGCCATCGAGGCCTGGACGGTGCTGCTGGCGTTTGTTGTGTGCACCATCACCGGTGTGTTCTTCGGCTGGTATCCCGCCCGCAAAGCCGCCAACCTCGACCCCATTGAGGCCATACGATATGAGTGAACGCCTGAATCTGAATACTATAAACTTACTGAATGAAGTCCCATCCTCACCTCCATTACCTATGAAACTATCCAACCGCGAACTCACTTTGCATGTGCTGTGCTGGGGCATTGTGCTGTTTATCCCGCTGTTTTTCTTCGGGCCGCACGACACTGGCGATTTGCTTATGCGTCGATTCCTTCGAGGTCTCGGCGGTCCGCTCAGTTACATGGTTTTGTTCTACCTCAACTATCTGTGGCTCGTGCCACGGCTATACTTTAACGACCGCAAGCGGATGTTTTTTATCATCAACTTGGTATCCGTTGGGGTTTGTTTGGGATTCATGTTCGAGTGGTGGGAGCTCACCCGCGATCTTCTCGCCGACAAAGTGTCGCAGCAGCCCACCGGCAAGATGCGGCATGGGCCGCGGCTACCCATGCTTTTCTATAACGGCATCTCGCTCATTTTGGTGGTGGGGTTGAGCCTGGCTATCAGCATGAGCCGCCGCTGGCAGCAAATTGAGAACGCACGCAAGGCCGCCGAGCAAAGCCGCATGGAAGCCGAACTTACCAACCTCCACAACCAGCTCAACCCACACTTCCTGCTCAACACGCTCAACAATATCTATGCCCTCATCGCTTTCGACACCGCAAAGGCGCAAACGGCCGTCGAGGAACTCAGCCACCTGCTGCGCCACGCACTTTACGAGAACCAGCATCCGTATGTGCCATTATTTAAGGAGGTGGAGTTTATCCACAATTACATCGAACTGATGAAAATCCGGGTTTCGAATGATGTGACCATCGTCACCGACATCGATGTGGCTCCCGATGATGCCACCCCGGTGGCGCCACTGCTGTTCATCTGCCTGATAGAGAACGCTTTCAAGCACGGTATCTCGCCCGACGGCAAGGGGACGATTCACGTGGCCATCCACCAGTGCGATGGCGTGGTGACCTGCGATATCATCAACAGCAATCACCCCAAGCGCGACAACGACAAGAGCGGCAGCGGAATCGGCCTGGAGCAGGTGGGCAAACGCCTGGAGCTGATGTACCCCAGCCGCTACACCTGGCAGAAAGGTGTCAATCCCGGCGACAACACCTACCGCTCCACCATTTTGTTGAATACAAGAGGATAACCAGGAGCCAGCCCCCCCTTGGCGTATGTCGCAATTCCATCGCGGCAATTCCTCTTTCTTTATTACTTATTCCTTAGTCCTCATTTATCCATGACTACCATTAGATGTGCCATTGTCGACGACGAGCCGCTGGCTGTGGAACTGCTGGCCAGCTATGTCGACAGAATTCCGTTTATGGAACTCGCAGGCAAGTACTCCAACGCCATCGAAGCACTGCGCGGCGTGAGCGAAACGCCCGTCGACCTGCTGTTTCTCGACATCCAGATGCCCGAGCTCAATGGGCTGGAACTATCGCGCCTGCTTCCCGAGAGCACACGCATCGTGTTCACCACCGCCTTTGAGCAGTATGCCCTCGACGGCTACCGCAACAACGCTCTCGACTACCTGCTCAAGCCCATCACCTACGCCACATTTCTTGAGGCGTGCAACAAGGCCCTGCAATGGTTCTCGCTTGTGGAACAGGCCGAGGCCAAGCCTGCCACCGCAACCGATAACGAAATTAAGTCAATCTTTGTCAAGAGCGAGTACAAATTGCTGCAAATCAATCTTGACAGCATTCGCTACGTGGAGGGGCTGAAGGATTATGTGAAAATCTACACCGACGACAGCCCGCGTCCCATCCTGTCGCTGATGAACATGAAAGCGATGGAGCAGATGCTGCCGCCGTCGCGCTTTATCCGCGTGCACCGCTCGTTTATCGTGTCAAAGGACAAGATTCGCGAAATCGACCGCAACCGCATTCTGTTCGGCGACGTGTACATCCCCATCGGCGACAGCTACAAGGCCGCCTTCCAGGAGTTCATCACCGGTTCGGCAAGGTGAGGCCAGACGCCAATAGCTCCGGCAAGGGAATTGGCAGGGAGTTGTTTTCGTGCCACATCAGCGATTTTGTGAGAAAATGGCAGAATAATGCTCTTGATTTGCGAGATTGAGCAAAGTGTAGTAAATTTGCAGTGGAAAACGCGTGGCGTTGGGCTGGCAAGTGCTTTGTCCGCAGCTTGTGACCCCATAGTGAATAAACGCTTGTTTACTGGTGCTTAGACTGATATGGACAACCACAAAAACAATTCCGAAGATGAGCGTTGGATGCGCGTTGCGCTCGACGAGGCTCACCGAGCGCTTGAGCGTGACGAGGTGCCCATTGGGGCGGTGGTGGTGAGCGGCGGTCGCGTGATTGGCCGCGGCCACAATCTCACCGAGGCTCTCACCGATGTCACCGCCCACGCCGAGATGCAGGCCATCACGGCAGCCGCCGGCACACTGGGAGGGAAATATCTCACCGGTTGCACGCTCTATGTGACGGTGGAGCCGTGCCTGATGTGCGCCGGAGCACTGGCGTGGAGCCAAGTGAGCCGCGTGGTCTACGGCGCACGCGACGAAAAGCGCGGATACCACACACAGTGCCAGCACCCATTCCACAAGAAAACCATGGTCACCGCCGGCATCCTCTCCGATGACTGTGCACAGCTGATGACACAATTTTTCAAAAATAAACGATGAAGACAAAACTACTGATTCTCGCGCTTGCGCTGATGGCAAGCTCCCCAGTGGCGCAAGCCCAAACCTATGTCGACAACCAAGTGCCGCCGCAAGGTGACACGGTGAAGGTGCACGCCGACAAAATGAACCGCGACATCGCCACGGTGGTGATAGTACCCGAGCAGTATTTCGACCCTGACCTGCAAGACGAGCAATTCCCCGTAATCTACCTGTTGCATGGAGCCTATGGCAATTATAGCAACTGGCCCGAAAAGGCCGACCTTGATGACATGGCCAGCGACTACGGGGTGATTATCGTGTGTCCCGACGGGCAGGACAGCTGGTACTTCGACTCGCCAATCGACCCCAGCTTCCAGTTTGAGACTTTTATCTCGAAAGAGCTGGTTGACTATGTTGACCACCACTACCGCACAATCGCCAACCGTGCGATGCGCGCCATCACGGGGTTGAGTATGGGCGGCCACGGCGCTCTGTGGTGCGCCTGGCGGCATCCCGACGTGTTTGGCTCGTGTGGTAGCATGAGTGGCGGGGTGGACATCAGCAAGTTTCCCGGCAAATGGAGCATTGGCGACCGTTTGGGGGTTTTCGAGGAGAATGAGGATGTGTGGGTCAGCCACTCGGTAATCAGCCTGGTGCCTACCCTCAAGAAAGGACGGCAAAACATCATCATCGACGATGGCGCCCAAGACTTCTTCTACCAAGTGAATCTGGAGCTGCACGAGGCATTGCTCAAGCAGGGCATAGGGCATGACTTCACCATCCGCCCCGGCAGCCACACCTGGGACTACTGGCTCAACGCCATCGACTATCACTTCCTTTTCTTCAGCAAGGCATTCGCCGCCGCTGGCGAGTAGGGGAGCGGTGTGGCCACGCACAACTGAGCGGGTCACCATCCCACCTCATTGTTCTCGTTCACCAGGACGCTTTTCACGCACCAACTGGTATAATCCCGGTGCATCGAGGCGGCACAGGGCTATATGCTTGGCCAAACAACACATGGCGAATGACAAAGGTGGGTTCTATAAATAGCAAAAAAGTATACGCCGTGTATTGTGTATTGTGCATTAATGCTTACCTTTGCAGTGTAAAATTATTTAGGTGGGTTCAATAAAATGCAAATTAGTTATGTATAGTTTCGATGGTCTTTGGACATTGGCTGGCATATTTTGCTTTAGAATCTTGACTAATTGCTCGCGATTAGCCATCAACCTTAAATCATAATCTGTTCAGTCATAGCCTCAAATCCCACTCGAGCAATTTATAGAACCAACCTTAAGGACTAAACATCATTGTCACTTTACAACCCTCAACATCCACAAATCGAAACATCATGAACAAACATCTCATCATCATCTTTGCACTGCTATTTGGCACGTGCATCCACGGTCAGGAGAGGAATACCTACAATTTCAGCCGCGGTGAGGAAGAATTTGAGAATGGCAACTATGAGAGTGCCATGCAGTTCTTTTTGCAAGAGCTGCAACGCAATGAGGAGGATCCCGGGTCATGGTACTACATTGCGGCCATTCTCGATGAATCGAATCAGCTGGGTGGGGCATTAAACGCCATCAACAGCAGCATCAAGTTCACTCCAGCCCAGAAAAAGGAGATGCTGGCCAAGAGCCACCATCTGCGGGCTAATTTGTATAACCAGTTGGGCGACACGATTGCCGAGCTGGCCGACCTGAGCCAGTCGGTGCTGCTGCAGCCCAAGGAGGCGGAGTATCTGTACTATCGCGGCGACTATTATTACAAGCACGGCGACTTGGCACGCAGCGATGCCGACTTTGAGCAGATGCTGAAGATTGAGCCCCAAAGTGCCTATGCACTGATTGGGCTGAGCCGCAATGCTACCGAGCGCAAGCAATATGCCCGAGCAGTGGAGCTGTGCAGCCGTGCCTTGGATGCCGACTCCAACATGAGCGCATCGGCTCTGATGTTCCGAGCCGATGCTTATATAGGCAACCACGACTATGAGCGCGCTGCCGACGACCTGATTGAGGCACTGGCAACCGCCCCCAACAGCTCCCTTCTACGGCGCATCACCCAACTGGCCGACTCTTCGTTCACCGTCCTGTTCACTCGGCTGAAAGCTAAGGTGGAAGCCGAGCCTGAAGACGACAACTGGATTTATGCGTTGGGCATAGCGTCGTTGTCGTCGGGTCACTATACCGAAGCCATCCCTCTCCTCGAAACAGCCACGCAGGGAGGCGACGATGCCGACCTGAACGGCATGCTTGCCCGCTGCTATGCCGGTGTGGGGGCTTATAACCAAGCTGTGGAAGTGAAACGCCGGTCGATTGAGCGCGACAGCACGAATGTTACCGACTACTATGGCCTGGCGAACATATTAATGTGTGCATTTCGCCTCGACGAGGCTCTCACAGCCATCAACACCTATATCGACAAGGCCCCCGACGATAGTGACGGCTACTCAACGCGCGCCGTGATTCATCACTGTTGCGGACGCACCGACCTGGCTCTCGACGACTACACCACTGCCATTGTGCTGCTCGAACCCGACGGAAACAGCCTCGATGAGCGCTACAACCGTGCCTGCCTATACCAGTCGCAAGGCAACTTGGAGGCCGCTCGCATCGACTGGCAGCACATTGCTACCAACACCACCGACACCACATCGTGCATGGTGGCATTGGCCGCGATGCACCTGGGCAACGCCGAGAAAGCCATGCGGCTGATGGACCTACAGCTCTCCCGCAACGAATCGCCCGCCCAACGCTGCAAAACGCTGCGGTGTGCTGCAAAGTTGCAAGCACTGATGGGCAACAAACGCCAAGCCATCGACTTGCTCAGGCAAGCCCAGGAATGCGAACACATCTCGCCCATTTGGCTGATGTACAACGACGACTTGGCAACATTGCGGGGAATGAGCGACTTTGAGCAAATCATTGAATGCGCACGCACACCACAAATCGAATTACCCACTACCAAATAACACAAGACACATGAAACACCGCATTTTCGCCGCCATCCTGGTGGCACTCGTCACCTTTACGCTCAACGCCAAGGACATCAAGCGCCCCGATACCTACAACTATCAGCGCGGTGTGGAGCTGTATGGCGAAGAAGACTATGACCAGGCCATCGAATATTTCACCAAAGAGCTGGCCGAGAATCCCAAGAATGGATATGCCAGTTTGTATCTCGGTTTGATTGCCGTTGATCAGGAACAGTTTGGCGAAGCCATCAAGCGCTCGCAGGAGGCCATCAAGCGCGTGCCCAAGAAAGATGCCGAATATGTGAGCTATGCCTATCTGGTGCTGGGGTCGGCCTACTCCCAGATGGGCGAGGACGGCGAGGCCGAACGCAACTTTGCCCAAGCCATTGCGTTAAATCCCGACAACACGAACAACTATGTGCACCGTGCCCGTCACTACACCAAGCGTAAGCAGTGGGACAAAGCCGAGGCCGACTATACCAGCATCACCACCTTGAGCCCTGGCGAGGTGAGGGGATACATGGGGCTTGCCGACTGCGCCATGCGGCAAGAACACTGGGACACCGCCGCCAAGCTGCTGGACTTTGTTCTCAAGCTCAACCCCGAGTACACGTCCGCCCTGGTGCCGCGCGCCAAAGCCCGCATTGCCCTTAAGCGCTACAACGAAGCCTGTGATGACATCATTGCCGCCATCGACAACTATGCCGGCAGTGATGCCTTCAAGGTGCTGGGCGAGCTTGCCGACTCATCGCTGACCACCATCGACGTGAAGCTGCGTGTGCGGGCCGCCAAAGAACCCAACAACATCGTGTGGGTCAACAGCCAGGGATGGATGTATGAACATGTGAACCAGCCCCGCAAGGCCATCGAGATGTACCAAGCCAGCCTTGCCAAAGAGGAGAATCCCGTCGTGAACCATCGTTTGGCCATATGCTACATGCAAATTGGCGACGGCAAAAACGCGTTGGAGCAGATTAACAAAGAATGGGAAACCGACACCACCGATATGAGCACGCTGGACTCTCGCATCGACATTTATGTCATGCTCGGCGACTTCGACTCCGCCCTGGCCGATGCCAACACCCTTATCGCACACATACCCGATGTGTCCTACGGCTATATTCAGCGAGGCACCATGAAGTATTTTCACTGGGGCGACCTTGAGGGGGCACTGGAGGATTACACCACCGCTATCACCATCGACCCCGACGACGTTGACGGGCATTTCATGACCGGTCGGCTGCTGTGGGACATGAAACGGCACGATGAGGCTCGCGAACACTTCAGGCGTGTGCAGGAACTGGACACCGTGGCCGATGCCCCCTATGAACACGACATCTACATATACACCTTTTTGGACCAGCCCGAAAAAGCCCGCCAGCTGCTTGGAGAGCAAGTGCTGAAATACCGGAACAATCCTAATGAGTTGTACGACTGCGCTTGCGCCTACTCGCTGTTAGGCGACAGGCAGGAGGCTGTGAATGTGCTGCGGCAAGCCTTTGAGAAAGGGTATCGGCAGATGGTGCACATCAGCCACGACCCTGACATGAACAACATCCGCGACATGGCCGAGTATAAAACGCTCATCGACGAGTACACCGCCATTTTGGCCACCGAACTCGAGACTGGCGAGGCTGTGGATGACGGCCACTACGAAGAGCAGGTGGTGGAGGTGCCGTTCACCACCGAGGGCAAGGTGTGCAAAGTGAAATGCACGATCAACGGGCTGCCGCTGCACTTTATCTTCGACACAGGGGCCAGTCAGGTGTCGATGTCGAACGTCGAGGCAACGTTCATGCTCAAGAACGACTACCTGAGCAGCCGTGATGTGGTAGGAAAGGCCAACTACCTCACCGCCAACGGCGATGTGAGCGAGGGCACAGTGATTAACCTGCGCGATGTGAACTTTGGCGGCCTCACGCTCACCAACGTGCAGGCCAGCGTCGTGCGCAATCAGGTGGCACCGCTGCTCTTGGGTCAGTCGGTGCTGAGCAAGCTGGGAAAGATTGAAATCGACAACACCCGCCACGTGCTCAAAATCACGCACCGTGTGAAGAAATCCAAATAAATCAAAGATGTGAGTGTGGCGCAACGCGTCGCACTCGTGATTGTCCAACCAACTCATTTCAGACTATGGCAAAAAAAGATAAACTCAAATCGCTGCGCATCGAGCGCCGCGAGATTCACGACAAAGTGATCAACCACTTCAACCAAAACCCCAACGGGCAGTACAATTACAAGCAAATCTCGGCAGCCGTGGGGGCGAAGACCCCCAAGCAGCGCGCACTCATTGTGGAGATTCTGCAGCAGTTGGCCGTTGACGGCTTTGTGACCGAGGTGGCTACCGGGCGCTACCGTGCCGCAGGTCGCTCGATGGTGGCCGAGGGGCTGTTCATTCGCCGCAGCAACGGCAAGAACAGCGTGGACATCGGCGCCGACGACGGCAAGACCATCATGGTGGCCGAGCGCAACTCGATGCACGCCCTGAACGGCGACCGCGTGATGGTGCACATCAGCGCCGCCCGCGAGGGTCTCGAGCCCGAGGCCGAGGTCATCCAAATCATCGAGCGCAAGGAGCAGGTGTTTGTGGGTACACTGCAGGTGATGCGTTACTTTGCCCACTTGGTCACCGACAGCAAGTTCCTGGCCACCGACATTTTCATTCCCTTAGACAAGCTGCAAGGCGGCGAAACGGGCGACAAAGTGGTGGCCCGCATCGTGGAGTGGCCGCAAGAGGCCAACAGCCCCATCGGCGAGGTGGTGGACGTGCTGGGCAAGGCTGGCGAGAACAATGCCGAGATTCACGCCATTCTCGCCGAGTTCGGGCTACCCTACAAATACCCCGAGAACGTGGAGCGCGCGGCCAAGAGAATCCAGCCCGGCATCACCGACGAGGAAGTGGCGCGCCGACGCGACATGCGCGGTGTCACCACCTTTACCATCGACCCCGCCGACGCCAAGGACTACGACGATGCCCTGTCGATACAGCGGCTCAAGAACGGCCACTGGGAAGTGGGCGTGCACATTGCCGATGTCACCCACTATGTGAAGCCCGGCACCGTCATCGACCGCGAGGCGTACGACCGCGCCACAAGCGTCTATCTGGTCGACCGCACCGTGCCCATGCTCCCCGAGCGGCTGTGCAACTTCATCTGCTCGCTGCGCCCCGACGAGGACAAGCTCACACACTCGGTCATCTTTGAGCTTGACGACAATGCCCATGTGAAGAAATATGAGATTTGCCACACTGTCACGCGCAGTGTGCGGCGGTTCTCCTACGAAGAGGCGCAGCAGGTGATTGAAACCGGCCAGGGCGACCTCAAGGACGAGCTGCTCACGCTCAACGACCTTGCGCAGAAACTGCGCAAGGAGCGCTTTGAGAATGGCGCCGTGGCGTTCAACCGCGAGGAAATCAAGTTCGACATCGATGAGACTGGCCGCCCCATTGCCGTCCACACACGCGAGTCGAAGGAGGCCAACAAGCTCATCGAGGAGTTCATGCTGCTGGCCAACCGCTACGTTGCGGCACACATTGGCAAGGTGCCACGCGGCAAGACCGCCAAGGCCATGGTTTACCGCGTGCATGGCGAGCCCGACCAGGACAAGCTGGCCAACGTGGCCGAGATTGCCGCCCACTTTGGCTACAAGCTCAAGACCACCGGCACGCCCAAGGATGTGAACCGCTCCATCAACCGCCTGCTTGAGCAGGCCGCCGGCAAGCCCGAGGAGGAGCTCCTCTCGTTGCTGGCCATCCGCTCGATGGCCAAGGCCGTTTACTCGGCCGATAATCTGGGGCACTACGGACTGGGATTCGAGTACTACACCCACTTCACCTCGCCCATCCGCCGCTACCCCGACATGATGGTGCACCGCCTGCTCGACCGCTACGCCGCCAAGGGCAGCCGCTCGGTGAACGCCGAGCAGCTGGAAGAGGAGTGCCGGCACGTGAGTGCGCAGGAGCAGCTCGCCGCAAACGCCGAGCGCGCCTCAATCAAGTACAAAGAGGTGGAATTTATGGGCGAGCGTCTCGGTGGCGTGTTCGCGGGGCACATCTCGGGCGTGACCGAGTGGGGACTGTATGTGGAGATGGACGAGAACCACTGCGAGGGCATGGTGCCCATGCGCGAGCTCGACGACGACTTCTACGAGTTTGACGAGAAGAACTTCCTGGTGCGCGGACGCCGCACCCACAACACCTACCAGCTTGGCGATGCCGTGACGGTGCAGGTGGCACGCGCCGACCTGATTAAGAAACTGCTCGACCTGGTGCTGGTCACCGAGCGCAGCCCGGCTTTCAGTCACCGTATCGACAAGCAGCCCATCACCGAGCAGAACTCTGGGGTGATGGCGAAATTCTCGCGTCAGGAGCGCAAGCGCGAGCAGTACGAGGGTGGAACCGCCTCGCGCCGCATCAAGCGCGGAAAGCGCGGCAACAGCACTCACCGCGAGGCTCAGCAGCGCAAGCAAGCCGCTGCCGGTAACGGCGGAAAGCATGGCGGAAAAAAACGCCGCAACCGCCATTGACCAGCAAGGCCCATAGCGGGCTTGCCGACCGACAGCCGAGGGGGCGTGTTTACTTTTAGGTGACTTGTTCGTCATAATGGTGACTACAGCCCCACGACTTATGCAGCGACACGACTTTGAGCATCAAGCGCGCCGATGGCGCACACTGGCCCTGGCAGTGAGCCACTCGTGCGGAGCCAGTGATGTCGAGGCCGACGACGTGGCACAAGACGTGCTGCTCAAGCTGTGGCTCATGCGCGACAAACTCAAGCACTACCGCTCGCCAGAGGCGTTGGTGACCGTGATGTCGCGCAACTTGACCATCGATGCACTGCGCCGCAGCCGCCACAACTATGGGGTCGCAGCTGCGAACATTGTGGCCGACCCATCGTGCGACCCGGTGCAGCAACTCATCAGCACCGAGCAGGAGCAACGGCTGATGAGCCTGGTGGAGGCGTTGCCCTCGCGCCAACATGCCGTGCTGGTGATGCGCCAGGTGGAGCACCGCAGCTATGCCGAGATTGGCTCGTTGCTCGGCATTGGCGAGGCTTCGGCAAAGACACTGCTCTCGAGAGCCAGAAAGGCTTTGTTGCAACAATTCATGGACGACAAAAACCACAGTAAAAGATGAAAAAGGCCATCGACCCCAACGACCTCGCCGCTGTTGAACAACAATTGCAGCGTTTCATGGCTGGCGAGAGCACACTCGACGAGGAGCAGGCATTGAGCCAATTCTTCGCCACACACGAGGTGTGCGATAGCTTGAAGCCTTACCAGCGGATGTTTGCCCACTTCGACCAGGGCATGCCTCTCATCGACGCGAAACCCCGTCGGCACCGTCCAATGAGATGGCTGCGTTGGGCGGGGGCTGCGGCAGCTGCCGCTGTGTTGATTACCGTGGGTTGGAAAGCCTTGAACTCCCCCCCGGCTTCCATGCCAATCCCCGCCGACACCATTGTGGCCCACTCCATCGTTGAGCCACTCATGGCCGACACCCTGGCTATGCGCTCTGATGACAGTCGCGCAGCCGGAATCACGCCCCATCATGCGCGGGCCAGGCGGAAAGCCGCTCCCAAGCATCGCCGGCAGGACAGCATCGAAATCACCCACACGCAAGCCGACCTGGAAGCCACCGAGCAAGAAGTGATTGCCGACCGTATCCTGCTTGAGCAGGAGCTGCGCCAATTGCAGCAGCCCACCAGCGGATGGGTGAACGCCTCTCTTAACATACAATAATTATCTTCACCATCTTTAATCTTTCATCAATAGAATCATTGTTATGAAACCCTTAGCAACCATGATGCTGGCCTTTGTGCTCACATTCGCCGCCAGTGCGCAGCAGCACGTGACCCAAGCCTTTGCACGCCTGAACAGAAGCGGCGACACCCGCCAGGTGAGAGTGTTTCAGGAAAACGACAACGACGGACGCCTGACCGCGCTGCTTGAGATATATCGGTTCAGCAGTCGCTCGCTTTTAGATGATGTGCTCACGGCCTTTGACCAAGACCAGGGCGCGGCCTACTATATGCTCAGCGAGCGGGCTGGCGATGCTGGCCGGCACACCACTGCACTCACCTACGGCACCGAGGGAGAGTCGGTGCTTGTGGGCAACGACTCGCAGAGCAACTACCGCGTGATTTGCTTCCTTGACCGCGACAACGAGCAATTCCGCCACGGCTATGTGGTGGAATGGACCGAATTAGATGATGGCTCACTCGACGGGCGGCTTATCAGCACCTACGGAAAACGCCCCACGTCGGCTGGCAAAACCTACAAACGAGCGCGGGTTTTCACGAGCGACGACCTACATTCCCTCGACAGCCTGGGGCTTTACGATGATGTGACCGGGGCATTGCGTGAGCTGGCCCCCACGCTCAAGGGTATGATTGGCGACATTGCCGACGGCAGTGCCGAGGTGCTCGATGAGCTGCGCAACCACGGCATCGACCTGGAGGGGGCACTCGACAGTGAGACCTTGCAAGGTCTGGGCAACATCGTGGTGGGCACCGCCCAGGATCCCGACGGCGAGTTCACCGACGACGTGTCGTGGCTGACGGCATTCAATCACTACCGCAATGCCTTTCTGCGCGCTTCTAAACGCCAAAGCAGCTCGGCGGCGGCCTACGCCACTAACGTGCTCAAATTGTGCAAGCAAGCGGGAAAAGTGGGGCTGTCGGACAACGAGAAACGCCTGTGCGTAAAAAGTATCAAAGAGATGCGCAAAGCCACTCGCGACTCATTCGTGCAAGGGTTGCTCGACGAGGCAGCCACGCTGCTCAGATAGCCATCGCCACGACCAAGTGCATTGCGCTGGATTCGTGCGACTTGGCATTGTAGATGGCGAGTTCCTCCACCTATATTCCCACAATAACAAAAACGCAAAAAGTGAGCGCGTCAGCTTTGTCGCTGTCGCGCTTGGTGTGTGTCGAGAGGGGACTGGAATCTTCTTTATGCGTTCGCGTATGCGCTTTTTGAACTTTCGCGCACCTACAATTGACTGGTTCTGCATCGACCGCCAACTCACTGGTGAATCGGCGAGTATGCCCATGTCGATAGGCAGCTCGGTGGCGCAGTAGGCCACTATACCAGACCAGCTTCTTTTGGCAGTTCAGTCGCGCTAGCGAAGTAATCATACAAAACGTCAATTAAGCAACCCAAGACGACCAAAAAATTTCATCTCATTATTACAATATATATACTCGCCTAAATAGGAATACGCAACAACCAATTTTCTTTTTCTTGTCAAGCGTTGATGAGATGGATTTCAGTAAAAAGCGAACAGGCCTATATTACAACTCCATCTTCGGCAATTTTCTTCTCTATGTCAAACCAGGGGCGTTCAAGATGCTGTATCGTTTCATCAAAAAGCCGCCAAACCACCTCGGCATCAATATTGCACCATTGCTTTCTCATTGACTTGCGCAGAACATAAATTTGGTCAATGCGAGAATAAGCGGGGTCAACGCCATAACTCACATCGTATTTTTCAGCAACCGCAATAAAGCGCGTGTGCGGGTTGCCACTTTTGATTTTTTCGGCTGTGGCTATTATTGAATCCAGCATTGTCTTGTCGATGTATGTTTTAGCTTCAATGGCAATAGCCGGAATCCTGATTTTCAATGGAGTCGCATTGTTTATCGAGATGTCAAATATGCGATATATGGCAAAATTCTGGTCTTTCTCATTAATTCCAATTTCAGGAGATTCAATGAAATCACGAAAATCCCTTGCCTTGAAATAAATGTTTGTGTATGCTTTTGCAGCTCCACTTCCCAAAATACCTTCTGCATCAAATTCCTGAATCTTATCGCTCACATAGTTCCTAAAAAGCAGGAACAAGAACTCCTCAAGTATCGTTGGACGAAATTTGCCTTGTGCAGTGAATACGTTATCGAGTTCATAGGTGTGCAAAAAATTATAGTACGAGTTCAGACTTTCAACCAATTTGACAACCCTGGCCTTGTTGTCGTCATTCAAACTTAAGGCGACATTTAAGTATTCCGCATACTTATCAATTAATTTGTCAAGCGCATCTTTTTGAGCTGGAGTTAGTTTGCCTTTCTTTTTGGTCAGAATATTTGTGGCGTGACTCAATTGAGGTAGTTGCTGTCGAGCTTGCTCGATGTAATTTAAAGCATTCGGGTTCATAGTAGTGGCATGATATTATTGTTTTAACAATCCGTTAATGCACTCGCCAATTGCTTTGGCAAGTAGCACAGGAACGGCATTGCCAATTTGTTGATATTGGCTTAATCCCTTTTCCCAACTCATTTTGGTCCTCATTCCCTCAAAAACAAAATCATCGGGAAATGATTGTATTCTTGCACCTTCTCTGGCGGTAAAATTCCGATTCAAGTGAGGGTGGATAAAATTGGATTGGAAGGAAGCTGCGATAGTTGGTGCTGGCTGGTCGCCAAAGAGCCGCTGGTTGTTTTGGCTGAATTTGATGGTTGACTTTTGGTCTGGGGCACCTCGCTTAACTGAACCATGTGTATCCCATACATCAATTAATGACTGTCCAGGTTGTATGGCCTTAAATCTTTCGACAAGACGTTTTGTGTGATTCATTGCAATGTGATTCAAGACATACTGCATATTAGATCTCATCAAACGTTGGTAGTCATTTTGGGGTTCGACGGGATATGACATGACTTCCAAACCTTCGCAAGCATTAATTTGAGGTAAATCAGAGATTGCTTCATCTAAAGTGATTTTGTGATCCAGTTGCAATGGTTCAGGAAATGCTGGTTTTAGTCCCAAATCCTTGCGAACGCCAATGATAATCACGCGTTCTCGGTTTTGAGGTACTCCATAGTCGGAGGCTAAAAGCACTCTGTAATCGACTTCGTAACCGCCAAATTTACCCGCGTTGCCAAACTCTTCTATAATTGTTTGCAAAACAGCACCTTTTTGCATCGACAGTAGACCTTTGACATTCTCCATAACAAAGAGCTTTGGTGAATACCAATTGATAAACTTGACGAAGCCATAAAACAATCGATTTCTTGGGTCGTCTGAAACCTTGTTTCTACGCTTGTTGGCAAGGCTGAAGCCTTGGCATGGTGGACCTCCCACAATAATATCGGGCAATACATTGCCTGTGAGAAAGTCAACTTCTTCCTTTGAGATAGTTGTAACATCTTTACACAGAAATGGGACATCAGGGAAATTCCGCCTGAATGTTTTCTCGCAATTCTCATCAATATCTGAAGCCAATATCGACCGAATGCCCGCCATAGAGAGGCCTTTTGTGAGTCCTCCACAACCCGAGAACAAATCAATTGAAGTTAATGCGTCGGCACTATAGTTATAATTGTGATTTATTTGGCTTAAGACTCTATCAATGGATATGGCATTATGGTCAAAAATAATCACATTATTCTTCTTATTGATAGAATCCCTTTTCTTTTTGGGTCTCATAGCTGAAACAATTTCTCGGCCACTTAAAAAAATGGGCTTCCCATCAATCCAATTAGTTCTTTCGCGATATAATGCAAGAACTTTCTTGATATCCAAGTCGCTGAAATTACACTCACGAATGAGATTGTAGACCAAATAATCGCCTTGTGGTTGCTCGTAACCGCTTTCAGCCATTTCATGTTCGGTATACACTTTGCTGCCTTTGGATTGAAAACAGTACACCACATTCTCGTTGCCAAATTCGTATAAGACAACAAATTGTGGGTTTGCTATACGCGGATTATCTTTGTTTATCCATCCATTGCGGCCTTTGCCGAGGCGCACATTGTATTTCCCTAAAGAGCCATTTGTCTTTTTTGACAAAATCCAATCCAATTGTTTTTTCTGGTCATTTCTAAAACAACCAATAAGAAAGATGTCGTCACGACACTTGGCAAGGGTTAGGTCATGCACAACGTCTACACACTCCTCAAAAACAAATTCAAGGAATAAATCTTGTTGTTGGGCTACGATAGAAGCCATTTGTTGTAAAGCGATGTCAATGGTGCACGCAAAGTGCCATCGAAGTTGTTTGTTGCATACAAGTGTATTGCGCCTTGCGAGGGCAAGCCCTGGATAATGCCAGGACTTGCCCACACACTGCATTTTTTGTGGCAAAGTCTCGCTTGCCGCTTTTGGTTCACGGTTGCGGCGTTTCCCCGTTGCCGTCTTGCTGGGGCTGCTGTCCGAATGGTGACTGCTGCTGTCCGTAAGGCGGCTGTTGCGGCTGCTGTCCGTAGGGCGGTTGCTGCGGCTGCTGTCCGTAGGGCGGTTGCTGCGGTTGCTGTCCGTAAGGCGGCTGCTGCGGTTGCTGTCCGTAAGGCGGCTGTTGCGGCTGCTGTCCGTAAGGCGGCTGCTGCGGTTGCTGTCCGTAAGGCGGCTGCTGCGGTTGCTGTCCGTAAGGCGGCTGTTGCGGCTGCTGTCCGTAGGGTTGCTGCGGCTGCTGTGGGTCGGCAGGGGCGGGCTGCAAGGCGGGTTGCTTGCCGCGGCCGCGCAGTGCCAGCCAGGCAATCAGGCCCACAGCCACCACCAGCAGCGGAATGCCCACCATCGGGCGGTAGAACAGCCAGGCAACGCCAATCACGATGAGCGACCAGGCTATGCCCAGCACGGTGCAAATCAGGCCCACGCCAAAGTTCATGATGCTGGCAAGGAACGGTATCACCTTCAGGATAATCACCAGGAAGTTGAAGATGCCCTTCAGGCCGCCAATCACGAGCAGCACGCCCAGCAGGCGGAGGCCCCACTTGAGCAAATCGTTCTCGCTCTCGGCATGGCCGTACATCTCGTCGCTGCTGATGGTGCCCTGTTCCAAGCGAGCGAACGTCTTGCCGTTCTTGGCTTTGTATTTCACAAACGTGTCTCCCTGCACCTTGCCCAGGATAGAAACGGTGGCCTTGGGAGCCACTTTTTGGAAAGTGATGCGCACATCGCCAATGCGAGGCGAGCTGGAGGTGCCGTAGTAAATCTGGTTCCCATTCACTTCGTAGCCGGGATCCACCTTCTGCGTGTAGGCGTCGGGGGCGGCCTGCGGTGCCTGTGCGGCCTGCTGCTGGATTTGCGCCACAGCAGCCGAGTCGCCGGCAAGTGAGTCGGGAATCTCCACGCGTTGCTGCTCCATGGTGGTGATGGAGGAGCCGCCGTTGAGCACGGCTTGCAGCTGCTCGGGCGTGAGCACCTCGGCGGGCTCATAGCTGCTGATGCTGTTGATGAAGAACTCGGGGAACGTGTAGGCGCCAAAGGTCACGTTCTGCGCGTCGAGCACACCATTCTCGACCTGGATGCGCACCGTGTTGTCGTGGCCGCTCTCCTTGAACGAGCTTGAGCTCACAGGACTGCTGGTCCACTCCTTGGTGTAGGTGTAGGTGATCGTGACTTCCTCGCTGCCACCCACTTTGTCCTTGTGTTCCTCATGCTGGTGCTCCACCCACTGGTAGTATTCCACATCGCGCTTGAGGTGCATGAAATTGCCCGCCACGGGAAATTGCGGGTCCTGGAGAATGTCGTCGGTTGATGCCTCGCCGGTGGCATAGACGAGCTGGCCCTCGAATTGCGGGTCAGCCTTGGCGATGGAGTTCATCTCGACGGTGGCTTGCTGTGCCTCCTCGAGCATGTCGGCGGTTTTCTTGTAGTTGCCCTCGTTCCACCACAGCAGCACGGTGCCGGCGATAAACATCAGGAAGCCGGTGCCGATTTGCTTGAACGAGTTGCCCACGCGGGTGCCGTAACCCACGGTTCTTGTCTCGGTGTAAGCCATAGTAAATAAATATTAGTGTTAGTTATTCGTATACATCATTATTGTCGGCTGCCGCCAAGTCCCGCACAATCAAAGAGCAAGGCGCAGTCCCAGGTAGCTGCTTGTATTCCACGGCCAAAAGTCGATGCGGTGAGCCACGCGGCAGTAGCGCTCGTTGAAGCGCCAGCTGCCCCCACGAGCCACACGCCCCGTCCCCGTTTCGGGGCCAGTGGGGTTGGCTTGCGGTGTGGCCTCGTAGTTGGCGAACCAATCGGCGCACCACTCGTACAAGTTGCCGCTCATGTCGTACAGCCCCAGCTCGTTAGGAGCCTTCGTTCCCACGGCATGAGTGCCGTAGGCCGCGTTGCCACTTCCCAGGCTGTAGCTGTTGCCGGAGTAGCAAGCCACCTCGCCAACTGCCTCGCTGCCGGCATACTTGCAGCCTTGGCTGCGGCAACCGCCACGTGCGGCAAATTCCCATTCGGCCTCGGTGGGCAGGCGAAAGTTTAGCCCTGTGAGCGCGTTCAGCGCGGCGATAAACGACTGGCAGTCGTCCCAGCTCACACTGTCCACCGGGCGTTGGGCATTGCCGGTGAAGTAGCTCGGATTGCTGCCCATCACCGCTTGCCACAGTTCTTGCGTCACCTCGGTGGCTCCGAGGCTGTAGCCCGACAGTGTCACCCGGTGTTGGGGACGTTCCCACTCAAATGCATCAAGGTCGTCCTCGCTGGCTCCCATCGTGAATGTGCCGCCATCAACGGCAACCATCTCAAATGTCACGCCGTTCACCGTGTAGTGCGCATTGCGGGGCAGCTTGGGAGCCTCCAGCATGAGGGTGATCAGGTTGTTGAGGTCGCCCACATCAATGGCACCATCACCGGTAAGGTCGCATGCCGCACGGTTAACGCTGGTGTTCGCGTTTCCCAGGGCAAGCAGGACGTTTATGATGGCATTCACATCAGCCACATCAACACAGCCATCGCCGGTGACGTCACCCCGCTGTGGAGCACTGACACGGCTCATTCCAAAAACTGCCGGCACCGACAACACGGCCAGCACCGCCAAAAGACACCGAAAATAGTGCGGTTTCATTACATTCTTGATTAATAAAAACTAATTGTCAGTTTCGCAAGGCGTTTCGCTCAAAACCTGTCAAGTAACACTCACTACTCGTAAGGGATTGCTCGTAGCTCGCAATTATTATACGTTGCAAACTTACGAAAAATTTATGAACCCACCAAAACAGCGGCAAAAAACTTGCGAAGAACCGTTGTGCCAAGCCGAATACCATCCGCGAGTCGTTGTGCCGCAAATCAGTAGCCCATCACATAGTGGTATTCGCCATTGATGGTGACGAACTGGTCGGCCACCTCGCGCCAGATGTCGTAGTGCACCCCCTCGAACGAGTACCAGCGCACGTACAGCTCTAAGCCCTCGGAAGTGGCGGCCATTACCATGATTTCGGGGGCAAGCCCCATCAGGTCGTCGATGTCGGGGCCGAAGTCGATGGCATTGGGGCTGTTCTGGTCCTGGTCGAACCACATATTGCGCACCGACACCACCTCGCCCTCGGCGATGCACACCATGGCGAGCAGCACCTTGCCATCGCGCGGCTGGAACAAGACCTCGTAAAACGACCGCTCGTTAAGCTCGCAGCCGGCCAGCCAACGAATGTCGCGTATATAGTCCTGACCACCATAGTACTCCTCAATCATCTTGCGCTCGTCGGCGTTACCCTTGCGCTCGGGCTCGCCGCTGAGCCAACGGCTGTACTGCAACGGGTTGTGGTCGTCGAGCCAGGCCATCGGCACGATGATGGGCACGGCCTGCTCGTTGCTGTAGCCCCGGAACATCTTCTTGGTTGTGGCGGCATCGTCGAGTGCGTAGGTATAGCACATACCCAGGTCGATGGGCTCGCATTCAACTTCGTAGGTTCCTGGCTCGGCTTTCACAAAGTGGATGTTGCCCACATGGGGCTTGAACACCATGCGGTTGTAGCCCGCCGAGCGCATGACCGCCTCGGTCCACGCCACATCGCCCGGTACGGTGAACTGGTTGCGGGCGATGTTGATGTCGTAGGCAAACACCGGGTGATGGCGCAGGGTGACGTCCTGGCTGCGGTCGGCTTCCACGCAGGTGTAGAAGTCGTTGACCGTGTTCCAGTTCAGCTGATCGACAGGAACCAGATAGTCGGGGCTGATGAGGTGCACCTCGCCATCGACCACCTTGAACACGCAGTTTATCTTGTGTACGTCGGCCACCACCAGCTCTTTCACCCCATCGCGGTCCAAATCGGCAATGGCGTAGCAATAAGCCTTTTCCACACCAGAGTTTAGGTCATCGAAACTCGCGAGTATGTCAGCGAAATTGACGTAGTAGTAATCCTCTTCGGTGAGGGCATTGGCCGGCCGCTGAGCCCCTGCAGGCAGAACAACAGCAGCCAACATGATGAAAACAAGCACAAATTGCAATCTCATATCCAAAATGCTTTGAATGATTAAGATTGCAAAGGTAGCGAAACTATTTTGATAAAGCAAAAATCAGCCCTTTTTTGTGGTTTTCAACGCAAAAATAACAATGCGTGGCCTTTCGCCCCGCAGTGCAAGCCAAGCTCGACGGTGGCACTGCGGCTCCGTCAACAGCAAGCTCCCGGCCGACAGGCAGCGCACCGTCACACTCTCACGCTACGCCAAGGCCACACGCATCCTCTCCGACGCCGAGGCCGCCGACCTCATCGCACAACAGCTGCGCGGCACCGGGGCAACCGTACCGTTCAACACCGTCACACCCGCACTGCGCCAGGAACTCGCCAACAGGGGGGTCGTCATTTCCGAACCCGAGAAAGGCAATGCCGGGCAAGCCGCCATGCAGGCCTACGAGCAGTGGAAAGAAACAACCGCCAGCGAGAGGGGCGGTGACATAAAGCCCGTCGGACACGGCCCATTCGGCGACATCTTCGACCAGTTCAAAGGCAAAGTGCGTGAGGCTTACAACTTCCTGCTCAAGCGCAAGAGCGGCGATGCTTTAGCCGTTTGGCATCGCAACGACGTGGGGGACATTGACCTCGTTTATGGAAACCGAGAGCAGAATGCAGGGCTCGACCATATCATTGACAAGCACGTTGGT
>JAFSYB010000053.1 GCA_017443765.1 Muribaculaceae bacterium | reverse complement strand
GTTGTAGAATCTGCACACGCTCGGCATCGCCCAAGCAAGCTTGGCGTTGCACTCACTCAATTGCAGATTTCGCGCAGCTTGAGGCAAAATCTACTCAGCAATCAATCCCAATACGACTCAAGCAATTTATAGAACCCACCTTAAAAACATGTTCATATTCTTTTAGTCTTGAATTAGGGTAATTATACTTTCAGAACACACGTTGGAACACGAGTGCATCTATGTAGTCGCGTCCGTGACGCACCCAGCTGCGCAGCGTGCCGGCGTGCTGCCAGCCGTGACGGTCGAAGAGCTCAAGGCACACCGTGTTGTCGGCAGTGATGATTACGTAGAGTTGTCGCAGCCCCAGGTGGTTGCAGGCATAGTCGGCAACCAGGTCGAGCATCGCCGAGGCGTAGCCCCGGCCACGATGGTCAGGCCCCACGAGCAACCCCAGCTCGGCACGGCTGTTGGCCGGGTCGAAGTTGAACAAGTCGACGGTGCCCACCGCATCGCCGCTCTCGCTGTCGACAGCCATCAGCCGCAACTCGCGGCTCTTGAAAATGTCGCCAGTGTAGTCCTGAAGATATTTCCACAGCATCTGCCGTGAGTAGGGCGTGAGCGTGCCTGAAGCGGTCCAAACACGAGGGTCGTTCTCCCATTGATACAAAATATCGAGGTCGGTGGGTTCGAGAGCGCGCAGTGCGGCCACTGCGTTGTGAAGGGCAATGATGTTCATGATTGCTGCATTTTGGGCGAGATGATGATGCCGTTGCGCGACGAGTAGATGTGGAACTCCACACCGTCGCGGCTGTTGCGGGCAATGAAGTCGATGATTTGCGCGTAGGTGAACGAGGAATCGTCGAGCAGCACATGGCAAGCCCCCAACTGGGGGATGCGCGTCTTGTAGTGGTTGTGCCCGGTGGCGAGCGACACGGCCACGGCGTTGTCGCCCAAAATCACCCAGGGGTTGCCATCGTCGCCAAGGGTGCGAGGCTTGCGCAAGGCACGCAGCGGCTTTTGCGCCAACCGCTTGGCCATCGCCATGGCGGCGCGCACGCCAACACCGAGCTTGATGATGGGATAAAGCACCCATCTCGCACGCGGGAAGTGCTTGCGGTAGAAGATGAGCATCGCGTCGTAGAACACACGCACATAGCGCATGGTGTCCTTCTTGGTGCTCTCGCCCTTGTAGTGAATCATGGTTGTGGGCACATACCAGTTCTCGCCACCGGCCTGCACCAAGCGGTAGCTCAGGTCGATGTCCTCGCCGTACATGAAAAAGTCCTCGTCGAAGCCGCCGGCCTGCTGCAGCGGTGCGGTGCGGCAGAACATGAACGCCCCCGAGAGGATGTCGACGCGATGAGGCTTGTCCTCGGGCAAGAATCGCAAGTGATACTTGGCGAACCAACGCGAGCGCGGGAACATCGCCGACAGGCCGAAAATCTTGCAGAACGACACCCACGGCGTGGGAAAAGCGCGCTTGCTCTCGGGCAGGAACACGCCGTTGCCATCGACCATGTGCGCCCCGATGGCCGCGCAACGCTCATGGCCGCGCATCCATGCCAGGCAGTCGTCGATCACCTGACGGCAGATGATGGTATCGGGGTTGAGAATGAGGGTGTATTCACCACGAGCCATGCGAATGCCAAGGTTGTTGGCACGCGAAAAACCCACATTCTCGCGATTCTCCACGTAGACGTACTGCGGGAAACGCTCTCGCACATACTCCAACGAGCCGTCGCCCGAGGCATTGTCAATCACAATCACCTCGACCGTAAGTCCCTGCACGGCTTCCTGAACCGAACGCAAGGTTTGCTCCAGAAAGTACCGCACACGGTAGTTCACAATCACTATCGATAATTCCATATATATTCTTAACGCAAGAAAGGCGGCAATATTTTTTTGCGCAAGTCGATTTTATTAGGTAATTTTGCGATTTCAAAATCCGTGCGCCTGCTGGCGACGGTTAAATTATAGTTTGACCGAATGAACTCTGCATTATGGACTGGAATCATCACAGTGTTGTTGCTGGTGATTTCCAACGTGTTGATGACGTTTGCGTGGTATGGCCACTTGAAATTGCAACAGATGGGCATTTCCACAGGCTGGCCGCTGATTGTGGTGATTTTATTCTCGTGGGGCATTGCCTTGTTTGAATACTTCTTCATGATTCCAGCCAACCGCATCGGTTTTGCCGACAACGGCGGCCCATTCACGCTCTTGCAGCTCAAAGTGCTCCAGGAGTGCATCACCCTGGTAGTTTTCACCGTGTTTATAACCTTGTTCTTCAAGGGCGAGCAGCTGCACTGGAACCATTTCGTGTCGTTCGCCCTGCTCATCGCAGCCGTGTTTTTCGCGTTTTTGAAAACGTAATACCAACCACTACCCATCACCCATTATGGACCTCTTTGAACAACGCATTCACGAGCTGCGTCGGCAGCTCAACGAGCACAACCACAACTATTATGTGCTCAACTCACCCACCATCAGCGACCAGGAATTCGATGCCCTGATGCGCGAGTTGCAGGATTTGGAAGAAGCCTATCCACAATATGCCGACGCCCTGTCGCCCACGCAACGTGTGGGCAGCGACATCACCAAGGGGTTCACCCAAGTGACCCACGAGCGGCCGATGCAGTCGTTGTCGAACAGCTACAACATCGGCGAGGTGCAGGATTTCTTGCGCCGTGCCCAAGAAGGCCTTGGTGGTGAGCCCTGCGAGATTGTGGGCGAGATGAAATACGATGGTACCAGCATCTCGCTCACGTACGAGCACGGTCGCTTGCTTCGTGCCGTGACGCGAGGCGATGGCGTGCAGGGCGACGACGTGACCGCCAACGTAATCACCATTCGCAGCGTGCCGCTGGAGCTGCCCGCCGGCCAGGACTGGCCCGACCGCTTCGAGGTTCGCGGCGAAATCCTGCTGCCGTGGGCCAGCTTTGAGCGACTGAACGAAGAGCGCCACCGCAACGAGGAGCCGCTGTTTGCCAACCCGCGCAACGCGGCAGCCGGCACACTCAAGCTGCAAAACAGTGCCGAAGTGGCCCGCCGCGGCCTCGACGCCATCTTCTATTTCCTGCTCGGCGACCAACTCCCCTACTCCACCCACACCGAGAGCATTGAGGCCCTGCGCCGCTGGGGGTTCAAAACCGGTGTGCTCACGGTGCTGGAATCGATTGATGCCGTGAGCGACTTCATCGACCATTGGGACGTGGAACGTAGGCACCTGCCTGTGGCCACCGATGGACTGGTGTTCAAACTCAACTCGCTGCGCCAGCAGCGTGGGCTGGGAAGCACCGCCAAGTCGCCGCGCTGGGCCATTGCCTACAAGTTCGCCCCCGAGCGTGAGTGCACGCGGCTGCGCAGCGTGTCGTTCGAGGTGGGACGCTCGGGCGTGATTACCCCGGTGGCCAACCTCGAGCCGGTGCTGCTGTCGGGCACCATTGTCAAGCGCGCCTCGCTGCACAACGAGGATGTGGTTCGTCAGCTCGACATTCACGATGGCGACATGGTGTACGTGGAGAAAGGCGGCGAAATCATTCCCAAGATTGTGGGCGTTGACGTGAAGCAGCGCCAGCCCCAGGCACAGCCGCTGGCTTTCGTGCGCAGCTGCCCGGTGTGCGGCACGCCACTGGAGCGTGTCGAGGGCGAGGCGGCATGGGTGTGCCCCAACAAGTGGGGCTGCGAGCCGCAAATCACGGGGCGCATCGAGCATTTCGTGGGGCGCCATGCGATGGACATCGACGGCATTGGCGAGGAAGTGGCCGTGGCGCTGCACCGCAGCGGACTGGTGAACGACGCGGCCGACCTGTATGCGCTCACCCTGGAGCAGCTTGTGGCACTCGACCGTTTCCAGGAGCGCAGCGCACAACGCATCTTGCGTGGCATCGAGCAGTCGAAGCAAGTGTCGCTGGCCCGGGTGATATTTGCGTTGTCCATCCCCTTTGTGGGCGAGACCACCGGCAAGGTGCTGGCCCTCAACGTGCACAGCATCGACCGGCTGATGGCCATGCCCGCCGAAGAACTCGCCGCCCTCCCCGAGATAGGACCGAAAATTGCCCAGAGCATTGTTGACTACTTTGCCGAGCCACGCAATCGCGAGATGGTGGAGCGCCTGCGCGCCGCCGGCTTGCAGATGTCGCTCAGCGACGACGAGCTGGCCAGCCGAAGCGACAAGCTGCAAGGGTTGAAAATCGTCATCAGCGGCACCTTTGCCAAGCACTCACGCGAGGAGTACAAAGCCCTGATTGAGCAAAACGGCGGCAAGAACGTTGGCTCGATCAGCAAAGCCACCAGCTACGTTCTCGCCGGCGAGAACATGGGTCCCGCCAAGCTGGAAAAAGCCCAAAAACTCGGCATCCCCATCATCAACGAAAACCAGTTCCTGAAAATGTTGCAATAAGAGGGCTTCCCGTTGGCGCAAAGTCGCCATTCACTCTTTGGCTCTGTCCATGGCATCAGCTGCACGGCGAAGATATTGGCGTGCCCGCTCCTTGGCATCATTGGATTGTCGGCGAAATTGCCGCGCCTTATCGTTTTCGCTATCGGCTTTTCGTTTGTAGTCGCGGGCTTTGCTCTCCTGCTTGTTGCGCGTGTAATACTCCGCCTCACGAAGGTAGTCTTTGGCCTTCTTGTCGTGGTATGCCGCATCGCGGTCGCAATGCTCGGCTTTGCTGATGTAATACTCAGCATCACGCATGAGTCCGCGAGCCTGGCTGCAATAGTAGTTGCTTTGTGAATAAGCCAGCGCGCAACACGTGAGTAGCAAGAAAAGGATGGTAATGCGCAGTCTCATTATTCTTGTGAATATGGGTTCTCGTTAGTGACCTATTGAATCCACCTTAAAAAGTGGCAGAATATAGACAAAAGAACATAAGGACAAAATTATGGTGGGTTCTATAAATTGCAAAAATGAGTAGCACTGTTTCGGCCATCTCGGTGCGTCTTGTCGGCATATTTTCCGCCAACTGTTTGACCCGTAGCCCGCTACTGTGTCGCTCATTTGGCGAAAAATCTGCTCGACAATACGCACCAATCTGGCTCGAGCAATTTATAGAATCCACCTTATAGACATGGTAATGGTCTGACTGTTAATGGTGTGTACATTTACTGGTTTCATTGCACAGTCTTTTTAAGGTGGGTTCTGCACATTACTTGATTTGTCCAAATCCTTATCGCTTTTCTCCCGCTTTTTGGGCCATTCGGCTCATGCCTCATTCATGAGGGGGCGGGAGGGCATGGTTTTTTGATGGTCTTACGGCTTCACTTTCTTGAGCACTTTCTTGTTCACCACAGCGGGGTATTTCTGCTTTAGCTCAGCCACCCATCGCTGCTCGAGCACGTCCTGGTAGTCGCTGGTCACCTGTCCGCGCACGTCGGCCAGCTCCTCGGGCTGGCTAATCAGTCCACCGGTGAGAATCATCGCCAGGGGCCACTTCTCGTTGGCAATAGCCGGACCATTGAAGCAGAGGAAGTCCACGGCCTCGTTCTCGCCCTGGGCAAAATTCATGCGTTCCATCTTGATGTCGCGGCCGTACTTGTTGTGGAGTGCCGTGGTGAGCGTGTCGGCGCCGAAGATGTTGATGTCCTGCTTCACAGCCTGCAACACGCTGTCGTTCTTGGCGCTGAGGATGATGCCCTTGAAGTGAGGTGAGGGCCAGCTGGTTGCATACTTTGCGCGGTTGGCCTCGTAGTAGGCTTGCAGCCCCAGGGTGTCTTTGCTTGCGGCCTCCCACACGCGACGGTTGCTCAGCTCAAAGAGCAACATGCCATCACGGTATTCGTTGAGCAGATTGCGGTAGTCGGCGTTGTCGTCAATGATGTGGTCGATGTAGTAGTTGAGCACTTCCTGGTTCGACATCGACTTGATGGGGCTCATGATGTACTTGACAGCCGTTTTGTTGTCAGTGATCACCTGGTTGGGGTTGATGCGCTTGGCCACCTGTGCGACAGTGTAAGTGGTGTCGGCAAACTTATATGCCGGGATTTGGCTCTTGCGCAGCACATCGACGACAAACACCGAATCGAAGCCGCCATTCTTCACCAGCAGATCGCTGAGGTTCTTCTCGAGCTTGCTGTCGATGTGATACTTGTAGTAGTCCTTCATTTTATCAACGATGGCCAGTTTTGGAGCCACCGAGCGCTCGTCGCGTGCCATGCTGTTGAGGATAGTTTGCTTGGCCTCGTCAAAGGGAATCTCGGTGCGTGAAGCCTCCCTATAAATAATGTGGTAGCCAAACTGTGTTTCAAAGGGTTCCGAAACTTCACCGTCGGCGAGAGCAAAGGCCACCTCTTCGAATTGTGGCACCATTCGTCCCTTTCCGAACCAGCCCAGGTCGCCACCATTGCGTGCCGAGCCCGGGTCTTGCGACTGCTCGCGGGCGATGGCCGCAAAGTCGGCACCCGGAGCCTTGACCAACTCATACACCGAATCGATGCGCGCCTTCACGTGCTCCTTGATGCTGTCGGTGAGGTTGCGCGGGAAAGTCTTGAGGATGTGTCGTGCCTTCACCTGGCCGGCATCGGGGCGTGTGGCGTTGACACGAATCAGGTGGTATCCGTAGTCGGTTCGCACCACCTCGCTGATTTGCCCCACCGGGGTTTCAAAAGCAGCCTTCTCAAAGGCATAAGGGAACGTGCCAGATGTGATGAAACCGTAGTGACCTTTGTTGCGCTCCTTGCTGGGGTCGATGGAGTAGCGCTCCACGATGTCCTCCCATTTCTCGCCGTTGACCAAGCACTGGCGCAGGCTGTCGACACGAGCGCGATACTCTTCGTTTTGGGCAAAGCTGCGCCCCAGTGGATACATGAAGTGGTCGATGTCGACGTTGGTGTGCATACGCTCGTAGGCCTCTTGGACGAGGCGGTCGCGCACGGTGGTGTCCTCGAGGAATGGTTTCACAATGTCGCGCTTGTAGCCGTCGAACTCCCGCTTGAACGTGGGCAGTGTGTCGATGCGTGCGGCCTCGGCATCGGCCACCTTCTGCTTGTAGGTGATAAACCGCTCCACATACTGGTCGAGCGACTCGCGCTCCACCTGCTGCTGGTTGTTCTTGCGATAGAGGTACTCAAACTCCGAGAGTTTCACGTCCTTGCCATTGATGGTCATCAGCACGGGGTCGGAGGCCGCCAGCGCCAACAAGGCAGTGCCCGTAAGCACCGCTGAAACCAAAAATTTACTTTTCATTGTTAAAATATTACGTAATAAATTTTATACACACATTATTACAATAACGCACACCCTTGCGTATTATTGCATACGGGTGAGAAAATATGCGAGAAAAAAGGCTCTATAACGAATCATGGAGGTGAGCAATTAGACTAAAAGAACAGCATGAACAAAAGGTGGGTTCTATAAATTGCAAAAAACAAGGGGGCATCTGCAAAATCCTGTGTTTCGTGGAACACCCGCAAAACCGTGTGTTTTGCGAGTGTCGCTATTTCGCGCACTTGCTAAGGCACATTGCACTTTTCTTGGTCGATAGTTTTGCAATGTCAATTTATAGAAGTAACTTTGCAGTGAATTCGGCGACTTGAACACTGTTGATGACGCGCACGATGAGCCGCCGGGTTATTGACACGATTTATAACATTCACCTGCAAATATTTACTACCGCAACATAAGCGCTATGAAACGAATACTATCAACCATTCTCACGCTGCTTGGGCTTGGGTCGGCGGCATCGTGCTTGCAGCAGGCTGCCCCATTTGACAACGTTGATGTCAACGGCTTTGAAGATGTGCTTGCGGGCGGCGATGTTCAGCTGCTCGATGTGCGCACCGCCCGGGAATATGCCCAAGGACACCTGGCCGGAGCCTTGAACATCGACGTGCAGTCAGCGGGCTTTGCCGAGCGCGCAGCCAGCCAGCTCGACAGCACGCGCACCGTGGCCGTATATTGCCGCAGCGGACGCCGCTCGGCAGATGCCGCAAAAACTCTTACCGCCAAGGGATTCAAGGCCGTGAACCTGCTTGGGGGCATCGAGGCCTGGCAATCGGCCGGCAAGCCCGTGACGCTCACCACCGAGCAAGTGGACCGGTTCCGCACTCCCGGCGGCACGCTTGTGGAGCTGCACGCGCTCATGCACGGCAGCGTGCGCATCGTGGCCGGAAACCGCGAGATAGAGGTAGACCCGGTGACACGCCTGGGCCAACGCACCATCGACTTCACACAGCACCCCAAGGCCGACTTCATCGTAGTGACACACGAACACGCCGACCATTTCGACCGTGAGGCCATCAAGCTGCTGACCAAAGAGCAAACCCGCGTGGTGACCAACTCCCGCTGCGCCGCGATGCTGGGCAGCGGCACAGTGATGGCCAATGGCGACACGCTCGCCCTGGCTCCGGGCATCACCTTGCAGGCCGTGCCAGCCTACAATACCACCGAGGGGCACCTGCAATTCCACCCGCGCGGTCGCGACAACGGCTTCGTGCTCAACATCGACGAACTGCGCATCTACATCGCCGGCGACACCGAAGACATTCCCGAAATGGCCCAACTGCCACCCATCGACATTGCCCTGTTGCCCTGCAACCAGCCGTACACGATGACTGTGGAGCAACTCGCGCACGCCGCGCAAATGGTCAAGCCACGGGTGCTGTTCCCCTACCACTACGGCGAAACCGACCTTAGCCCCCTCCCCACCCTGCTCGGCGACAGCGGAATCAACGTGAGAATCAGGCACTATGAATAGAGATGCCCCCCTTGCAGCAACCAGACCAACGCTTACATTCTCGTTAACCGACAACTGACTACAATGTCCAACAACACCATATTGCAACGCCTTGAAGGTTTAGACGCGCGATTTGAGGAAATCGGCACGCTCATCACCGACCCGGCAGTGATTGCCGACCAGCAGCGTTACGTGAAGCTCACCAAGGAATACAAACACTTGGAAACGCTGCTGGCCACGTCGCAAAGGTACCGAAAATTGCTAACCGACGTGGCCGAGGCCCGCGAGTTGCTCGACAGCGAGAGCGACGAGGACCTGCGCGCCATGGCCCGCGAGGAGATTGACGCCGGCACTGCACAAATTCCAAAAATCGAGGAAGAAATCAAGCTGTTGCTCATTCCCGAAGACCCCGAGGACTCGAAGAATGCCGTGCTGGAAATACGCGGAGGCACGGGGGGCGACGAGGCAGCCCTGTTCGCCGGCGACCTGGCGCGCATGTACACGCGCTACTGCGAGTCGCGTGGGTGGACGGTGCAAATGTCGAGTTGCAGCGAGGGAGCCTCGGGCGGCTTCAAAGAGGTGATTTTCAGCGTCACGGGCGAGAACGTCTACGGCACGCTCAAGTACGAATCGGGCGTGCACCGCGTGCAACGCGTTCCCGTGACCGAGACCCAGGGGCGCGTGCACACGTCGGCGGCCAGCGTGGCCGTACTTCCCGAAGCCGAGGCATTCGACGTGCACATCAACGAGGGCGAAATCAAGTGGGACACCTTCCGCAGCAGCGGTGCCGGGGGGCAGAATGTGAACAAGGTGAACAGCGGCGTGCGGCTGCGCTACCAGTGGACCAACCCCGCCACCGGCGAGCAGCAGGAAATCCTCATCGAGTGCACCGAGACGCGCGACCAACCTAAGAACAAGGAGCGCGCCCTGGCCCGCCTGCGCACGTTTATCTACGACCACGAGCACCAAAAATACGTCGACGACATCGCCAGCCGCCGCCGCACGCTGGTGAGCACTGGCGACCGCTCGGCGAAAATCCGCACCTACAACTACCCGCAGGGGCGCATCACCGACCACCGAATCGGCTACACCATCTACAACCTGCCCGCCTTTATGGACGGCGACATTCAGGACTGCATCGACCACCTGATTGTGGCAGAGAACGCCGAGAAACTCAAAGAAGCGGAAATCTGAGCGGGGAACGAGCGATTGTGAGCGGAAATGAGATATTTCAAAGCTCAACCACAATCCTCAACCTCACCCCATTACGGATTCCTCGGTTCCAGACATCAAACGCATCACAATCCCGATATTCATGACAACTAACGCAACCAACCTTGATTATGACCAAAGAACAAATCCTTGAGAATATCCGGCTGAAGCAGAGCTTCCTGTGTGTGGGCCTTGACCCCGACATGGCAAAAATGCCACCGTCGCTTCGCGGCGACTTGTTCGCGTTCAACCGCGAGATTATTGACGCCACCGCGCCGCACGCCATCGCCTTCAAGCCCAACCTGGCATTCTACGAGGTTCAGGGCGCGCGCGGCTATGCCGCCTTTGAGCAAACCGTGGCGTATATCCGCGACCACTATCCCGACATCTTCATCATCGCCGATGCCAAGCGCGGCGATATTGGCAACACGAGCCGGATGTATGCCAGCAGCGTGTTCGACACGCTCGGCGTGGATGCCATCACCGTGGCGCCCTATATGGGTGAGGACAGCGTGAGCCCATTCCTGGGCTACGACGGCAAGTGGGTGATTCTGCTTGCGCTGACCTCGAACATGGGTTCGCGCGACTTCCAGCTGGTTGCCGATGCCGAGGGCACGCCGCTGTGGGAACGCGTACTCACCACGTCGCAACAGTGGGCCGACAGCAGCCGCATGATGTATGTGGTGGGCGCCACAAAGGCCGAGATGCTGTCACGCGTGCGCGAACTGGTTCCATACCATTTCCTGCTCGTACCCGGAGTGGGCGCGCAGGGCGGCAGCCTCGACGAGGTGGCACGCCATGGAATCACACGCGAGTGCGGACTGATTGTCAACTCGTCGAGAGGCATCATCCACGCCTCAAGCGGCGAGGACTTCGCACGCAAAGCGGCACAAAAAGCCAGTGAATTGCAAGCACAAATGGCCCAATTGCTGGCCTATTATGAAATTTTATGACACAATTTTGATTTGAGCCAGATTTTTTGCGTAATTTTGTCGTTTCAATATCGAAGAAGACCAATGGTGAGTTCTAAAAATTGCGTGAGCCTGATTGGGGTTGATTGCCCGGCCGATTGTGCCTCAATCCGGGCAAGGCAGTAGGCGTGCTGCGGCTCATCGCTTGTGCAAGCGAGGGCAGTGCTGAATGTAGCCTGAATATCCAAACTATTCGTATATTGATTTTGCAATTTGTAGAATCCACCTAAATATCAAAAAATTAAACATTATGGTAGATTTCAAAGATTTCAATTTCGCCGGTTTGAAAGCCCTGGTTCGCGTTGACTTCAACGTGCCCCTGAACGAGCGCGGCGAGATTACCGACGACACACGCATTCGCGGTGCCGTGCCCACCCTGAAGAAAATCCTGAACGACGGCGGCAGCCTGATTCTGATGTCGCACATGGGCAAGCCCAAAGGCAAGGTGAACCCCAAGCTGTCGCTGGGCCAGATTGCCAACGCTGTAGCTGCCGCCCTGGCACGTCCGGTGAAATTCGCGCCCGACTGTGGCCAGGCTGCCGACAGCGCCGCCGCCCTCAAGCCCGGCGAGGTGCTCCTGCTCGAGAACCTGCGCTTCTACCCCGAAGAGGAGGGCAAACCCGTCGGCATCGAGAAAGACGACCCGGTCTATAACGAGGTCAAAAAGATGATGAAGCGTCGCCAGGAAGAGTTTGCCAAAACACTGGCCAGCTACGGCGACGTATATGTCAACGATGCCTTTGGCACCGCCCACCGGCGTCATGCCTCGACAGCAGTCGTGGCCGACTACTTCGATGCCGACCACAAGATGCTCGGCCTGCTGATGGAGAAAGAAGTCACCGCCATCGACAACGTGCTCAAGAACGCCCAGCACCCGTTCACAGCCATCATCGGCGGCAGCAAGGTGTCGTCGAAACTCGCTGTAATCCTCAACCTGCTCGACAAGGTTGACAACCTGATTATCGGCGGCGGCATGGGATTCACGTTCATCAAGGCCCAAGGCGGAAAAATTGGCGATTCGCTCCACGAAGACGAGCTGATGCCCGAAGCCCTCAACGTGCTGGCGGCAGCCAAAGAGAAAGGTGTGAATTTGAGCCTGTCGGTGCAGACAGTGGCCGGCCGCGAGTTCAGCAACGAGACCGAACGCCAAACCGTTGACATCTTCAACATTCCCGACGGCTGGGAAGGCATGGATGCTGGCGAGGAGTCGCTCAAGAACTGGCGTGAGATTATCCTTTCGTCGAAGACTATCCTGTGGAACGGCCCGGTGGGCGTGTTTGAGTTCGACAACTTCGCTCACGGCACGGGCGAGATTGCCAAGTATGTTGCCGAGGCGACCAAGAATGGTGCCTACTCGCTGGTGGGCGGTGGCGATTCGGTGGCTGCCCTGGGCAAGTTCGGCCTCTCGGACCAGGTGAGCTATGTGAGCACCGGCGGCGGAGCCATGCTCGAGGCCATCGAGGGGAAAACCCTCCCAGGCGTGGCGGCAATCCTTAACAGTTAAGTTCCCCAAGAACGTCATAGGCCCGTAAGGCTATCGGAGTTTAGGCAGGGGTGGAGCACAACGCGCTCCACCCCTGCTTTGAATCCAACACCAGTCTAAACACCGTGGATGCGGGATAGTTGGGCAAGGCAGTGTCACGCACTCGACGCGCAGTTGGCTCTCTTCGAGGCCCTGGAGCGGGAAGCGTCGCTTACCCCACGGCGCACGCATCTTCGACGCGTGCGCCGTGGGGGGTCACAGTGGTTATCAGCTGTCGGAGGTTGGGCTGCCAGCTCAAGATTTCACACTGTTTTTACAGGTGTACCCTTTTTTTCGGCACTTCATATTTGTGAAGTGGAAACTTCTTTGTAAATTTGCAGCCTTGAACGTCAACAGACAAAAACGAACTAAAAACGAACAATTATGGCAACTCCTCACAACAACGCGCCTGACGGCGCATTTGCAAAGACGGTATTGATGCCCGGCGACCCCCTGCGTGCGAAATATATCGTGGAGAATTTCCTGGACGATGTGCAACTGGTAACCTCGGTGCGCAACGTGTATGGCTACACGGGCAAGTACAAAGGTGTCCCCATCTCGGTGATGGCCAGCGGCATGGGAATGCCCAGCATGGGTATTTACTCGTATGAGCTGTTCAGCTTCTACGGCGTGGAGAACATTATCCGCATTGGCTCGTCGGGCAGCTACGACGAGCGCGTGAAAGTGATGGATGTGGTGCTGGCAAGCGCCGCCTACAGCATGTCGTCGTTTGCCGATGTGATGAGCGGCGTGAAGGACGACACGATGTATCCGAGTGCGGAGATTAATGCGGTGATTCGCCACAAGGCCGAGGAGCTTGGCGTGTCGCTGCATCACGAGGTGATTCGGTCGAGCGACGTGTTCTACGGCGGCGAGGGCGGCCAGACGTGGCAGGAGGTGCATGAGCGCACCGGCGCGGTGTGTGTTGAGATGGAGAGCTTCGCGCTGTTCCACATCGCCAACGTGCTGGGCAAGCGCGCGGCGTGCCTGCTCACCATCTCCGACTCGCTGGTCACCGGCACCGCAATCAGCGCCGAGGAGCGCCAGGAGTCGTTCCGCACGATGATGAAGCTGGCACTGGAATCGGCGATTTTGCTTTAGACGCACTCGGCTTTACACGCCGTGCAGAGATAATCATGCAAACCGTGCAGAGGTGTTATAGACTTCTCCACGTGACAGATTATGCAACAAACAATTATGGAGACCAACAATGAGTTGCTCGAGGCGATAGCCAGGCGCCACAGCGTGCGTCGCTACACCGACCAGCCCATCGACATGGATGTGGTGGCCAAGCTGAATCCGATAATCGACAGCTGCAACCGCGCCGGCGGATTACGCATTCAGTTAGTGCTTGAGGACTGGCGCACATTTCACAGTTTCTTTGTGCATTATGGCGCCTTTAGCGGAGTGCGCAATTATTTTGCCATTGTGGGCAAAGGCGAGCACCTGCACGAGCGTGCGGGTTATTACGGCGAGCGCTTGGTGCTTGAGTGCCAGCGCTTGGGGCTGAACACGTGCTGGGCGGCACTCACCTACAGCAAAAAGCGCTCTCGCAACCACATTAATTTTGGGCCAGACGAGAAGCTCGTGTGCGTGATTGCCGTGGGCTACGGCATCACGCAGGGTGAAGGCCACAAGGTGAAGACATTCGAGCAGGTGACGCGCTGCCCCGGCGAGGCACCGGCGTGGTTTCGCAATGGCGTGCAGGCTGCGCTGCTCGCTCCCACTGCCATCAACCAGCAGCAATTCCGCTTCGACCTTGTGGGCGAACGCCAGGTGCGCGCTGTGGCCAAGCTGGGATTCTACAGCAAGATTGACCTGGGAATCGTCAAGCTGCACTTTGAAATCGGCGCCGGGAAAGACAACTTCACCTGGGTTTAAGGCCAAGGGCTCTACTTTAAAAAGTGAAAGTATGTAGATTAGACTAAAAGAGCAAAATCCATACACTATAATGGTCTATTTTTAGAGATTTATCCTTACAACCTTTTAGTTTTAGATTAGGAAATAACTCCACTTTTTAAAGTGACAATTCAAGCCATTAATTGCCCCCCACCTTATAAGGATAATGGATAACAGAACAACAAATCAGAACTGAAAGATGAAAAAGACTGGGTTACTGCTTTTCGTTAGCGCGGTTGTGCTGGCGAGTGTGTTACAAGTGGTTGCAGCCGAGCGTCGCGTGGTTTGGATAACCATCGATGGCCTGCGCTGGCAAGAGGTGTACGGCGGTGCCGATTCGCTGCTGGTTCGGAACCAAGACTTTGTGAGCGACCCGGCATCGACCCACGCCCGCTTTATGCGCCCCTCCGCGCAGGAGCGGCGCGAGACGCTCATGCCCTTTGTGTGGAACACCGTGAGCCGCATCGGGTGGATGGCAGGCAATCGCCGTGCCGGCTGCTGCATGAACGTGACCAACAATTTCAACCTTTCCTACCCCGGTTACAGCGAAGCGCTGTGCGGCTATGCCGACAATGAGCGCGTGGTGGGCAACCAGCCCATCGACAACCCTAACGAGACTGTGCTCGAGGTGATTGACCGCGACAGCCGCTACCACGGCCAGATTCTGTGCTTTGCCGGGTGGGACTGCTTCCCTCACATACTCAATGCCGCCCGCAGCGGTCTGGAGGTGAACGCGGCTCAGTGCCACTCACTGTCGCCCTCGCCCACCCCGGTGGAACGGCTGTTAGACACGCTGCTCGATGAGACCATCGTGCAGTTTGAGGGTGAACGCGACGACGCTTTCACGTTCCACTACGCCCTCGAGGCCATGCGCTCGCGCCACCCGCAAGTGCTCTACGTGGCCCTGTGTGATGCCGACGAATACGCCCATAGCGGCCACTACGACGGCTATCTGGCAGCCGCCCAGCGCGTGGACAAATTCATTGGCGAACTGTGGCAGGCGGCACAGGCCGACCCATTCTACCGCGACCGCACCACATTTATCGTCACCTGCGACCACGGCCGCGGCGACAACCCGTGCAACCCGCGAGAGTGGCGCAGCCACGGCAAGCGCTACGCCCACAGCGACGAGACGTGGCTGATGGCTTTTGGCGCCGGCATCCCCGCACGCGGCGAGCTCACCAGCGGGCAGTACTACACCTGCCAGGTGGCCCCCACCGTGGCACGGCTGCTCCAGGTGCCCTTCGCACCGCAGCACTCCGGCACACGCCCCGCCATCGATTTCTGACCGCGCCAAAAGCGGCAGGCCGGTGAAATCGCGGCGATTGAGATAACGACAAGTCTTGGCGCTGGGGTTAAATCCTGCACCAGTACAAGCCATGCCCTGACAAGCGGGCAACTCTTAAAATTCCATAAATAATTGTGGGAATGCATACTTTTGAGTACTTTTGTTGAGTTTAAGCAACAACCTTAACATTAACCTGACAATAATGACTCAACCTATTCCTCAGAAAGACATCGACGCGCTGCTGTCGCGCTTGGATGCCCGCGACTTGTCGCGTGCGACCATCCGCCAGTCGGTGGCCGTGACCAACGCCCTGGAAAAGATGACGGGCGAGAAGTTCTCACACCTCGAGATTGGCGTTCCGGGCTTGCCACCCTGCCAGGTGGGCATCGACGCGCAAAAGGCCGCGCTCGACGCTCATGTGCCGTCCATCTACCCGCCCATTGGCGGCATTGCCCCACTCAAGGAGAACGCCGCCCGTTTTGTCGAGGCGTTCATCGGCACCAAGGTAACTCCCGAATGTGTGGTACCCACCGTGGGCAGTATGCAGGGGTGCTTCAACCTGCTGCTCGAGTGTTCAAAGCTCGACCCGGTGAAGAACACCATCCTCTATGTGGACCCGGGCTTCCCCGCACAGCATGCCCAGGCCAACGTGCTGGGAATCGCCAACGAGAGCTTCGACCTCTACCAATACCGTGCCGAGAAATTCGGCCCCAAGCTGGAGGAGTACTTGAGCAAGGGCAACATCGCGGCCATCCTCTACTCGAACCCGAACAACCCCGCGTGGGTGTGCCTCACCGACGATGAGCTGCGCACCATTGGCGAGCTGGCCACGAAATACGACGTGATTGTGCTCGAGGACCTGGCCTATATGTGCATGGACTTCCGCCAGGACCTCTCGCACCCGTTCCAGCCGCCCTACCAGCCCTCGGTGTCGCACTACACCGACAACTACGTGATGATGATGTCGGCCTCGAAGATTTTCAGCTACGCTGGCGAGCGCCTGGGCATTGTGGTGTTCTCGCCCAAGCTGTTCAACCGCGAGTACCCGCGTCTGCGCGAGCTCTACGGTCTGGGACGCATGGGCGACAACTATATCCTCACGTTCCTCTATGTGGCCTCGTCGGGCACATCGCACTCGGCACAATACGGCGTGGCCGCCATGCTTGGCGCCGCTGCCGACGGCACGCTCGACTTTGTGGACGAGCTCAAGGAATACGGCCGCCGCGCCAGCATCGTCAAGGAACTGTTCCTGCGCAACGGTTTCCGCATCGTCTACGACCGCGACAACGACCAGCCCATTGGCAATGGGTTCTTCTTCACCGTGGGCTACGGCAACATGACCAACCAGGAAATCATCACCAACCTGATGCGCTGCGGCGTGGCCACCATCTCGCTGCGCACGGCCTACAGCGAGCAGAGTGGCGTGCGCGTGTGCGTCTCGGCCCTGTCGCAAGACGAGCAGTTTGACATCCTCGACCAGCGACTGCGAATGTTTAACGACTACTTCAAAGACCGCAAATGAACTACATGACAGCCGACGAGGCCATGCGCCTGGTCAACAACGGAAACTCACTATACATCCAGGGCAGCACCTCGGTGCCCAACGTGCTTGAGCAGGCACTGGCGCGGCGCGGCACCGAGCTGCAAGGGGTGAAAATCTATTCGGCTTTCAACATCACCAAAGAGGAAGCCCCATTCTGCCAGCCCGAATACAAAGACGCCTTCCTCACCAACAGCCTCTTCCTGTGCTACGACCAGCGCCGCTGGGTGCGCGAGGGCTACGGCTCGATGATTCCGGCCTTCCTGGGCGAAATTCCGTTCCTGTTCCGCAGCCGTCAGCTGCCACTCGACATCGCCCTCATCAATTGTTCGCTGCCCGACGAGAACGGCTATTGCAGTTACGGGATGTCGGCCGATCTGGCCGTGTCGGCCGTGGAATCGTCGCGCATCATCATCGCGCAAATCAACAAGAGCATGCCTTATCTGTGTGGCGGGGCTCTCATCCACGAGTCAAAAATCACCGCCGCAGTGGAATGTGACGACGCACCCGTGGCAATGGAGTTTGGCCCCCCCACCCCGATTGAGGCAGCCATTGGAGCAGCCATCGCAGCCGAGATTGAGGATGGGGCCACCCTGCAGATTGGTGTGGGCGGCATCCCCAATGCCGTGCTCAACGGCATCAAGCACCACAAGCACCTGGGCCTGCACACCGAGGCGATGACCGACGGTGTGGTGCGGCTCATCGAGGAGGGCGTAATCGACAACTCGCTCAAGAAAATCAAACCGGGCAAGAGCGTGGCCAGCCTGGCCCTTGGCTCGAAGCACATGTATGAGTTCCTCGACCACAACAGCGATGTGGAGTTCTACGATGTGGCGTGGACCAACGACCCGCAGGTCATTCGCCAGAACCCCAAGGTGATAGCCATCAACTCGGCTCTGGAGGTGGACCTCACCGGGCAGGTGTGCGCCGACAGCATTGGCGACTACATCTTCTCGAGCGTGGGCGGGCAGCACGACTTCATGTACGGCGGAGCGCTGAGCGAGGGAGGCAAAACGTTCATCGCGTTGCCGTCGCGCACGGCCAAGGGCAAGGGCAAGATTGTGCCCCGGCTCACGCCCGGCGCCGGCGTGGTGACCACGCGTTTCCAAACGCAGTATGTGGTCACCGAGCACGGTATCGTGTACCTGCGCAACAAGAATCTTGCCGAGCGTGCCAAGGCGCTGATTTCCATCGCGCATCCCGACGACCGCGAGGAACTGGAGCGCGCCGCCTGCGAGCGTTTCGGCTACAGCTTCCTGCGGCTCAAGTAGGCCCCGGGCCTGATTGCAGACGACCAACCCAACAACCCACCGATTTTTTTGAGGTGGGTTTTATCGTTTTTAGAATAAATAGTCATGAATGATTTAGTATCGGTTTTTGTTCCCGTTTACAACATCAGCAGCCGTTATCCGGGTGCGCTTGAGCGATTCATAGACAGCGTGGGGAATCAAACCTATACCAACATCGAGGTTATCCTTGTGGACGATTGCAGCACCGACGATTCGGGGGCGATTTGCGAGCGCCAAGCCGCAAAGGACAGCCGTTTCCGCGTGGTGCATCACAGCCAGCACCTCACCATCAACAAGGCACGGGAAACGGGTTTCCGCCACTGCAAGGGGCCACTGGTGTACAATGCCGACCCCGACGACCTGCTGCACCCGCAAGCCATCGAAATCCAACATGCGCTGCTCACCGCCCACCCGGAATGTCAAATGGTGGCCACACTGCTCACCCCGCATTTTAGCGAAACAGCCGAGTTCACCCCCATTGGTGAACCCGACTATGAGATTCTCGGCCGAACCGAATCGATGGTCAATTATTTCTTTAAGAAAGGTGCGTTCAACTTGTGGAACCGACTTTACCGCCGCGAGCTGCTCGAGACAATCGATTTCAACATTACGATGCAGAACGATTTCGACCTCTCTTTGCAGATATGGCTGAATTGCCAAAAAGTCGTCTTGCTAAAAAACACGACATATTATTGGATTCAGCGCGAGCAGTCGGCAAGTCACAACCGCACCGCGGAACGGCTTCTAAAACTTTGCGACACATTCGTCGAAGATTGGCAGAAGTATATCCTTGGCAAGCACCCTGAATTATATGGAGCGTACCTGTTCAGAATGTACAATGTAGCACTTGGCAACCACATAAAAATCAACAACCCCGCAAGCAAAAAAGCCTCGCTTGCCAAGATTGTTGAAATGAAGTCGCTCACATGGAGCCACTTTACAGCTTCAGATGTTGCTGCACACAAAAAAGCCGCGATGTGGTGGCTAATGCATTTCCCTGAACACAAATTGATTGTGCAAAAAGTGCATCGATTTCTCAAATAGCGCCCTCATCGTGCGACAGCTGCAAAAAAACCGCATTTTGCAGCTGTCGCCGCCGTCAAAGACGCACCGACGGCTCGAAGAGGTTATGCGCGGCTATCTTAACGGGCCGCCGCAAGTGTTCCACCTGACTAACCGGTCGAACAAGAACACGCCGTCCCAAGGCATCTCAAAGTTCAACATACGCCCAATTAGCGGCAATCGCATAACGCCGCGCTGTGTGGCCTCGGTTGCAAATTCCAGCGCCCTGCCATCGGCGGCTGCGAGTCCAATCGATTGCGTGTTCTCGTCAATAAACTTCAAGCAATCGAAAACACTCTTCACCTTATGACAGAAAAGCACACGGCCATAGACCGGCTTGTCTATTTCGTCGGAATCATCGAGAAGCACTGTCCACGACATGGTTTCGCTGCCGCTGACAGCCCCTTTGAAATCGTACAGCCCACGAACAGCGTGAATTTGCGACACGTGTTCGGGCGACATGGAAGGTTTGGGAATCTGCCTCTCGGTATTGCGCATAGCTTCGCCCAATAACTCGACAAAAGCCTCGGGTGTCACAGCTCCGCCATCCTCGATATAAAGATTGTGCGGCGAGGCACAACCGGTTTGGTCAAACACCGACACATCGACACTCACCCTGCGTGCCAGTTTCCTTGCCTGTTGGATTGACGAAAGGTTCTCGCTGGCTATCACCGAGAACGACAGTTTTGGGCCAAAGACCACAGTGTCAGCATCGTATCTTGCCGGATAATTTGAAACGGTTTCGACGGCTTCCCGGCCTCCCCATGCTATGCGGACATCGGCTTGCCTCGACATCTCTTCTCCAAGTTTGCGGGATTTGTGGCTGAAAAAGACAATCGAAATCGTTTTCAACAAATCGTCGCCTTTTATGACATATCCGTCTTGGGAAGTGCAAGTCACCCCTTTGAACTCGTTCAAAAGGTCGGCAAACACGCCATCGTCGCGAGAAGAAACCCTCAACAAATTCACGTTTTTAGCAATGATGCTCTGCAGCAGCGCGAACATGCCCAAGATTTGGACATTCCCCGCGAGCCAATGGCACACAAGCCCACGGGGAGTGGCTTTTAAATAATGCCTCTCCGAATCGGGGAACGGCATGAATTTGTCAATATATTGTATGTTGCCCCGCAGGCCCATCTCGGCCACAGCTTGCAGATGTTTTTTGTCGCACCACGAAGACAAGAAGAACAGCCCTCGGTCCTTTAAGTGCCCCAATTTCGGGTCGGCCAACCATTTTTTGGCCACCTCGCTAATCAAGCCGATGATTGCCTCAACAGGCTGTTGGCTCAGCCATTGGCGGCTCGCTCTCAGTGAGTTTATTATTTCTCTGATTTGGCCCAATGGTTCATTGGAGGAAATCAAGCCGGCATGAAGCCGAACGTCTAAACCCTCCTCATCGTCAACCACTTGGAGGTCGGGTTTCATTTGGAATGTGAGTTTTTGAGACAAAATATCCCCACAACCGCGAATCTCGGCCTTTTTCATGCGTCCAACAACCTTAAACCGCGTTCCTGAGCGACCGGCAACACAAGTTCCGGCATCTATAAGGCCCAAATCATCGGTCAGGAGAGCGTTGCCTGGATAACTGTGGGGAATCGGAGTGACAAATTCAAGCAAGCCCACCTCACCAGGCGGCAGCACTTCGTGGGTTATGGGGTCGCGCACAATCACCCGCGCATAAGTCGAGGTGTGTTTCCACCCACATTCACAGTCGGGATAGTTCAGCCCCATCTGTTCAGTAAATCCATAGATGTCAATCACCTGCGCCGAACCGATGCCAAAACACTTCGACAGTCGCTCATTAAACAACGCCTTGCTAATCTTTTGGCTCTCAAGCTGCTTCCAACCACCGATGTGTATAATCTTTGACCCCTTTGGCAGCTGAATATTCACACCCGCTTTTTCGATGCTTTGAATCACATTTTGATAAAGAATGTAAGTAAATCCAAACACCACCACGGGTTGATTGGGGTCTAATCCATTCACGTAATCCATCATGCCCGCCACATCAAAATAAGAGACGTTGTTCTCATCAGCCTTGAGAAAAAATCCTGTTTTGTTGGCAAAGCGCAAGTATCCTGTGACTGCGGCAAAACGTGCGCCCATCAACTTCCGGCTCGACGAACGCGGGTCGATGTCCATGACCAGAAAAGGCTTGCGCTCATGGCCAATGAACTCCCCCACCACCTTTATCATCGCTCGGGCTTGACGCTTGGCTGTTTCCTTGTCAACGACAACAGTCGAGGGGATGCCCGATGTTGCCGACGATTGCAAAGTGAGTGCAAGGTGCTCTTGAGGCACCGAAGCCAGTTTGGGGCCGAGTTCCTTGAACACACTAACCGAAACCGGGGGGATATCCATGATGGAAAACGGCAAATGCGGGTCGAAGCCCTTTCGATTGCAAAACCGCCGATACATGGTGTTGTGCTCGTAGTGCCACACACATTCCTCCTGCAAGGCACTCATGAACCGTGCCTCGGCTTCGGAGGAGCCGTCGTAGGGCGGCAAATCCAGCAATTGATTGGCCGCGCTTTTCATTGTGGTGTCAACATTCATGTGTGATGCATATAGGGGATTAACCTTTCAGGAGCAAACGTTGCAGCTTGCCATTTGGTGTTTTAGGCAGTTGGTGAACCGATTCAAAGTAGACTGGAATCTTATAGTTCTCGATTTCATGCGACAGTTGTTTCCTCACGTGTTCAAAATCGACATTGCGGGCGCACACGCAGAATGCCTTGACCACCTCGCCCAGCAGCTCATCGCGCACCCCCACGCAAGCGGCCTCCATAATGCCGTCAATCGCGTTCAGGTGCTCCTCGACCTCGAGCGGGCTCACTTTCTTGCCCCCCACATTGATGATTTCCTTCACACGAGAAACCAGACAGACATATCCGTCTTCATCAATGTGGCCCCAGTCGCCAGTGCGAAAATAGTCATTGTTAAAGTCATGCCGGAACACATCGTGCGGCACCCCCCAATAACCTGCGCACACGTGGTTGCCCTTGACACAAATCTCGCCGTCCTGGTTACTCCCCAAGCTGTCGCCCTGGTCGTTGAACACGGCAATCGCCGTGTTGGGCGATGGCCGCCCCACCGTCGTCAAGTGTTCCTTGTCGTCGTGGAAACTGATGAAAGCGCTCCGTGAAGCTTCGGTGAGACCGTAATGCATACAGATTCGCGTGTTGGGCAGGAGTTCCATCAGTTTCATTTTTTGCTCTAACGACATGAAGGCGGAACCAATCTCAATGTATTTCAGTTGCTTGGCGAAATGGCCAATTCTGTCACCACTCATTTTGCCAATGTAGTTCCAGCTTGCAGGCACCATTGCGAAACCGGTCACTTGATGCCGTTCGATAGTGCCAAAAAATTTCTTCATGCTGGCGAAACTGGGAATCAGCACCATCGTGGCCCCCATTGCGAGTACGCACCGCAAGCGCCCAAGCCCAAAACTGTGCGCGACTGGCAGGGCAAGCATCTCCACATCGTGGCCGGTGTTTCCTATAAAAGAGTTGATGTTGTTGGCAGCCGCCATCTCATTGGCGTAGGTGAGCATAACCCCCTTCGGCAGTCCCGTTGTTCCGGTGGTGAACATCAAGTCGGCCACCTGATTCTCGTCGGGATGTGACAGCGCGTCGCAGCCCGGTGGCTCACAATTCTTGACCGGGAGCGCATTATGGCCGGCACCATGCCTAAATTCGCCAACGATTAAAGCCGGCCGAGCGATGTGAATGATTCGATTCAGCCGGTTTTCGTTGGTTTCGGGGTCAACCGGAACGCAAATCATTCCCGCCAGGTGGCTCCCAAAGTAAGCATAAACAAATGCCAGACAGTTGCTTGCGGCCAATAGCACCCTGTCGCCGGGCGAAGCATGGGCGCGGAACCAGGCAGCCGACAGCTCGATTTCTTGCCACAACTGCTGATAGGTGACAGTCGCATCCCCGTCGATGAGCGCGACTTTGTTCGGTGTGAGCCGAGCCTGGTCGCTTATCACGCGCTCAATGGTCATTCAGCAAGTTTTTCCTCAACAGCCCTCACGATGTCGTTGACATCTTCAAGCTCCATCATTTCTTCGGGCTCAAAACTGATACCGAAAGCCTCTTCCACATTATTGATGATGCTGAGGTGCCCCATCGAGTCCCATGTGGGAAAAACGCCCACCGAACTGTCGCCACACACCTCGCTTGGGTCAACCTCGCAGGTTTCTGCGACAATCCCAATCACTTTTTCCAATGTATTCATTTCAGCGTTATTAATTTCTTTTTTATCTGTATAGCCACACTCTCGGCATCCAGCCCACACTGCTCCACCATGTACTGATAAAAGCCAGGATTGGGGTATAAGTCGTTGCCGACACCTAATGTGAGTAAAGGCACATCGAGATTCATTTCGGTAAAGCACTCCGCCACGATAGTGCCAAGGCCCCCCGCAAGGCGGTGTTCCTCCACAGTGACAACGAGGGCGTTCTGCCGGCAAGAATCCAGCACCGCTCTATCAAAAGGTTTTAGCGTTACCACATCTACAACCGTGCAGGCAATGCCGTCGCGATCCAGTGCTTGGGCAGCCGCAAGTGCCCGGCTTGTAGCGGCACCGGTGGCAAGAATGGTCACGTCTTTGCCATCGCTCAAAACGACCGGTTTGCCTTTGCCAAAATCATACTCGGCCTGATGCACCGCAGTAATGCCGGTACCGCCCAACAAACGGATATATGCCGCACCACCACTGCTCACGGCATATTCCAATGCGTTCATTGCCTCGAGCGAGTCGCATGGCGCCATAACGGTCATATCTGGAATGGTGCGCATCAACGCGACATCCTCAAGGGCGTAGTGTGTGTTACCCATGAACTGCAACGACAACCCCGCTCCAATGCCGACCAGTATAATCGGCAGATTCATGTATCCGGCAAAGTGTCGCACTTGTTCGTAACACCGCATCGTAATAAAGCAAGCCTGGGCCACGCAAATCACCTTAAAGCCTTCATCGGCCAACCCTGCGGCCACGCCAATCATGTTTTGCTCGGCTATACCCACGTTCAAGAAATGATTGGGAAAAGCCGATTTGAATTTATCAAGCCCGGCAGGGGCCGACATATCGGCGCTGAGCACCATGATGTCGTCACGCTCATTCATGATATTCATCAGCGAGATGCCGAAGGCACTACCCCCCTGACCCAACATGGAAAGCAATTTCACATTGACCTTATTGTCCATGATATTCCCTGTTAATGTCGTCAACGGCCTGCTCGAATTTTTTTTGGCTCAAGACGCACTGGTGCGACATCTTGTTGTTTTCCAAGAACGAAATGCCGTGCGCTTTCACTGTGTTTGCAACGATGGCACGCGGCTTGCCCGTCTTTTGGGGCAACGACTTTACCAAGTGTTCGATGGAATGTCCATCTACAACATCAACATCAAAGCCAAAGGCCCGTAATTTGCTTTCGATGTTGCCGAGCCGCATTACCTCGTGTGTGGGGCCGTCCAACTGATAACCGTTATTATCCACAACGACAACCATGTTGTCCAAATCGAAATGGCTTATCGACATCAAGGCCTCCCACACGATGCCCTCGTTCAATTCACCATCACCCACAAGCACATAGATGGTGTTCAAGAAACCGCGGATTTTACAAGCTTTAGCGACCCCGACGGCATAGGACAACCCCAGCCCGAGGCTGCCACCAGAGAATTCAATGCCTTTGTCCGGGTTCTTGTGGGGGTGGCCATAAAGGATAGCGCCATCAGTCTCGAAAGCGTCAAGTTCGTCTTCACTCAGATACCCATTCTTCCACAATGCGGTATAATAGGCCAGCACAGCATGAGCCTTGCTGACAATGATTCTGTCGCGTGAGGGATTCCGCATCGATGGAATGTTTGCGACATGGTAAAGACTGGCCATAATCTCCATAGCCGAAAAGCCGCCACCAATATGCGCCCCGAAATGGGTCGACCTGGCCATTTGAAGTGCTTTGATTTTCATCTCGCGGCACTGGCGGTTCAAGTCATTGATATGCTTTGTCATAACCTGCCATTTGGCGTTGAGTTACATTCCACCGTCAATTCTTATCAGCTGGCCGGTGATGTAGGAAGCCTCGTCGCTTGCCAGGAAGCACACCAGGTTGGCCACTTCCTCGGGTGTTCCTTTTCGTTTCAAGCATGAGCGGGAGAGCATTTCGGCTTGACATCGCTCGTCCATTTGGCGTCCCATTTCGGTGTCAATCAATCCCGGTGCAACAGCGTTCACACGGATACCAAACGCGGCCAACTCACTGGCAGCACTATGGGTAAGGCTTATCATGGCCGCCTTGCTGCCGCCATAGGCAGTCCACCCCGCCTGGTTGTCGAGCGCGGTAACGCTGCTGATATTGACAATGGCCCCATGCTTTTGCTTGACCATCATCTTGGCCGCCAACTGTGTGATGAGCACTTGCGAGAAGAAATTTACTTGCATCACCTCTTTCACGACATGAGTCGGAGTCATCAGCAAGAGTCCCCCGGCTGGCACAGCGGCATTGTTCACCAAAATGTCGACAACGCGTTTTTCTCGGTTGAGTGCCTTAAACACCTCTTTGATGTCCTGCTCGTTGGCCAAGTCGAAACAAACCACATTCACTTCCACCCCGAAACGCTCGCGCCACACGGCAATTTCAGCCTCGAAAGCCGGCTTGATGTCGCGCACAGCGCAGATAAGGTTGGCTCCTTCCGATGCGAATTTCTCGGCAATGGCCTTCCCGATACCCCGGTTGCAACCTGTGACCAGGGCTGTCTTTCCTGATAATCTTTTCATTAAAAAATCGCTGTGATACGGAATCCCTAAACCTCAATCACAGGAGTGCAGCAGATGCTGTCGGTGAAAACGTGAGCTGCGCCCCACGACAGGCCAGAACCAAATGCGCACATCACAAGATTGTTCACGCCCGCCTCCAGTTGCCCGCGAATTTGTGATGACATGGTGACGGGAATCGAGCACGAACTGGTGTTGCCATAGTAAGGCATACTATAAGGCACTTTATCCTCGCTAAGTTTCAATTTCTTGCGAATCTTCTCATCAATCATCTTGTTGGCCTGATGAATGAGCAGATAGTCAATGTCGGAAATAGTGAAGTTGAAATGGCCGGCGAGTTCCATGATACATTTCCCTGGACGGCTGATGGCAAAAGAAAAAACACTCATGCCGTTCATGGCGCACTGCATCGCGTTACGCTCAACCCCCTCCTCGATTTTCTTGATGTCCAGTGAATCGGCAGTCGTGGGAAACCTCACGCCCACTTCACGACATACAATGGTTTCCCAATCCGAGCCATCACCTCCGAGATTGAACTGCATCGGATGTTGTTCCTTCGGGTTGTACTCCAGGAAAGTTGCAGAGCCGGCATCGCCATGAAGAGGCCACACGGTTCGATCCAAATGTGACTGGTTTCTGGATGTCAACTCACCCGCACAAATCAAAGCGCGCTTGAGTTGACCGCCTTGCATCATGGAAGCGGCAACACCGAGGCCATAGATATATCCGGAACACGCAAACGGCAAGTCGAGTGCCACCGCCGAGGTGGCAAGCCCCAACTTGTCTTGCAGTATGTTTGCCGTATTGGGGCAGATATAGAAGTCGCGCGAGGTAGACACAAAAATGATGAGGTCAATACTGTCGCGCAACCAGCCGGTGTCCTCAAACAGTTTCTCAGCTGCCACCAGGCACAGGTCGGAAAGCGTCATTCCTGGGGGGGCCACGTGCGAGCTGACCACCCCGGTGACATTGGTGAAATTCTCGGCCTCGACGGCGGTAAAAAACGGTTGTTCCCCAACCACTTTCACAGGCTTTGGAACAGCTGTTGCCACCCCCTTGAACGAGACATTCCTTATTTCTAAAAATGCCATAAAATCAATGATTTACTGTATATCCGCCATCGACGACAATAGAAGTGCCGGTAATGAATGACGAGGCGTCCGACAACAAGAAAGCCGCTGTGCGTGCCACTTCCTCGGGTTTGCCATAACGCTTCAACAGGTACTTTTGGGCATCAATCGCCATGTCCTCATCGGTAAGCGTGGGGGAATTGACAAGCGGTGTATCTATCATGCCGGGGCACACACTGTTGCAACGGATACCACGCGCTGAAAACTCGATGGCTGCATATTTCACAAAAGAATCGAGCGCAGCTTTCGACATACCATAAATGGAACTGCCTGGCACATGCGATAACGTGCCGCCAATTGATACCGTGAACACACACGACGCGCCCTTATTCAACAGTTTTTTCTTAAAAAGCAACTTGGCGAGTAAGACATGAGCGAAAGTGTTGGTCTGCATAATCGACTGAATGTCCATTTCATTGAGAAAGCGTATGGGCTTGTTTCCAACTATGGTTCCCGCATTGCTCGACAAGCCGTCGAGATTTGGCAAGGCAGCGGTCAGACAGTCAATGCCATCGGTCGTCGCCAAGTCGGCGACAACCATTTGATGACGCTGTGCGGCCGATGTGTCCAACTCATCGAACACTCCTTTCAGCCGTTCCGGGTTGCGCCCCGTGACAACCACATTGGCACCCAGTTTGCCGCACTCAATGGCGGTGGCACGGCCTATGCCCGATGACCCGCCAGTGACGAGAATGGTCTTACCATTAAGCGAAAATGGATTGTACATAACGCGTTAAAAACAATTGGATTTCAGAACGTAATCAAAGCAGAAGACCGCTGGTGCGAATCCGGTTTCCTGCGGCAAACAGCGTTAATGGCTTGCGCGACATCGTCAGACGAATAAAGAGAATGCTATGTGCCCTCATCCATACACAACGGTGCTCACGCCAAGACACCGCATATCAAAACATTGTCAACCGACTTATTAGCCATTATGCGTTTTCCTTCACGATATTAAACAAATCTTGGATTGTGTTGGATTTGCGAATGTCATCGCCCTTGAGGGCAACATCGTATTCCTCGTCAACCATCGCAATGATTGACAACGCAATAAGCGAACTCCACTCGGCCAATTCCTTGAAACGGGTATCGGCAGTTAAATCGTTTGCATCGGTATCTTCAAACAGTTCGGCAATACTTGCAATAAAATCTTGAATTTCCATAACAAACTTATCAAAAAAAACATCAGTGTTCCAACCTGGTACTACAACTAACCGATTTAAAAAACGTTCATATTATAAATTTATACTATTTTCATTCAGTCTATAAATCATCATTTAGAAAATTTACGCGCAAATTTAGTCATTCTTATTAAAGTGTGCAAGAAATCATTATCTGTATTTGAACAATTGTGCGGGATTGCCAATATACAGTTCGCCATCTTTCGGGTTCGTAATCAGCACACTGGCCGGGCTCAAATGCACGTTGTTGCCGATTTTCACCCTCTGTAGCACGATGGCACCCACTCCCAGCAGGTTGCAATCGCCCACAACGACTTCACCCGAAAGAAACACATTGGACATGAAAACATTGAAACTACCCATTTTCACATCATGCCCAAGCACAACCGAGCCATTGAGTACATTGAAATCGCCTATGACCACATCGCACGAGGCAAAACATTGTCTCCCCTGAATGATGTTGCCTTTCCCAATCCGAAACGCCTCGGCATCGCAAATGGAAAAACTGGGGTCAATCACATTTGGAAACTCTATGAGAGGATTGGTGATTTCTTGTGCAACTTTCCTGACAGCCTGCGGATTGCCAATGGCAATGACGATATTGAGTGGGCTGGGCCAGTCATTCAGTGCCTCGATGCTGCCGAGCACATTGCCATTGTGAGAAACAGGGTATCCTGTTTCTTTACTGTCGTCAAAGAACCCGATAAGATTCCATTCAGGCTCATCGCAAGATTTGTTTATCCGGTCGATCAAGCAAGCGACCTCCCTACCGAAGCCTCCGGATCCATAGATTGCTATGTCTTTCATTGTTTAGTTATTTCCGTTAAATGCTTCCATGGTAGCATTCCCTTCCTGGTTAATATCAGAACGACAAATCACTTTCTTTATTGTGGCGAACATTATAATTAAATCGTTTTTTAACGTGCAATGGTCCACATACCAGACATCAAGGCGTAACTTCTCGGTCCAGGAGATGGCGTTACGGCCGTGGCACTGAGCCCAGCCGGTGATGCCAGGCCGCACGAGATGCCGTCGCGCCTGCTCGGGCGAATACAGCGGCAAATAACGGACCAGCAGCGGTCGCGGGCCAATCAGCGCCATGTCGCCCTTGAGTACATTCCACAGTTGTGGCAGCTCGTCGATAGACGTGGAGCGCACCAGACGCCCCACCCTCGTGAGCCGCTCGGCATCGGGCAGCAGGTTGCCACAGGCATCACGCTCGTCGGTCATCGTCTTGAACTTGATGATGCGGAACACCTTGCCATGCAGTCCAGGCCGCTCTTGCATGAAGAACGCCCCGGCACCCTTATTGGCGAAATGCAGCCACACAGCCACTGCCAACAGCAGCGGTGAGAGCACGACCAAGGCCGTCAAGGCAATGCAGCAGTCAAGCACGCGTTTGAAATATCTCTTGTACATTTACTTGTGCATGATTTGCAGATAAGGTGGGACAATCAATCGTTTGACCACTCGGCGGTAAAGCTTTATGATTCACTTTGCCATATCATTTTTGTGAACAATCACCACATCGTCATACATCATCATGAGCACGTCTTCGTTATAGTCGCCAAAGTTCTCCACATTCATGATGCCGTTTATGTTGTTAACTATCAGTGGGACAAAGTTGCACCCAGCTCCATGGGCGTGCAGATAGGCTCCTCCAAAACGCGGATTAACCTCACTGAGATAGTAAACACCATCACGGCACCAAAAATCCATATCAACCGGCCCATTAAACTCCAGCACCTTGCAGATTTCCTGAATAAACTCAAACAATCGCGGGTCTTTGAAAGAAACCGTCTTGCTTGCGCCGCCAATGCGGGTTTCAAGCTTCCGCTTGGTAAAGGCCGCAACCGGTTTATGCGATATGGTGTCGATATAAACGTCGGCATCGCAGTCCTGGCAATCCATAAATTCTTGAATAATATAGTCGTATTCCGCGTCGTCAAAGTAGGCTTTCAATTCGTTTAGGCTCTCCACTTTGTGAATGCCCACACTGCCACTGCCCGTGCGAGGCTTGATGAAGACAGGAAAAGCGATTTCACCTGCCCCTAAGCCCTCAACGAAATGCTCAACCGTGTCGTAGGTGAGCACTGTGCGAATGTTATTGCGCCTCAGATGCTGATAGAGGGCATATTTATCGAAACACAGCCGGGCGGTTTCTTCGCTGGGGCAAAGCGGCAACACGCCCGCATCGACAAACCGCTGATGATTTCTCGCCAACACTTCAATCTCGGGGTCGATAAGCGTAGTGATTGCTTTCACCTGCTCTTTTTTGCAAATGCCAAGAATGTAATCGATATACTCAGGTGCGTTTATACGAGGCACCAGATAACGTTTGTCGGCAAAATAAAGAGCCGGAGCCATCGGTTGCAAATCGGTGGCGATAATCCGATCATCAGAAGTCATCGACTCCCGGATATTCATAAGCAATTTGGCGCGCCTACCAGCACTGCAAAAAAGGATATTCGTTGACATATTATTCAGTTAAATATTACAATAAGCAACACATTATCTTCACTTTGGATTATAACACCTCAATAGAAAGTTCACCTTAAATAACCGCTTGCACAATTATTGCAATGAATTGTAGATGTCCAGGATGTCATTCCATATAATCTGCCGATTGTATCTGGTTACAATCATCTCGCGAGCATTATTAGCCATTTGTTTCACCTTGTCGCGATGAGTAATGAACCAATCCATCATATCAAAGAGCGCCTCGGGGTTTCGGGGTGGAATGACACGGCCATTCTTGCCTTCTTCTATGATTTCGTTACAACCATTGATGTCGGTCACGATTGCGGGCAACCCCATCGCGCCTGCCTGCATCACCACATTGGGAAAGCCCTCGCGGTAGCTGGGGAAAACCAGCGCGTCGGCAGCCATCATAAAAGGACGGACGTCATTTTGGTAACCCATAAAAATGGATGAATGGTCATTCTTAAAAAAGGCCACACTATCGGGTGCTATGGGATCCAGATTAGCCTCGTAGGCGCCAACCATTATCAACCTGCAATTCCGATGCCGTGGCGCCATCTTGCGCATGGCTTCAACCAGCTCGTTGATGCCTTTGTCTTTCACCACCCTGCCCACAAAGACAAAAGCAAAGTCATCATCGCCAATGCCGAGGCTGTCTCGAATATCCCCGCGAGTCCTCCCGGTGTCGGCAATCGCCTGCTCAACCGAGAAATGGCTTGTGTCAATGCCATTGCTGCTGCCGTTGCCAATCACCCGCATTTTTTGTGGTTTACACAGTTTCAATTCATCCATGATTTTCATCAAGTTGAATGAGTTGGGAAACACGTGGGTAGCGCAAGCGTTGGTCAAGCGTTCCATTGCGTCGAGCACCTTGCGATACACCCCTCCATACACAAGCAGAGGAAGCCCTGCCGTAGTGTGAAGCCGGTGAGGAACCCCGGTCAAACGCGCAGCCAGCATCCCCAGCAGCCCGGCTTTGGGTGTGTGCGTGTGGACAATGAACGGCTTCTCGTTTCGGAACACTTTTACAAGCTTACACAACGACTTGAAATCCCGCCATGGCGAGGTGTGGCGTTCCATATTCACCCGAATGCCCCGTATGTCGCCTTGCTCATGGAGCATTTCGTCAAAACACGGGTCATCGGACGACACAGCAACCATCTCATAGCCATGCTCGGACATGAACCTCAACTGCCCCTGCAACAACTTGCGCATCGACGACGGGATTGTTGTCATGCGAATGATTTTCTTCGGTTCAGAGCCGGCCATCTACTTGCGATTTATCCAGTATTCCTTTCACGTCAAAGACGATGTGACGCTCGTTGCACAGCGACTTGACATCAAGGCTTAGAAACTCGTTGTGCGCCACCGCGACAATCACCGCATCGGCCCCTGGTTTCGGTAATTTGTTTTCGATTACGATGCCATACTCTCGCCTGGCAATCTCAGGACTTGCCCAGGGGTCATAAACGGTAATGTTGACGTTGTATTCCCGCAACGAGCGGTAGATGTCGATGACCTTGGTGTTGCGCACATCGGGGCAGTTCTCTTTGAACGTGAATCCCAAGATGAGGATATTGCTGCCGAGTATCTGGATGCCTTTTTTGAGCATGAGTTTAATGGTTTCATTGGCCACGTACTCACCCATGCCGTCGTTCATACGTCGCCCGGCCAGTATAATTTCGGGATTGTAGCCGTGACGCTGGGCGCATTGCGCCAGGTAATAGGGATCGACGCCGATGCAGTGCCCCCCCACGAGACCGGGTTTGAAAGGCAGGAAGTTCCACTTGGTGCCGGCGGCCTCGAGCACCTCCTGGGTGTCGATGCCCAGGCGGTTGAAAATCTTCGAGAGCTCATTAACGAAAGCGATGTTGATGTCGCGTTGCGAGTTCTCGATGACTTTAGCCGCCTCGGCCACTTTGATACTGCCAGCCTTGTGGGTGCCGGCAGTAATCACACTCGCGTAGACCTCGTTGACCATGTCGGCAACCTGGGGTGTGGAGCCCGAGGTTACCTTCTTGATTTTCTCCACCGTGTGCTGCTTGTCGCCGGGGTTGATGCGCTCCGGACTGTAACCGGCAAAGAAATCGACATTGAACTTCAATCCGCTCACACGCTCCAGCACAGGCACGCACTCGTCTTCGGTAACACCGGGGTAAACCGTGCTTTCGTACACGACAATATCGCCTTTAGAAATCACCTTGCCAACTGTGGTGCTTGCACCAACCAAGGGCGCAAGGTCGGGGTTGTTGTACTTGTCAACGGGTGTGGGAACAGCCACCACATAGAAATTGCAGTCGCGGATTTCATCAAGATTTGTAGTGCAACGCAGACCATTGTCTATGGCACTCCGCAACAGGCTGTCGCCCACCTCGAGCGTGGTGTCATGGCCGGCCATCAAGGCATCTACCCGGTTTTTGCTCACGTCGAAGCCGATGGTGGGATATTTTGTGGAGAACAGCCGAGCCAATGGCAGTCCGACATATCCCAAACCAATCACACAAATTTTTATATCATTCATAGTCACAAACTGATTCAAACGAGTCCCATTTATTCGTGAGATACGCAGCCTAAAGGTTCTCCCAATACCATTTGACTGCTTCGCGCAGGCCATCGCGCATACTGTATTTAGGGTTGTATCCCAGGAGGTTGCGCGCTTTGTCAACACATGCCAATGAGTGAGGAATATCGCCTACACGGTTAGGACCATGTGTGGGTTCGATATGCTTGATTGCCTCGTCAAACTCACCGAGGAACTCCCGCAGGCAGTCCGCCAGCTGATTGATTGTGGTGCGCTCGCCAAAGGCTGTGTTATAGACCTGGTTCAGCGCATCGGGATTGGTGGTGGTGAGCGCGAGCAAATTCATTTGAATCACGTTGTCGATGTAAGTGAAGTCGCGGCTGTACTCGCCGTCGCCGTTGATGTTGGGAGCCTCGTGTTTCATGAGCTGCTTCACGAACAGCGGAATCACTGCGGCATAGGCCCCGTGGGGGTCTTGGCGGCGTCCGAACACGTTGAAGTAGCGCAGGCCGATGTAGTCCATGCCGTAGGTGCGGGCAAACACATCGGCATAAAGCTCATCAACATATTTCGTGATGGCATAGGGCGACAGCGGCCGTCCAATCTTGTCCTCGACCTTGGGTAGCGTTTCACTGTCGCCGTAGGTGGAGCTGCTGGCAGCGAATACAAAGCGCTTGATGCCGGCATCACGGCTCGCCACAATCATATTGAGGAATCCGCCGATATTTACCTCGTTGGTGGTGATGGGGTCATTCACCGAGCGCGGCACGCTGCCGAGCGCCGCCTCATGGAGTACATAGTCCATTCCGTCCACCGCCAGGCGGCAGTCGGCAAGGTTGCGGATGTCGCCCACCCGCAACTCAAACGAGCCAGGGAAGAGCTCAAAAAACGGCAGCAGGTTCTCGATATGCCCCGTCGCGAAGTTGTCGAGCACACGAACCGTGTGTCCTTGCTCAAGAAAAAATTCCGTGAGATTCGAGCCAATAAATCCGGCGCCGCCGGTAATGAGAATGTTCATTTACCTGTCCAGGTTTTTATAAAGATTATTATACTTTTCAGCCATTCTGCCGATATCGAATTGCATCGCGCGCTCTTGACAGCGAGATGCCACTTCCTGATAATACCCCGCATCGCCGGTCAACTTCAGGATTGCCTCTTTAACGGCATAGTGGTCACCTGCCGGAACCACGATTCCATAGTTTCTAACAATGTCAGCCAATCCTGGCACATCACTGACAATCACGGGGATTCCTGCCGCCATACCCTCGACAGCAGCCAATCCAAAACCCTCCCAATGCGACGAATGCACAACGACATCTGCATGCTTAAGTTGTTGAGGGACATCGTCTCTAATGCCCAAAAAGCTTACCCGGTCACTAACATTTAGTTTTATAGCCAGTTTTTCCAATTCTTCGCGCCGGGGGCCATCACCGATTAATCTCAATTCATAGCATGGAGGAAGTACAGATAAAGCCCTGATTATCGAATCTTGGTCTTTCTGAACACTGAAACTGCCCACCATTGCAAGGACATAGCGACATTTTCCTCTTACATCTTTAATACAACCATAAAAACGTTGACAATCAATGCCATTATTGATAACAAACAAATTTTGGCTTGAACCGATATGAGATTCCAAATTATCCTTTACTTTATCAGTTATACAAATAATGCGTTTATACTGGCGATACATCCAGCGATCAATGCTTGCATACCACCTCAGATTTCGCCGGCGATTGTTGGTATTATGTTCGGTGGTGCACAGCGCCATGTGGAAAAACCTGCCAACTATGGCAGCAAAGAGTTGTGGCGCTGCATTATGCGTGTGAACTATATCGAATCGGTTCTTTCTTATGAAGCAGAACAACTTGATCAAGTTAACAGGGTGATACACATTCCGATTGATGGAAAGGTAGTGCAGCTTAATGCCAGCCAACTCAAGCTGGCTGTAGAAAGGGGTTCTTATTCCGTCGAAAAGCAACAATTCCACTTCGTTGCCCATGTCACTCAACCTCGGAAGCAAATCAACCATCAATCGCTCTGCCCCTCCCACACGAAGCGAGGTAATAATATGAAGAATCCTCATTTAAGATCTATCAAGTCTTTGAAGTGCATCGCATATCCCAAAGGCATGAAGACACACCAGCGCCAAGACAATTTTGCCACAGATTGCCCCTCGGGCACACAAGGCCTAAATCTCCAATAATTGATTGCCGATTTGATTTTGTACAGATAAGGCACGCTGAAATCAATACACTCCTTATAATGCAGGCAAGCCGTTCGCGGACTATTGACACGCAATTTCACACTTTGTCGGCTCAAGCCATCTGGCAGATAGTCACACAGATATATCTTCTTGTAAAAATAACGCATGATGTAGCCATCATTTGCCATGCGATTATATACGGTGGATTCGGCACAATACTTCTCCCCCTCAAACTCCGGGAACGGATAGTTTATCAAGACTTGCGTTCGGAACACCTCGGCCATGTCACCGGCAATATGGTATTTTAGTCTGAAGTCAAAGGAATTGCAGTCAAGAACATCGTAGTCGCTCTCGCCCCCCACTTTTTCGCCCGAGAAATAGGCTTTCAAGCCGCATACGCCACAAAAGCGCTCATCGCCCTTAATCGCTGCATAGTACTCATTAACGATTGCAATGGCATCGGGAGTGATTACATCATCGCTATCCACAATAAAAAACAGCTCACCTTTGGCGAATTGAATACCATAGTTTATGGCGCAATGCTTCCCTTTGTTCTCTTGCCTGTAATAAGAGATTGGAATTACACCTTCCTCGCGGTAGGCGTCAATGAGTTCGCGGGAATTATCGGTTGAGCCGTCATCGACAATGAGCCATTCGAAATCGCGGCTTGCCTGCCGACACAAACTCTCATAAAGCTTGCCTAACAAGTGGGCTCGATTATATGTCGGGGTAAATACGGTGATCACAAGCTGCTTATTATAGGAACATAATGAACGTGAACGCATAGTTCAGCAATACCATAAGCTGAATCTTGGCCTGCTGATAATCCACAAGGTCATTATCTTTCAGCAACGGGTAAGCCACTACCACTGAATACAAGAACCACGACAAATAGGCGAACCGGTTGTTAAATGGGACATATATGGCCAACAGCCAAAACGCATTACACCCCACATAAGTGCAATAGAGAACAGTATAAAGCTTGTCTTGATAATTCAGCCTGTAAATATAGATATAGCCCAACACGATAGGGACAAAACTGTAGAGCAAGAAATCCCAACGGAAACCTGTATGGGAAAAGTATTCAGCCGCCGCCACCCCATGATCCAGCTCGTTGTTCATTCCTTGTTGTAAATAGCCGCGCAGCCGGTCATCGGCACTGTTCATCAAATCCCAATCGCCAATAATCGTCCCCAACTGAGAGCCAACAGATACAGACAGCACCAAACAGACAGCATAAAAAATGAGAAATGCTTTGGGTTTGCGGTAATAACGAGCAGCCCCAAAAACAATGATTGGCAAAAGCACCGAGCCATGAAACGATGTCGCCAACACGAACAATGGCAGTTGCACCCACAATCTCCTGGAGAAAAACGAATATACCAAAACAGAAGTTGCCATGCCATTTCTCAAGCCATTCACGCCATATCCCCGGAATGAAAACGAACACACAAAAAGCAACAAAGCAACAAACAAACCATCTTTCAAGCCGTTTCTAAAGGCCAAATATACAGGCAACAAATAAACCAAAGCAATGACACCAAAATACAACGTAATATTATTGAAGTTGGATAACAGCAAGGTAAACCAATAAAAACCCGCATCTTTAATCTTTGTCCCATCCATTGCCTTTGCCCCATAAGCAACATATTGCTCATAACGCATCGCATAGGCTGTGGTGTCGCCGAATGAGCGGTCCACGTCACGAAATGCAAACATCACAAAAACAAACAACAACAAGAATAGAGAAGCAATCCGGCTGTTGTTTCTAATTGCCTCATTGCCAAACAAGGAATAGACAATAACTATTACCAGTAATGTGTAAAAATATATGTTAATCTGCAGTTCCGGTGTCATGATATAAACCCAACTGAATCCTCAACTGCTTGAAATACTCACTCCATGTCAAGGTGTTGACAACGCGGTTGATGGCATTATGAGCCTGCCTCGATATTAGTTCGGGAGAATCGGCCAAGGTCGTCAGCAGTTTAGCCAACGCCTCCTGGTCATCTTGTTCAATCAGCCAACCGCCATTTCCGTGGCTCACGGCGTCGGGGATTCCGCCGGCATTGGTGGCAATGCATGGTGTGCCGCAGGCTTGCGCCTCGACAAACACCAAGCCAAAGCCCTCAACGTTTCTGTTGCCAGGTTCCTCTCTTGTGCAGAGGACAAACACATGGTTACGTGAATAAAAATCGCAAAGCTCATCATCAGCAATAAAGCCCAAGAAGTGCACTTGGTCGCACAAGCCGTAGTCCTGCACCATGCGTTCCAGCATGGGTTTGTAGGCGCCCTTGCCGCCGATTTCCAGCCGCACACGGCTGCGATAATCAGGTGGGAGGCTTGCTATTGTTCGGATCACGAAGTCGTGTCCTTTGAATTTCTCAAGGCGGGAAATGGAGCACAAGTGCAATAGCCCATCATCGTGTTTTGGCATTGTGGGGTGGAAACGCACATTGTCGACCGCCAAAGGCAATGGCGCGACACGCGCACTCGGTGAACATTCCTTTACCAACCCCGCCGTGTAATGTGAATTGGCAATCACTTTCGACGCTTTCTTGAGCAGCCAGCTGCGATAACGTCCGAACACAAAGCGCCTGAGCCACGACCGTCCGGGGAGCAATTCGGCACCATGGGCGAGAAAGAATCTGTTTCTTGCACCGGCGAGGACGGCAAGCAAGCCGTCGGGGTGAAAGGTTGCCGTGAGAACCACATCACCCGGCGCAAGGTTTTCCCTCAGGTAACGATAAATCTTCCACTCCACGACCCCACGCTTTCCCGTGATTCGCTCAACGTTCTGCGCGGGCTCACCTGCCACTGCCGTGACAACCTGGCATGGAACCCCCTCGGCCTTGCAGCAACCCACAATCTCCCGGCAAAGGCGCGCTATGCCGCCATTGTTGGGCGGATAGTCGTAGGTTAAAACCACCAAACGAGACATAACTCACACATAATTCCCACACCGTGGGGCGAGCTTTCCTTTACTGAACCCTTGCCTGTATGCCGTAAGGAAACAACCAAACAAATTCCGACGGTACGACACCGAGTAGGCCATCACCATTTTCAATAGATACCCAAATGCCGTTAACCGCTGCACGGCATTTAAATGCCTGGAAATTATAATTCCACGATTGTGGGCAAAAAAAGAGAGATATTCTCTGATGTCTGCCACGCGGCATCCACCGGCTTTGGCCGCGAGATGAACAACGTGGGCATCGTGATTGAAAAAAATCTGGTAACCCGCCGCTGTGGCGCGAAGGCATAAATCAGTTTCCTCGTACAAAGCCGCGCCCACATTCAGCTGCTCGTCGAATCCACCCACTTGCTCCAGCACTCTTCGTTTAATGCTGATATTACCCCCTGGTGCGTGGTGCACCAAACCATTCCTGCTCATATTGAAGCCTCGCGATGGAGTGGCCGTATAGTAATTAAAGTACCCGACCTTTTTAACCGAAGGATTAGCGTTGTTTTTCTCCGTTATACCACCGGCGACGATTCCATATTGTGGTTGCGTGATCATCTTGTAATGCTCATTCAAGAGGTCGGAATCAATCTCTATGTCATCATCAAGATAGAGCACGAAATCGCACCGTGCATGTTGCCACCCGAAGTTCCGGGCTTCGGGCAGCCCGCGAAATGACGTCACATGAAAATAACGGACACTGGAATCCCGGGCTAATTCCGGGTCTTCGTTATCCGACTGATCAACTACCAGAATTTCAAACGATTTGTCAAATACTTGATTTAGCAATTGGCTGACCGTTTTTTTGACAAAATCCGTTCTGTTAAGCGTGGGGATAATCACTGATATGCCATCCATAAAACAAGGCGATGGTTATGACTTACGGCACTTTTCAAGCACCTGATTATAGAAATCAATATGTTGCTGCGCCAGCTTGCGGGGAGCAAATTTCACGAAAGCGCGCTTGGAAGCCTCCTCGGCAAGCGAGAGATACCTCCCCGGGACTTCGATGACTTCGAGAACAGCCTTGGTGAAAGCCGCGGAATCGCCCGAGTGACAATGGATGCAGTCGATGCCATCACGCGCAATCTCCATGAAAGGCTCAATATCTGAACAAACTACCGCTTTCTTGAGCGCCATACCCTCCAGCAAAACGAGCCCGAAAGTCTCGGCATAGCTGGGCAACAAGCAAATATCGTGATTTGCCACCGCCCTGAGCAGGTCGTCGTAGGCCAGGTGACTGATTATCCGCACTCGCGCGCGCGCCTCGGACGAGAACATGGCCTCAATATGCGCTTTCATGCTGCCTCCCATATAATTGGTGTCCTTGCCAATCATGGTGAGCGTGGCATCGGGATGCCGGCGCACAACCTCGTTGAACACCTTGGGGATAAGCAAAACACCCTTTTTCTCAACAAGCGTGCCATAGAAAACTATGCGCTTGCCCGGCCGCGCTTTGCCACAAAAACTTGCCACACGATCGAGGTCAACCGGGTTGTAGATAATCGTGGAGGGTTTTGATTTGTTGAAGTGGAAGATGCGTTCCGACACATTGTACGATTGTTCGCTCACACCAACGTAGGCATCTGCCCGATGAACTGCCAGGCGTTCCAGAATGCCCAGCGCCAAGGGCACCTTTTTGTTGAGCAGTTTCCCGAAGAGCAGGTTTGCCCCCCCAAAACGCAACACCACAGGAACATCAATGCCGGCGAATGCCGTATTCCCCTCCCAGTCATTGGTTTCCACAAGATCAATGGAGTGCTCACGGCACAAGGCACTCACCTTGCGCCCCAGGTCTCTTTGTTGCCTGAGGATGCTGAGCACGCCACCCCCATTAGCTTGAGTGACACAATAGATAGAGACGCCATCTTCCTCATAATCATCGAAAGCGTGTTTGGTCCACAGCAACACACTCACCTTCACCTTGCTTTGAAGCAATAACGCAGCCTGATTGCGGATAGTTGTGCCTATACCGCCAGTCTTCACGCTTGCCTTGCAAGGGTATTCAGTGGTGAGAAAAGCAATGTGCATATCTTCGTTATTTCTGAAGAACCCACCTTATAAGTTTTCAAAAATCTGAATGAAAGAAAGGGCTTGCGACGAAGCAAGGTATCGGGTGCAGTAATCCGGCCTGGCTTCACTGGTTGCGCCTTTCCCATTCAGGAATTGACTGATTGTTTCGGCCTCGTCATCCTTTATGAAAATGCCAAGTCCCGCTTTTTGGAGTTCGCTGCGCGCCTCGCTGATGTCGGGCACCAAAGCGATGACCGGCACCTGCAAGCCGATGTAGTCGACCATCTTTGCAAAATTAGTCCACCAAAGGGCTTGCTTGCCGGGTATTAGCACGGCCGCCTTGGCCGCCTTGATAAGCCTGTAAAGTTCTTTTTGTGGTTTATGGCCGACAAATTCCACATGGCCGGAAAGATGGAGATCCTCGATGATTGGTCGCATAACACCTTCATTGATGTCTTTGTTGCCTACAACCTTCAGCTTTATATCATTCCCACGATTGACGCATTCGCGCAAAAGCTTGAGGAACGCGTCCTTGTACTCACGAAGGTACTCACCGACAAAAATCAGATAGTTCTCTTTTGAAATCTCTTCGTTAGGTATATAGTCATCATCAACCCCAGTAGGAATGAAATGGCATTTATGGTCGTATTTGCCCGAGAAGAGGTCATTAAAAATGTGCAGGTATGCACTTGACAAGCCCACCACAGCGTCGGCGTATTCAAAGGTTTGTTGCTCGATTCTCTTCTGCCTCATGAACACAGGCAGATAATCGGAATACATTCGTTTAGCGTAAGTTATGGGGTCCCTGAAGTCGGCCACCCATTTCACATCCATCTTCTTGCGCAGAGCGATGCCGAGCTTGTTGCATGTAAACGGCAAACAAGTGGTATAGATGATGCTGATGTCGCGCTCCCTGATGATGCGCCGGGCCATGCGCAGGGCAAACGGATACCACCCCACGAAGCGGTCGGGAACTTGCACCCAGCGTTTGAGCATATAGTTGTAGAATCGGTGAGACCAGGAGTGGCTTTCTCCCGTGGCGTTTGTCATCGGCGGGAGCGCATGTGCCCCGGTGTGTGCAGCCTGTCGTTTAGCAAGCATGGCCTTGTAAGAGGTGTCGATGCCAAAGAGTTTCTTTTTCAGCCCCCGCACGGTTGGCTCTATATAATTTGCTCGATAAACAGGCACGCCGGCAATGTCGTCGAGCAAAGTCGCATCCTCCTGATAGATGTAGTTGGTGTCAACGGTAAGCACCACAGGGTTCCACCCTTCCCGCTTCAAATATTTCACCAGCTTGTAGGCACGGAACACGGCAGCATGGGTCTGTGGTGGAAAGAATGGAGTTATGATTAAGATGTTCTTATTCATTGACATACGGTTCAGTTATTACGCATCTTATCCATCACCAAACAATCACGCTATAACGCAGCAATATCGTTCAAGAATGCTTGAGTCCCCAGTTGGTGTTCATTTAATGAACTTTTGTTTTAGTTGCGATAATTGAGAAATGACAGTATTTCGCATCTCTTTAGTCAATGCGAAATAAGCGCAAGAGATGTAGGCGCCTGTCGATAAAGCGACGATCAACACAAGACGAACAAAGCCCTGTTCGACCACAAGCGTCAACAACCCCGACAATAAAACCGCCGGCACCGCGCACAAGGTGGGCCTTAGCAGCGAATCGCGCATGTATCGCAATATATGCGCACCGGTTATGATGCGTTTAAAAACAAACAGACAGTAGAGATAAATCATGCTGTTAGTAAACAGCGGAAGTATATAGACCCAGTAAAAAGTAGAGCCATTCTTAAAAAAGAGATAAGCTACAGGAATCACCAAGACTGATGTGGTGCCGGCCAGCAATGAGTATGTTCGTATGCTGCCCGAAGCTTGAATAGCCACAAACAAGACATTATTGTTCAGAGAAATGTAGGCACCGGCAATGAGCAAAATCGAAAAGCCCACCATGTAAGGCGGAACGTTGACCAGCCACAGCCGGAGTATATAGCTGATTTCTGTAACAAAAGGAACGGCGACCACCAGAAACAGCATATTGGCAAATAATGATGTATTGCTCATGAGGCGCAACATGGCCGAATGGTCGGCCTGTGCATAATGCTTGATGATTTGCGGCCGCGATGCCATCACGAGATTGGAGGCGAACTGCTCAAGGATGGTGAGCGTTGTGGAGGCAAGCCCCGCGGCGGCATTGACCACCGTGCCGCCGAAGAGGTTGAGCAGGACATTTGACCCCTGCTGGCGCGTGGTGAAACAGATGTTGCTATACAGCGTCCAACCGGAAAAGGACACCATGCTGCGCATGATGCCTCTATCAGCACGCAACGACAACCTGCACTCGCTGAACGAGATACGACAATAAACAAAGTATGCCCAAAAGATGACGACTTGACAGGCAAAGATTAGGGTTGCATAAAAAATGAGCTTGTCGTATGGACTGACAGCAAGCAGAAACACAATACCCAATTTCAATAGCGAGAAAGCAATGCTGGCGTATGCATAGAAATCCATGCGCTCGTGGGAAATGACAGTTGCCTTAAATGGCACTTCGATAATCCCCGTCATGCAGGCAACAACCGAAAGCTGATAGACCCAGTTAGCGGCATCTAAACGTCCCGCCGGTATCACCAAATGGTTGTTAAGAAACCATAATCCAATCGTTTCGGCCAGCACCAATATTATCAGCGCAATACCCACATGGAGCATTACCGCATTGGTGAACGTGTGGTTTAAGGCATCATGGTCGTCGCGGCCCAACTGGAACGTCAGGAATCTCGAGGTTGATGTACTGAGCGTTGTATTCAGAAAAGAAAAGAAAACCACTATACTGCCCACAATGCCATAAATGCCATAATCGCTTGTCCCCAAGGCATTGAGTACCACTCGCGAGGTGTAAAGCGATATGCACATCGACACAAACATCCTCAAATAGAGGAATACCGTGTTGCGGGCTATGCGGCTGTTGGTGCTTGCGCTCATTCTATTGCTCTATGTGCTGCTGGCGGCAGGATTGGCTTGCCGATAAGCTTTATACCACTCGGCAAACTTTCTCAGTCCCTGTCTCAAGGGCGTGGAGGGCTTGAAACCGAAGTCGCGCTCCAGGGCCTGCGTGTCGGCGTAGGTGACAGGCACATCGCCTGGCTGCATGGCAACGAGTTGCGTGTGGGATTCGAAATCGTAATCCGCCGGCAGGACGCCGGCACGCACCAGCTCTTCTTGAAGGATGGTCACGAAGTCCAACAAATTCTCGGGATGGCTGTTGCCTATGTTGTAAACAGCATAGGGTGGCACAGGCAAGCCATCGGCGCCGATTGCCCGCAAGGGGGCACGCTGAATTACGCGCAACACGACTTCGATAGCATCGTCGATGAAAGTGAAATCACGCTTGCAATTGCCGTAATTGAATATCTGGATTTTTTCGCCATTGACGAGTTTGTCGGTGAAAGTGAAGTATGCCATATCGGGGCGACCGGCCGGGCCATAAACGGTAAAGAACCTGAGGCCAGTCGAGGGGATATTGTAGAGCTTGGAATAGGCATGTGCCAGCAACTCGTCACATTTTTTGGTCGCTGCATACAGGCTGACTGGATTATCCACATTGTCGTCGGTCGAATAAGGCACTTTCCGGTTCGCGCCGTACACACTGCTTGAACTGGCATACACCAGGTGCTGAACACCGGGCTCCCCACCTTCACAGCTATGACGACAAGCCTCTAAAATGTTATAGAATCCAATTATATTGCTCTCGATATACGCATCAGGATTCGTTATGCTGTATCGGACACCGGTCTGGGCTGCCAAATTCACAACGATGTCGATGTGATATTCGGCAAACAATGCCTCAATGGCTTTTTTGTCTGCCGTTGAGATTTGGCGAAAGACAAACTGCCGGCCGGCCGCCAAACGGCGAAGCTCGTCGAGGCGCGCCCGCTTTAACCTGACATCGTAATAATCGTTCAGGCTGTCGACACCAAGCACCACAACTGACGGACAATCACTGACTAAGCGTCGCACAAGGCTGGCACCTATAAATCCGGCAACACCAGTGACCAGTATCGTCTTATTGGTAAAATCAAGGGTTCTCTCTTTCATTACTTATCATCCTGAGTGGATGAATTGCACAAATTTTGGTTCGGGGTTACCCATAAATCTCGCAGACTTCACGGATTCATACTGCTTCACATTAAAAAAAACTGCAAAAACTATGGGAGAATGCGCTCTCTATCTTTGGGATACATTAGTCAAATGCCTCAAACTGCGTGAGCATTCGGGCAATGGTTAGCTTTTTCTGCTGGTTAGGCGCGATAGGTTGCCAGGCGTCGATGAGGCGATGGAGCTGGGTAGCGAGGTCGTGACGGCGCGTGGCGGCGTGCATCATGGCCAGGTGCAGGCCACGCTGCTGGTCGGCGGTAACTTGCGGCAGGAGAGCCTCGCACTCGGCAAGCCAGCGGTCGCGCCGTGGGCGGTTGTCAAGGGCGGCGTAGCTCATGAGCATGAGGCCGGCATGGGAGCTGGCCAAGTTGACGGTGGCTGGCCGCAGGAGCGCGAAGCGGGCGGTGAACACCTGCATGGCTGCAAGGTCGGCCTCGTCGGGTGCCTCTCCGGCAAGCCGCCGGCAGAGTGCGCGAACGGCTCGAGGCAGGTGAGTCTCGAACTGGCGGTAAGGGTGCCGGTTTCCACTGCCGAACTCGAGGATTCGTATGTACTGGGGCGCGATGTTTCCAGTGCTGACAATCAGCAGGTTGCCAACTATGAGCAGCACCTGGCCTCCAGCGCGCCCCGGAGCGCAACGCAAGATACCCTCCACACCGTCGAACTGTCCGCCCACGACCTGCACGCGGTCACCATCCTCAAGATTCACGTCGTCGATGCGGTAGCAAGGGAGATTGCCTGCAAAGGCATCGGCGATGGTGCGGAACATGGCCATCTCGCGGTTAGTTACGGTCATGTAGCGCCAATTGTCACCGCTGCGGTCGTCGGGATGGCGCAGAAGGCGCAGGCCCGGAATGTGTTCGCGCAACTGGCGTATGCCGGCGAGGGTGTCGCGCACAAACAGGTAGGTAAAGAGCATCTTCTGCTCGACTACAATCTGGCGTCCCGAGCGTACAGTCTTCATCTGACACACGGGCAGGAAATATTCCACAAGCGGCTCACCGCGTTGGGTGCGGATGTCGTTTACCGAGCGAAATACCCTCCTCACGGCCTGGAGACTCTCGGCAAGCGTGAGCACATACCAAGCCTTCGAATCATCTATGTGCGAATCATTCCGGCCGTGGTTGTTGTCGGCACTATATACCTTTAGTTGCCCAAGCATATTTACACACCTGATTATCAATATATTAATATCGGTTTCGTGCAAAGTTGGGAAAACCTCCTCAATCACACGATGAATGCCACTCTCACGTTTTTGCTGCAATGACTCGGCCATGCAGTGGCAAAAGGGCATTATATTATGGATTGCAAAGTTAATGATTTTTCTTCAATTAGAGTAACTGGAGTGTGTTAAGTTTCATTAATCCGCTGGGGCAGGCGCAAAAGGGGCGGCCACTAAAGCCGCCCACTAATATTACTGAAATTATTCTGAATTTGCTTGTTGTTAAGTGCCTTTCAATTCATTAGAGGTTTGAAGTTGCCGTGCTGCCAAAAGCCAGCAGAGGCTCGTGGCAGCACAGCTTTGTTTAGTCGAGTTTGTGAATGATGAGTCCTGAGCGCAGCTTAGGTTCGAACCAGGTGGCCTTTGGCGGCATAATTTTGCCACTGTCGGCAATGTCGATGATTTGCTGCATGGTCACGGGATAGAGTGCCAAGGCAACCCTCATCTCACCGGAGTCGACGCGCTGCTTGAGCTCGCCCAAGCCGCGAATACCGCCCACAAAGTCGATGCGGTTGTCGGAGCGCAGGTCGGTGATGCCAAGAATGTCGCGTAAGATGTAGTCGCTTGACACGCTCACATCGAGCACGCCGATGGGGTCGTTGTCGTTGTAGGTGCCGGGCTTGGCAGTGAGCGAGTACCAGTGTCCCGACAGATAGAGTGCGAAGTTGTGCAGCTTGGCGGGGTGGTAAATCTCAGTACCCTTGTCCTCGACGGTGAAGTGCTCGCGAATCTTGTCGAGGAACTGCTCGTCAGTGAGTCCGTTAAGGTCTTTGACCACGCGGTTGTAGTCCATCACCTTGAGGTGCGATTGCGGGAAGCAAACAGCGAGGAGGAAGTTGTATTCCTCGGTTCCGTTGTGGTTGGGGTCGGCCTTTGCTTTCTCCTCTCCCACGTGCGCCGCAGCGGCAGTGCGGTGGTGCCCGTCGGCAATATAGAGATAGGGTATTCCCTCAAAAGCCTTGGTGATCTGCTGCTTGGTGTTCTCGTCGCCGATTACCCACAGTGTGTGTCCGATGCCGTCTTCGCTCACGAAGTCATATTCGGGAGTGGTTTTGGCCGTGTCGGCGATGATTCGCTCGAGCACCTCGTTGGTGGGGAAAGCCAGGAACACGGGTTCCACATTGGCGTTGTTGATTTCAATGTGGTGCATACGGTCGGTTTCCTTCTCACGTCGGGTGAGCTCGTGCTTCTTGATGCGTCCCTCAAGATAGTCGTTAACGCTGGCAGCCACCACAATGCCATATTGTGTGCGGCCGTCCATCGTCTGGGCGTAGATGTAGTACTTCTCGTCGTTGTCCTGCACGAGCCAGCCTTTGTCTTGGAACTTCTTGAAATTCATCACGGCACGGTCGTAGACCTTGGGTTCGTGCTCGCCTGTGCCTGCGGGGAAGTCGATTTCGGGCTTGATGATGTGGTAGAGCGACATCTCGTTGTCGCCGGCCTCGGCGCGTGCCTCATCGCTCGAGAGCACGTCGTAGGGCTTGGAAGCCACTTTCTGCACTAAATCGCGGGGTGGTCTCAGACCACGGAATGGTTTTACTAATGCCATAGCTTTTTAGTTGGTTAATAGTTATGAAATATCTGTTTTCAGTTATCAGTTTTCAGTAGACGGGGTTCTCAGTTCTTGCTTAGCCGTGTTCTATCAATCAGAAATATGGGTAAATCCGGCGACCTTCGGCACTTGAAATTATATTCAATTCACGAGCGTGCAATTTAAAGAACTCACCTTATTGTCATTTTCTTAATATCGTCTGCTCACGGTCGGGTCCCACGCTCACGATGGTGATGGGCACGCCCAAGTGCTCTTCAAGGAAGTGGATATAAGCCTTGAAGGCATCGGGGAACTGTTCCTCGGTAGTGATGTGGGTGAGGTTGAAGCGCCAGCCGGGGAGGCTGGTGTAAACCGGTTTCACGTTCTCGACCGAGTAAGGGAAGTGGCGCGTGATTGAGCCTTTGATGTCGTAGGCATCGCAAGCGAGAATGGTGTCGAAGCCATCGAGCACATCGCTTTTCATCATTATCAGTTGCGTGACTCCATTGAGCATAATGGCATATCGCAGAGCCACGAGGTCAATCCATCCGCATCGCCGCTCACGGCCGGTGACGGCGCCATACTCATGACCGATGCGCCGCAACTGCTCGCCCGTGTCGTTGTGCAGCTCGGTGGGGAATGGCCCTGCACCCACGCGGGTGCAATAAGCCTTGAAGATGCCAAAGACCTCACCTATTTTGCTTGGGGGCAGTCCCAGCCCGGCGCATGCGCCGGCACAAATAGTGCTTGACGAGGTAACAAAGGGGTAAGAGCCGTGGTCGACATCGAGCATAGTACCCTGGGCACCCTCGCACAACAAACTCTTGCCCTGCGAGAGCAGGTTGTTGACGTAAAACTCAGTGTCGATGATGCGAAACTGTCGCAGGTAATCGACGGCTTGGAGCCATTGCTGCTCGACCTGTGCGATGTCGGGGTTTTCGCCAAATGCCTGCAAGTGTGCCAGGTGTGTGTTGCGTGCGCGCTGATAAGCGGCGACAAAGTCATTGTCGATGTCCCCCACACGCAAGCCGCTCCGGCGCACCTTGTCGGTATAAGCCGGGCCGATGCCCTTGCCGGTGGTGCCGATGCGTGCGTCGCCTTTCAGCCGCTCGCCCAGCGCATCGAGCAGGCGGTGGGTGGGCAATATCAGGTGAGCCTTGCGTGAGATGCTCAACACGCTGTGCAGGTCCACGCCGCACTGCTCGAGCTCACGGGCCTCTTCCATGAAGAGGATGGGATCGATTACCACGCCATTGCCAATGATGTTCTCCTGGCCTTGCTGGAACACCCCCGAAGGTATTGAGCGCAGCACATGATGGGTGCCGTTGAACTCGAGTGTGTGTCCGGCGTTAGGCCCGCCCTGGAATCGCGCCACAGCATCGTAGCGCGGCGTGAGCACGTCCACCACCTTTCCTTTGCCTTCGTCACCCCATTGGAGACCGAGTAGAACGTCTGCCTTCATTTTCCTGAAGTGTTATGCTGTTTGACTTGATTGTTTTGTTTCGAGGCTTGCGCAGCGGCCTGGCGCTTGATTTTGCGTGCGCAAGTGCTGCACATTCCATAGACCGTGAGCGAGTACCTGTCGGCATTGAACGCATTGTATTTGCGCGTGTTCATGAACGCAATCAGGCCGTCGTCGCGCACCTCCTTCACCTTTCCGCAATGAGTGCACACGAGGTGGTTGTGGGTCAAGCCGGTTGCTCGCTCATACTGCGGCTGCTGGCCGTTGAACACGTGCCTGACAATCACGCCGGCCTCGATGAGCAGGTCGATGGTGTTGTAGAGCGTTGCCCGGCTCACGTGATAGGCCTCTTGCTCGAGGTCCTGGCGCAGTGTCTCGATGGTGAAATGGCGAGTGAACATGAGCACACGTCGCAAGATGGCAAAACGCTCGGGCGTTTTGCGCAACTGCTTCGACTCAAGAAAAGCCGTGAAGTGCTTGACAACGGCTGAGTTAGCATTAGTGTCATGGGGTATTCTCACCATTTGCAGGGCAAAGTTACAATGAAAAGCGCGAATAGTCAAATTATTTCATGAGATTTTTTGTTCTGTTGCCGCTGGGTGTCCATTGGTGAGGATTCAGCGTTTGGATTTTTTCTTACCTGCCCGCAGTCGCCGGGCTATCTGTTGGTGCTCGTCGGCAAGGTCGTCGAGGCCAAGTCGCTCATAGATTCGCTCCAGAGCCTCGTGCGGCAGTGGGCTTTTCTTGTCGGTCCTCGCAGCCCGCTTGTAGCTCTTGATGGCGTTTTGCGACTGCTTCAAATCGTCATAGACCTGTGCCAGCGTGAGGTGGGCCAGGAAGTTGGCCCCATCGAGCTTGACAGCATTTTTCAGCTGTTCCACGGCGTGGTCGTGCTCGCCGATGGTGTGAAGCAGTTTGCCTTTGCCAATCAAAGCCTCCACACAGTCGGGGCAAATGCGCAGGGCCTTGTTGAAGTTGGCTATCGCGCTGCTGATGGCGATGTCGTCGAGTGCGGGTTGGTCGCCGTATGGTGTCGCGACGTCGCACGCCAGCGAGCCGGTGCCAAGTGACTGGTTTCCCATCTCGCAATACTCCAGAGCGAGTTGCCGCAGCATCTCGCGGTGGTTGTCGAGTTCCTGCTTGAGTGTCGCCACTTCTTGCATCAGGCTCTTCACGCGAACCAGTTTGGAGGCGATAAGGCGCTGCACAGCTGGCAGTTGGAGCACATCGCGAACACGTGCCGCTTGGGCAAATGCCTCTACAGCCTGGCGCATTTCGCCGTGGTCGTAGGCGTGGATGGCGCGACGGTAGAGCTGCCAGGCTTTTTCCTGGTTAAGCGCGAGGTCGATTGCCGCCTGGTTGTTGAATTGTTGGCTGAAGGTTATGATGGCGGGGTTGACAATGAAGTCACACTCGCCGAGCGGCTTGAGCAGCGTGATGCCCTCGAGCGAGGTGCAGCGCGACAGGGCCACATAAGTCTGTCCGCTGGAGAACGCGCCGCCGGCGAAGTCGATTACAACATTGTTGAACGTGAGTCCCTGGCTCTTGTGCACGGTGAGTGCCCAGGCAGGCTTGACGGGGTATTGCGAGAAGGAGCCGAGCACATGCTCGATTACCTTCTTCTGCTTCTCGTCGTAGGAATACTGGATATTCTCCCACGTTTCCACCTCGACCTGGATTTGGATTCCGTCCTCCCGCTCCACCCACAGGATGTCGTCGTCGAGGCGGCTCACCTTGCCAATGGTGCCGTTCACCCATCGCGCGTCCTTGTCGTTGCGGATAAAGATGACCTGCGCTCCCACCTTGAGTGTGAGTTCCTGGGCCGTGGGCAGGTCGGCAGTGGGGAAAGAGCCCTCGACAGTGCCCATATAGGTGCGTTCGGGGGTCTTGAGAGCTGCCATGTGCTCGTCGTTGATAGCGTTGACGGTGTCGCGGCGTGTAGCAATGGTAATGACAAACTGCCCCTGGTCGTTAAAAGCGGGATTGCATCGCGAATTGATGGTCATCAAGTCGATGCGCGAAACCTTGTCAATGCGCACGCGGTCGAGGAGCGAGATGAACTGGGCATCGGTCTGGCGGTAGATTTTGAGCAGTTCTATTGGCACCAGCCCAAGTTGGTTGAACACGCGTGCGTTGAAGAAAAAGAATTGGTGGTAGAATCGCCGGAGAATGTCGCGCATGTCGCGAGTGACCACGGGTTCGAGCTGGAAAATGTCACCCACAAAGAGGAGTTGCTTGCCGCCGAAGGGCTCGCGCATATTGTTGCAATAAATCTTTAGCACGCGGTCGATAAAGTCGATGATGTCGGCACGCACCATCGAGATTTCGTCAATGATAATCAGCTCCAGCGCCTGCAGCAGCCTCACCTTGTCCTTGGGGTAGCGCAGTGTTTTGCGAATCTGGATTGGCGCAAAGTCGGGGTCGTCAGGCAGTAGTGGCTTGAACGGAATCTTGAAAAACGAGTGGAGTGTTTGTCCCCCCACGTTCACGGCTGCGATACCGGTGGGGGCAAGCACCACGTGTTTCTTGCGCGTGTTGGCGCAGATGTATTTGAGAAAAGTGCTCTTACCCGTGCCTGCCTTGCCAGTGAGGAACACCGACTGCCGTGTGTGGAGAATCAGATTCCACACACTCTGAAACTCGGGATTGTTGAGGTCGATATGTTCGGGCAGGTCGCTCATGGTTGGCTATTTGGCATAGACGGGTCGCACGGCGAGTTGGAAGTTGCGCACCTGAGGCTCGAAGTTGCAGCGTGCCGCCCCGGCAGCCGGGGTGATGGTTACCGACCAAGCAGCACAGGGCACTGCACAACGGAAACCGTGGGTCGATTGCTCGTCGAGTGGGAGCAGGTTTGAGGTCCAGTAGTGTCCCACGTTGCCGCGCTCCTCGGCTCCATTCGTGTCGATGCCGGTCATGGGCAGCAAGATGCTGTTTCCGTTAGGGCCGGTGACGCGCACCACCGTGGTTCGCGCTCCCTGCACATCGGTCGCCACTGTCCATTGGCAGCGGTCGATGAGTTCGTTCCACTCACTTTTGGTGGGCAGTCGCCAGTTGGTGTTCCACATAAAAGCAGCTATGTCGTAATCGGTACCGGCGATGTCGGCCAGCGGCCATCGCCCGCCAAAGTATGGGCTTTTCCAGGCCACGGTGGTTACTTCGCGGCCATCAACCTGCGACCAGGAAATCTCGATGGGGTATTCATCAATACGCGCCTCGTGCAGGCCAGTGGAATCGCCCCAGCCGTACAGCCCTCCCCAAGCCTGCGGCTCGGTGGCCCCGATGTTGAGGTCGGCCCATTTCACGCTTAGTCCCAAGTCGACTGGCTGTGCCTTGAAACGCTTGTAGCCCGGTTCGTCGTCACCGCAAGCAGCGGCAATCAGCACAATGGCTGCCAATGCTGAAAATATTATCGTCTTGTTCATTGGAGTGTTGAGATTTTAGGTTGTTATGTGTCAAAAGCTAATTTCGTCGGGTTTTGCATCTCATGTTTGGCGACTACTCACAGTGGTATTCATCTATCTTGAAACCACGCAGGAACTCCGAGAGGTTCATTCGCCGTTTTCCTGCGAGCTGGAGTTCCAGAATTGGCACGGTAGCATCGCCGGCTGCCACCTTCATGAAGCACTTGCCATCGGAGAGGATTGTTCCGGGCGGCATTTGCGCTGGCTCGGGCTCGCCGGTGGCGTACACCTTGATGGTGTGGCGCTTGCCCTGACTATTGACCAGCTCGGTCCAGGCAGTGGGAAAAGGCGACAGGCCGCGCACATGGTTGTAGACCTCTTCCCCACTCCGCTGCCAGTTGATGCGGCAGGTATCCTTGAAAATCTTTGGTGCCGGTGTTGCTTCGGCACCGGCTTCGACCAGCTGTTCCTGGGCGATGGTCTTCACGTTCCCGGCAAGAATGGCCTCTACGGTATCGGCCACCATGTCGGCACCAAGCATCATCAAGCGGTCATGAATGTCTCCCACATTGTCGGTGCGCGCGATGTCAATGGCACGCTGTTGAATAATGTCGCCGGTGTCGATTTCGTGCTTGAGAAAGAATGTGGTGACTCCCGTGCGCTTGTCGCCGTTCATCACCGCCCAGTTGATGGGTGCCGCGCCACGATACTTGGGCAGCAGCGAGGCGTGCAGGTTGAATGTACCCAAGGGCGGCATCTGCCACACCACCTGGGGAAGCATCCTGAACGCAATGACAATGAACAACTGCGCATCGCAGGCCCGCAGACGAGCGACAAAGTCGTCGTCCTTCAGGTTGACGGGCTGCAACAAGGGCAGGTTGTGCGCCAGTGCATATTGCTTGACGGCACTGTGAATCACATGGTTGCCACGACCGCCCGCCTTGTCGGGCATGGTGACCACGGCCACCACGTTGTAGCCACCATCAACCAGACGGCTCAAGCTCTCGACAGCAAAGTCGGGTGTGCCGAAGAATACTATTCTCAGGTCGTTTTTCTCCATATTATTAATAGGGTTTACACACCACCTGAGCCACGATGTCAGCCACACGCTCAAGGTAGTGCTGGTCGATGTTGTCGAAAGAATTCAACTCTCGGCTGTCGATGTCGAGCACTGCCTGCACTGTTCCAGTGTCATCGCGCACGGGTACCACAATCTCGGAGCGCGAGTCACTGCTGCAGGCGATGTGTCCGGGAAACTGCTCCACATCGGGGACGAGAACAGTGGCGTTGCTGGCCCAAGCTGTTCCGCACACTCCCCTGCCGTGCGCGATGCGCGTGCAGGCCACCGGTCCCTGGAACGGACCCAGACGCAACTGACCGTTGCGCACCACGTAAAAACCAGTCCACCAAAATCCCATCGCCTCGTGCAGGGCGGCCGACACGTTGGCCATCACCGCCACCGCATCGTCCTCGCCGTCGACCAAGACACGCACCTGCTCCACCAGCTGGAGATAACGCTCCTCTTTATTCATAATCAATCTTCGTTTTAGCGATGCAAATATTATTCAGAAGAATAGAGATGGGAACATAATGCCTCGACAGCAGTTGAGATTAAGAACATAAACACAAAATGCAAGGGTTTAGATATAAAGAAGCGGCCTTACACCCTGTAAATTGATACTAAAAAACTTAACAAAAAGCATGTGTTGGATAAATCATGCTGCACTCGACAAAGCAACAAGCATGCTTTGATATAGGTTACACTGGTTGCTTGCTGGCAGATTTCGCCTCAACTGGCCGCAGTGCGCTTCTACCACTTCAAATTGAGCGAAAAGCAAACGGGAAATCGCCCACAATCCAACTCAAGCAATTTAACGAACCCGGCATTTCCAACTGCAAAAACGCATTGTCGCCGCCGCAGCGAATGGTTGCGGCTCCGTCGCCGCATGGGAGCGCGTCGCGCCAACAGCTCGAAAAGCTGCAGGCTCATGTTCACTGCACGAGGCCGTGAGCCTTGAACACCTTGTGGATTTTCTCCAGTGCGATGGTCACCTGGTCCTTGGTGTGTGTGGCCATAAGGCTGAAACGGATGAGGGTGTCGGTGGGAGCCACGGCGGGCGAGACCACCGGGTTGACGAAGATGCCCTCCTCGAGCAAGTCGTGCGTGATTTGGAACGTCTTGTAATTGTCGCGGATGTAAAGAGGAATGATGGGGGTTTCGGTGTGGCCGATTTCACACCCCATGTCGCGGAACCCTTTCAGGGCATAGTGGGTGATGTCCCACAGGTGCTGCTGGCGCTCGGGTTCGTTCTCCATGATGTCGAGGGCGGCCTCGACAGCGGCTGTCGAGGCGGGCGTGATGCTTGCCGTGAAGATATAGCTGCGCGAGTGGTGGCGCAGGAAATTGGTGATTACCTCATCAGTGGCAATGAACCCGCCAAGCGAGGCAAACGACTTGGAGAACGTACCCATAATCAGGTCCACCTCGTGGGCCAGGCCGAAGTGGTCGCACACACCGCGTCCGCCGTGACCGAACACGCCAATGCCGTGAGCCTCGTCGACCATGATGCAGGCATCGTATTTGTGAGCCAGCTCCACAATGTCGGGGAGCTTGCACACGTCGCCCTCCATCGAGAACACGCCGTCGGTGACAATGAGCTTCACGCGGTCGCGGTCGCAACGCTGCAGCTGCTTCTCGAGCGAGGCCATGTCGTTGTGCCGATACTTGAGCGACTGGGAGAACGACAGGCGCCGCCCCTCGATAATCGAGGCGTGATCCTGCTCGTCCCACAGCACGTAGTCCTCGCGCCCGGTAAGCGTCGACACCACACCAAGGTTCACCCCGAAGCCCGTGCTGTAAATCATCGCGTCTTCCTTGCCCACGTAGTCGGCCAGCCGGCGTTCAAGGTGCTTGTGGATGTCGAGCGTGCCGTTCAGGAACGGCGACCCGGCGCATCCAGTGCCATACTTCTCGATAGCTCGAATGGCCGCTTCCTTAATCTTGGGGTGGTTCACCAGCCCGCTATAGCAGTTCGAGCCGAACATGAGCACTTTCTTGCCCTTGATAACCACCTCGGTGTCTTGCTCGCTGGAAATGGCCCGGAAATAGGGGTAGATGCCTGCGGCTTTGGCCTTCTGCGGCTCATCGTACTTGGCCAGCTTTTGTTGTAGAAGCTTCATTGCTATTTACAATTGATAATTGATAATTGATAATTCCGCAATGGTCAGCACACAATCGGCAAGTCGCTTTCTCATTCCGCATCCGGCATCTCGCATCTTGCGACTCCCATTGCTTGAATTAGCTTGCAAAATTACAAAAAAATCTCCAATCAAAATGAAAAAAAGCGTCAAAAGGGCTTTCGAGTGTATCTTTATCGCACTCATTCGCCCCCCAAGACTGCTTAAACACAAAGCATAAAGCTTTATTTAGATTATTTAAGAATCGGCCGCGATTGCGGTCAATTCGGCTGGCACCCTTGGCGTCCCAGCAAATGATGAAACGCGGCAGTGCAAGCCAAAATTGGGCAAGTGGGCAAAATGAATGCGCCCCAACGTGAATAATCGTATATGTCATTTATATAATAAGGTGTATATGCGAATGGTTTCAGATTATCGTTGCCGAATCCTGGGGTTCGTTTTTGACATGACCCCAGGCGCACGAGTTTGCCACCAACTTCTTGGCGAGAGTAGCCGCCGCGGCCAGACGGCATAGACAACAGGTCGGCAAAGGTCCTGTCAGCAGTGTGGCAGCATTGTTGCACCGGAGCCTTTCCTATGCCTTGATTTCCCGTCATGCCCACGACTTTGTTGCGCCGCACCCCCAAGGAGGTAACTATTCAGCGATAGGTATGTGAGTTTTAGCCGAGCTCAGAATAGAGCGCGGATGGCATTGTAAATGGGCGTGTTGTGTTTCTTCGAGGTTTCAACAATCGAGAGTATGTCGAGAAATGCGTCTGCTCCGTCATCGG